>NZ_JBCPAN010000001.1:0-350263 GCF_040916945.1 Bifidobacterium sp. RTP21102st3_E2_RTP21102_210122 | reverse complement strand
CCCCGGGAGAATCCCGGGGCACGCCCCACACGCTAATGAAAGGAAGAAAAGGAGAAAGAAAGCTTTGGCGGGCAGTGCCGGCTGCTGTGACCTTGCCATCACAGCAGCCGGGCTGATCCCGCCTATTCAGTTATGGTGTGTGTCGTATTCGGTGCGGAGACCGAGCGGGCAAGCCCGCTATTTTTTATCTCCGCCGACCGCCATCACCGCGCGCTGAAGCACAACGAAGACGAGGATCATGAGACCGATAACGATGGTGGTCCATTCGGCCGGCACACCGAAGTCAGAGGTGAGCGGATCGAGGATGGAGCGGACCAGAGAGCCGAGCACGGAGCCGAGCACGTAGCCGAAGCCACCGGTGATGATCGTACCGCCGATGACCACGGAGGCAACGGCGTCGAGCTCCCAGCCAACACCCACAGTGTTCTTGGCAGAGCCGATGTTTGCAGTGTACACGATCGAGGCCAGGGCGGCGAGAGTCGCAGAGGTCAAGTAGATGATGTACTGCGTGCGCTTGACCGGCAGACCCATGAGTTCCGCGGAGGAACGGGAGCCGCCGATGGCGTAGATGGTGCGTCCGGTGCGGGTATGGTGCAGGAAGACGTAGCCGAAGACCACAACCACCAGTGCGATGATCACGCCGACGTTGAAGGACAGATCGTTGGAGATCTTCGGATTGTCGATGATCTTGATCACGTTGGAGATGAACGAGAAGTCATTGCCCTGCGGGAAGGTCAGCGAGTCGGTGGAGATGATGGAGGCAAGACCACGGGCCAGGAACATCGTCGACAGGGTCGCGATGAACGGCTGCATGTTGAATTCCTCGATCAAGGTGCCGGCCAGCAGGCCGAACACAGCGCCGATGAGCAGCATGATGATCATGACCAGGAAGGCGGGCACGCCGGCGTTCGCCAGCTTCAGGCCGACGACTGCGGTGATGGCCACGATAGCACCGACAGACAAATCGATACCACCGGTCAGAATCGGCAGGGTCATGGCCACAGCCAGAATAATCAGGTAGGCGTGGTCAATGAACAGGGAGGAGATGAAGCCCAGTCGAATGTAGGTGCCGAACAACGCCTGACCCATGATGATCATCAGGATGAAGATCACCACGGCCGCGAGGGTCGGGATCATCTGACGATCGAGCTTGAAGCCCTTCTTGGGAGCCTTCACTTTGTTTGCCGTAGCTGTTGTCATGCTGCCACCGCCTTAGCTTGAGCCTTGAGCGCGCGCTTGCGTTTCATATTCGCGCTCAGGTTGTGAATCTTCGGAGCCTGCATCACGCAGATCACAATCACAACGACGGCGAAGAAGGCCGGAGTTGCCTCGGCGTTGACGCCCAGGGTGATGATGGTCTTGCGGATCATGGCGATAATTACAGCACCGACAGCAGAGCCGGCGAGGGAGAACTTACCACCCAGCAGTGAAGTACCGCCGATGACGACTGCCAGAATGGCGTACATTTCGAGGTCCTGACCGGTCTTAACCACGTCGACACGCATCACGGATGCGGTGGCGAACAGACCAGCGATGGCCGCGAGGAAGCCGGAAATCGCGTAGACGAGGAAGAGGATCTTCTTCGGCTTGATACCGGTCATACGGGAGGCTTCCTGGTTGATGCCCACGGCCTCAATCATCATGCCCATAGCGGTCTTGCGGCACAGCAGGCCAACGAGAATCACAATGATAACGGCGATGACGAAGTTGGCGGGAATGCCCAGAATGAAGCCGTTGGCGAACCACTTCAGCGGTTCGTTGCCAGCAACTGCGGAGGCGTCGGTGTTCTCACCGGAGGTGATGACCTTGGCCATACCACGGCCGGCGAGCATCATAATCAGGGTGGTGATGAACGGCTGTAGGCCCAGGAAGGAAACCAGAGCGCCGTTGACGCAGCCAATGGCCAGACCAACAGCCAAGGCGATGAGGATGGAGAGCCACACGTTCATGCCATTGGACAGGGTCTGCATGGCGGCGGCACCTGCCACTGCCATAACGGAACCGACCGAAAGGTCGATACCGGCGGTGGAGATAACCAAGGTCATACCGGTTGCAATCATCAGGTATCGGGCAGATTCCTGGAGCATGGTGATCAGCGGGCCGGCCAGACCACCGGTGTTGCTGTTCCAGCTCAAAGCCAGGAAGTCATGCTGGAAGATGGTGCAGATGATGACCAGAAGAATGAATGCGACGATCGACCAGGTCAGGTTGCTGCTCAGCAGCTTCTTGACAAAGTTGTTGCCCTCGGCTTTTGCCTTTTCAGCCATCTCATGCCTCCTTTCCGGTGTTTACGTTGGTGTTAGCGATGGTTTCGACGATGGTCGCCTGAGAGACGGTGTCGTCGTTTTCGATTTCTGCGATCTTGTGGCGGTCCTTGAGAACCTCGATGTCGTCGGACAGACGCACGACCTCTTCAAGCTCGGAGGAGATGAAGACAACGCCCATGCCCTGAGAAGCCAGGTCAAGCACGACCTGCTGAATTTCAGCCTTGGCACCGATATCGATACCACGGGTCGGCTCGTCCAGAATCAGCAGCTCGGGGTGCGTGGCCAGCCAACGGCCAATGAGCACCTTCTGCTGGTTGCCGCCGGAGAGATTCTTGACCGGGCGATCCGGGTCGGCGGGACGAACGTTGAGTTCCTTCATGTACTTGTCAACGATGGCGTCCGCTTCCTTCTTGGGAATCGGCTTGAACATACCGCGCGTTGCCTGCAGGGCGATAAGGATGTTCTGGCGGACGGTCAGGTCGCCGATGATGCCCTCATCACGACGGTTTTCGGTGGAGTACGCGATTTTGTTCTTCAAAGCCGTGTACGGATCGGAGATGTTGACCTTCTTGCCGTTGAGCGTGTAGGTACCCGAATCCGGCTTGTCGGCACCATACAGGAGTCGACCAAGCTCGGTACGACCGGAGCCCAGCAGGCCAGCGAAGCCAACGACCTCACCCTTGTAGATGTCAACATCAACCGGGTTGATGGTGCCCTTCTTGCCGAGGCCCTTGACATCGACGATCGGCTTCTCGCCAGAGGTGATTTCACGGCGAGCCTTCTTGGCACCAATCTGGGACAGCTCGGCGGCGGACTTACCAATCATCATGCCGATGAGTTCGTCGCGCGGGGTGTCCTTGGTCATGACCTCCTTGATGAACTGGCCGTTACGCAGAATGGTCAGACGATCGGTAATCTCATAAATCTGATCGAGGAAGTGGGAGACGAAGAGGATGGCCACGCCCGAGTCACGCACCTTGCGCATGATCGCGAACAGGTCCCTGACCTCGTTGGCATCCAGCGAAGAGGTCGGCTCATCGAGAATCAGCACCTTGGCGTTGATAACCATAGCGCGGGCGATGGCGACCAGCTGCTGCATAGCGATGGAGATGGAGCTCAGCGGAGTGTGCGGGTCAATGGATTCGAGGCCCATCTGTGCCAAATACTTCTTGGCGGCCTCGTGGGTCTTCTTCCAGTCGATGCCGAAGGGGCCGCGCTTTTCGTGGCCCAGCATCACGTTCTCACCGACGGAAAGGTTGGTGCACAGGTTCACTTCCTGATACACGGTGGCGATACCGGCGTTTTGTGCGTCGAGGGTGCCGTTGAACTGCTGAGGCTTGCCGTCCACCATAATGGAGCCGGCGTTGATCTTGTACACACCGGTCAGAGCCTTAATCATGGTGGACTTGCCTGCACCGTTCTCACCCATCAGGGCGTGAACTTCGCCCGGGTAGAGAGTCAAATCAACACCATCCAAGGCCTTGACGCCCGGGAATTCAATCGTAATGCCTTTCATTACGACGATGGGGTTTTTATCTGTCATGTCTTTGCCTTAAACGAGAATGAAGTGTTATCGTTTTGTGATATTTGAGCCACACATGAGTGATGGTGTGGAAGGAACATCCTTCTCACACCATCACATCAATTATTTGGTTCAGTTATCAATGAGTCGCAGCAGACTTATCAGTAGGCGCGGGTGTTGTTGTCCAGAGCTTCCTTGGCGGAGGCGGCGTCGAAGGTCTTGGACTCGATCTCGATGTCCTTCTCAACGGTCTTGCCATCCAGGTAGTCCTTGACGGCCTGAGCGGTTTCCTTGCCGAAAATCGGGTTGTACTCGATCACGTAGGAGAGGTCACCATCAACAAGAGCCTGCAGAGCGTTCTTGGTACCGTCGATGGTGATGATCTTGACCTTGCCCTTGAGGCCGGCGGCGTCAACAGCCTGAGCGGCACCGAGGCCCATCTCGTCGTTCTGAGCGAAGATGAACTGCGGGTTGTCGGACTTGTACTTGTCGAGCAGACCAGCGGTCACGGTCTTGGCCTCATCAGTGGACCAGTTAGCGGACTGGGACTCAAGAACCTTGACGTTGGAGGCAACCTTGTTGCCCCAACCAGTGCCACGATCCTTCACCACGGACAGGCCGGCAGGGCCTTCGAGGATGAAGCCGTTGGCGCCATCCGGGAAGTTCTTGTTCACGAACTCGGCAGCCTGCTCGCCGCACCAGACGTTGGACGGTCCGATGTGAGCAACGATGGCCTTCTTGGCCTCGGCGTCCTTGACGTCCACGTTACGGTCAACGGTGAAGACCGGAATCTCAGCCTCAGCGGCCTTCTTCAGGGAGTCATCCCAACCGGAATCCTCGGTGGAGGACAGGATGATGGCGTCGACTTCGTCGTTAACGAACTTGTTGAACGCCTGAATCTGCTTCTGCTGATCGTTGTTCTGGGTCGGAGAGTAGGTCAGGTCAAAGCCGGCATCCTCGAATGCCTTCTGAATGTCCTTCTCGTTGGCGGTACGGAAGCCGCCCTCAGGACCGACAGCCACGAAGCCAACCGTCTTCTTGCCGGAGTCCGAGCTGCCACCTGCGTTGCTGGAACCGCATGCGGCAACGCTGACAAGCGCAGCAGCAGAAGCAACGAGGGCAATGGCCTTCTTCCAATTCTTCATAAATACTCCTCCTCGAGCAGTGTTTATTTTTTGGATGATCTTTCATCCTGTTTGGTGACTGTTCGTCATCGACAGCCTCTAGTATGACGCTCACAGGCCAAATGTTCAATCGCATGCGATAACAGTTTGATAACAGGTTTATAACAAATTAATAACAGCGGTTCAAAAATGGCGTCGCAACACTGTTTTGCCTTGATAACAGACCAATAATAGTGATTGGTTGCGCAGCGGCAATGCCGCTCGCCAGCCGAGCGACAAAGCCGTTGCCTCATACAACAAGAAAAGTTATTATGAACACCGTTTTTCTTATACCATCTACTGCGCACCGAGGGCAGTGACCTGGCTATCGGCGATGGTCCAGGAACCGTCGAGTGAGCCGGAAACGGAGCGCACAATACCCAAATCGTCCACAATAGCCAGGCGACGGGACAGGCTGATCTGCCCCGATGCCATCGACGTTATGATTCCATTGGGTAAACGCTGCGCATTGGCCGGGCCTGGTGCCATTTGACGCCATGCCTCTTGTCGTTCGCTGTTTCCCTCAGGAGGTGTGGTGGCGTACACCAGATTCAGATCATTGTAGAACGTGAGCATGGTGACGTGCCTGAGCACACTCACTTGGGTGGCCGCTTTGCTCAGACCGCTCAGTGTTTTATCACCGTTGCGCGCCACACCGGTCATCATCACGCCGTTCGTGTCCTCGCCCCCGACTGCCAACGCCAATCGGCACCCTTCCGGAGAAACCGCCAATGCCACAATGCTGTCGGCAGCACCAAGCCAATCAAGCTTCAGATCGGTTTCCTTGCCCCCATCTGACACATGCAATTCGCGCCCGTTCTCGGATACAGCCCATACTTCGCCATCCAGACCTTCGGTAATCGATCGCATCGGCTCGCCGGAGAACATCACCCCACAGGACGCACCATCAGATTTCAGGCATTCGACCACGCCGTCCGCACGCAACACCGCGCCGCCGGATGAGGAAAAAACGAAGCCCCGAGCATCGTCATATCCGGGGGCCTCCCCTACACGCAACGGACTGGAGCTGGCCAGGGAAACGATATGACCACCGGTCAACGTGTATACGCCCGCTGTCGGCTGCTCGGTAGTAAGTTTCACATTTGCGTCGGCATCAGAATAGTCCACTCCGTCGCCGGTAATCTTCAGCGCGTATTCGGCATTGCCGTCGCCCATAGTCAGACGGATGCGATGTACCAGCAGGCCTCGTTCTTCCTCATTCAGCGCATTGATACCGCTGTTAAGGTGTATCTCCACCACATTGTTCTTCACCGGCACGCTGTCGACCGCGAGTTTGATGGTAGGCAAGCCGGTGCCTCGCAGCACTCCTTCCAACCAGGAGGGTGCATCCGAGAGTACTTCACCGACTGCCTGGGTGCGCCAGTTGCGCCAGCTCAGCCATCGAACATCCGGTATGAGCTGTTTGCCGGATGTGCTCACCTGATACACGGATACTTGGCGGAAGACTTGTTCAAAATCGGCGGTGGATATCACCACGCCGTTCTCCAACGAGGAGATGCGCCACTGGCCGCTTCTTTTAATCAAGATATAAGGAACTTTGCTGATCGTGCTGCTATCTGTCGGCGTATACACGCCATGCGAGTCCAGAGAGCCGACCACTTGGAGCTGTACTTCTACAATCAGCGAGCTCTCCGCCCCTTGCGGGGTACTCATCGTATTGGCACGGCGGCGGAAATCCGGCGTACCGCTGTAGACCAGTGCCGAGGAATCGCCATTCCATCCGGCCGACGCCGAACCGGTCAGAAACTCACGGGCCACACGGTAGCCATCGGACTGTACGCCGGCAGGCATGGCATCATAGAACCCTTTGACGATGGTTTCCGGCTGTGCATCGTCCGCAGGCCCCTGAGGATTGGTGTAAACACGCTGGGTCTGCTGTTCCACCGGTGCCAGAGTCTGCACCGAGCCGCTAATCGGCAAACCGAACGGACTTGAGCATGCCGTCATCGTGATGCAACAGGCTATGGCCGCGCCTGCGGCGGCAATCGTTCTGGTCACTCGTCTCATAGTGGCCTCCCCATCATCGTGTCGCGGCGAACCTCATGATAATCATGTGTGACTTGGCTGGTGGCCACACCAAACCCACCGGTAATACGCAGGTCATCGGGCGTTTCAGAAGCAAAATTCACCGGCAGTTCAGCGTCCGCCACCTCACCTTGGTCGGGGTCACGCGGCAGCAATACCAAGAACCAGGTGCCCTCCCCCACTGCCGAACGTACACGGATAGTACCGTGGTGCAGCAAGGCATCAGTCATGGCGATGGCCAAGCCCAATCCGGTGCCGCCGGTAACGCGCGAACGTGAAGGGTCGCTTCTCCAGAATCGATCGAATACATGAGCGACTTTGTCTTCGTCGATACCAACGCCATAGTCGCGAACGCTGATGGCCACGGCTTTGCGGTTGGCCGCGACACGCACTTCGATCGGCCGGTCCTCAGCGAAATCGACGGCATTGGCCAACAGATTTCTGACGATGCGAATCACTCGACGCGAATCGATACGAGTCAAAACCTGCACATTGGGCAGATACGTGTGAATCGGCACCCGTTTGGCTTGGGCGATGCCGGCAACTTGGTCCACTGCCGTTTCAATTGGTTCGCATAAATCGGTTTCCACAAGGTCAAGTGCCGCATAACCGGCATCGTAGCGGGAGATTTCCAACAGATCGGCGAGCATGTCTTGGAATCGACTGATCTGGCCGGCCAACAGTTCGACCGTACGCTTGGTGGAGGGGTCGAAGCCGTCTTTTTTCATTTCGAGCAGGTCGGAAGCCATACGCATGGTGGTCACCGGGGTGCGCAATTCATGACTGACGTCGGACACAAATCGTTTCTGGAAAACGCTTGCTTCCTCCAGCTCATCAATCTTCTGGTTGAGCGCATCAGCCATCGTATTGAAGGATTGCTGCAGCACACCAAGCTCATCCTTACGATTCACGGTAACGCGCATATCGAGATTGCCGGAGGCCAGTGTTTCCGAGGCCGCTGCCACTCGTTCAATCGGGCGCACGATGCCACGAATCACCAGCCAGATTACTACGCCCACCACGATGGACAGCAACGCACAGATGACCACCAGACTGAGCTGAATCTGCGTCAAGGACTGCTGCTGGAACGTGTACGAATAAATGGCGAAGAATTCGAGGTTGCCGGCCACGCCAAAGTCCAATACGGTGCCGAGCACCGCTGCGGGCGTCCCGCTGCCCGACATGCCGGAATCACCGGGAATTTCGACCGGCTGATAGAACACGCTGTCATCCAAGTCGGAGGCCACGGACGAACGGATGTCATCAGAAATCAGACTTTGATAGCTGGGTTCGGTGGATACGGGGATGATGGCACGCGAGTTGGTATCACGACTCCACAAATACACACCTATCAGGTTGGAGGGCCCCTCGGATTGCAACGAGGACGCCAAGTCATTGACCAGCTGCTGGATCTGCACTGTGGCGGAGACATCGGCCGCGTCCAGACTGGTTTGGGCCTGCTGCACCATGTTTGAATAGTCGGCACGCGACTGCGAAGTGATTTGGGTAAGCAGCGAGGCGCGCACTGATACCATCGATACGCCAGAGAAGACGATGGCCACGGCCAGTGTAAGAATCACGGTGAGGGCCACGGTGCGGGCCTGCAGCGAGCGACGAACTTCAGCGCGTCCGTGGCGCAGCAAGCGTTTGAGGCTGAATCGAGGGCGCAGGTTCATTGTTCAGGAGTGACGAACTTGTAGCCGATGCCACGTACGGTCTGCACGATTTGCGGGTTCTCGGGGTCATCCTCCACTTTGGCCCTAAGGCGTTGAACATGCACATTGACCAGGCGCGTATCGCCGGAATTCTCGTATCCCCAGACATTCTTGAGCAGGCTGGAACGACTGATGGCCTCGCCGGCGGCGGCCGCAAGCATGAACAGCAGCTCGAATTCCATCGGAGTAAGATTCAGGTCCTTGCCATCCTTGGTGGCGGTGTGTTCCAAACGGTCGATGACGATGGATCCGCGTTCCAGATGGTTGACGTTTGCATTGCCACCGCTTGCGCCACCGGTGGCACCGTCTTCGGCGGCCGGCTTGGCGATGCGGAAGCGTGCATGGATACGCGCCAGCAATTCGGCCACTTTGAAGGGCTTGGGCACGTAGTCGTCGGCCCCGGCTTCCAAGCCGGCCACGACGTCAAGTGTGTCTGATTTGGCGGTGAGCATGATAATCGGCACATTAGAGGTAGCTCTGATGCGGCGGGCCACCCCCGTGCCGTCCAGCCCGGGGAGCATAACGTCAAGCAGAATCAAATCGGGCTTGACGATGGGGAACATTTCCACAGCCCTCAGCCCGTCCAGGCAGGTCACAGTCTGGAATCCCTCGTTTTCCAAAACAAGACTAAGCATTTCGCCGATGGCCTGATCGTCGTCCACGATGAAGATGGTCGCCATGGTGTTTGTCTTCCCTTTCCCACTGTTATTGTTGCGTTACACTTTACTCCCCTATGTTCATTTCTGTTCGGGTTCCCCGCCATGCAACATCGGGCGAATCTTGGCAAGACGCTGGCTGACTTCGTGTTCGTAGCCGCGATCGTTGGGATGGTAGTACTCGGTGCCACGCAGCTCTTCGGGCATATATTCCTGTGGCGCCACGGCACCGGGCCAATCGTGCGCATACTTGTAGCCCTCGTGGTTGCCCCACTCTTTCATAAGCTTGGTGGGGGCGTTCCTCAAATACAGCGGAACAGCGCCGATCTTGCCGGCATCCACGTCCGCGAGCGCCTGGTTAATGGCGTTATAGCTGGCGTTTGATTTGGGCGCGGTGGCCACGGCAATCGTAGCTTCGGCCAAAACAATACGTGCCTCGGGCATGCCGACCAGCGCCACGGCCTGCGCCGCGGCCACGGTGACCTGCAAAATCTGCGGGGCGGCCATGCCGACTTCCTCGCTGGCGGCGATCATGATGCGACGGGCGATGAAGCGCGGATCTTCACCCGCTTTCAGCATGCGTGCCAGATAATGGATGGCGGCATCCGGATCGGAGCCCCGCATGGATTTGATGAATGCGGAAATCACGTCGTAATGGTCATCGCCGTCTTTGTCGTAGCGCACGGTGGCGGTGTCCATTACCGTAGCCACGATTTCGGGGGTGATGATGGGTCGGCGTGCGCCCTTTTTGCGGGCTTCGTCGCCGGTGACCGCGCCAGCCGCGGCCTCCAGAATCGTGAGACTCTTGCGTGCGTCACCACCGGCCATGCGCACGATGTCGGCGATGGCTTCGTCCGTGGCTTTGACCTCGCCCCTGAGACCGCGGTCATCAGTCAGCGCGCGCTGCACCAGTTCGATGAGCTGATCAGGCTCCAATGACTCAAGCTTGACGACCACCGAACGGGAGAGCAACGGTTTGATGATGGAAAAGCTCGGGTTCTCGGTGGTGGCGCCGATAAAGGTCACGTCGCGGTTTTCGACGGCGGGAAGCAGCGCATCCTGCTGGGATTTGGAGAAGCGATGTACCTCGTCGATGAACAGTACGGTTTCCCGGCCGCGTGACACGAGCCGTTCGTGAGCGCGGGTGAGTACGTCGCGCACGTCTTTGACGCCGGATGTCACGGCGGAGAGTTCCTCAAACACGCGGCCGGATTGGCCGGCCACGATGGTGGCGAGCGTGGTTTTGCCGACGCCTGGAGGGCCGAACAGGATTACGGAGCTCGGCGCGGTGAGACTGCCTTTGCTGGCCGGATTGGCGAGGCGGCGCAGCGGCGAGCCCTGGCCCAACACCTGCGTTTGGCCAATCACCTCGTCCAAAGTGCGTGGACGCATGCGCACCGCCAACGGCCGCGTCATCGACTCCGGCGCATCAGCCGCCCCAAACAAATCGTTCTCACTCATAACGTCCTATAGTACCCCAGTGTTCGAACAGACGTTCGAGCTGCACCCTGGCTTCCCTCAGAGAGGGGAGCCAAGAAAGGAATCAGTTACTCACCTTGTAGTCGTGGAAGACTACTTCGCCGGTGTCTTGGGTGGCGTCGAGGTCCACGATGCCTTCGATGGCCCAATCGTGATCGCCATCGGAATCATCGATAATCTGACGCACCTTCCACGTATGCTCGTCGTTCTCGTGCTTGTCATCCAACATGAACAGTTCGGGCGAGCGCGCTTCGGCGCCGATGCCCACGTACTCGTGCTCGTCGTAGTAGTCGTCGAGCACATCTTCCCATTCGTGCACACCGTAGCCCCAGTCTTTGTCGAGCGCGCCGAGCTTGTCCGGCTGGTCGAGGTCCATAAGCTGCACACGGCGGAACATGGCGTTTCTGATCAGCACGATAAGGCCTCGTCGGTCCTCGACCACCGCGTTCTTCTTGCCCGGCGCCGCCAAGGAGGCCGCCGCCTCGGACTGGTCGGCGGAATCGCCGGCGTTCTCCCATTCATCCACCAGCGAGGAGTCGATGGAGCGCACGAGCACGCGCAGCCAGGAGATGATGTCTTCGAGTTGCTCGTCACGCTTTTCGGGCGGCACGGTGCGCGCCAGCGTGCGGTAGGCGTCCGAGAGGTAGCGCAACAGGGTACCTTCGGAGCGGGCGATGTTGTATCGGGTGATGTATCCGGTGAAGTCGGAGGCGGTTTCCACCATGTCGCGCACCACGGATTTCGGCGATAGCCAGTAGTCGTTGGCCCACGGCACATCGTGGCGGTACTGGTCGAACGCGGCTTCGAGCATGTCTTCCAGTGGCTTCGGATACGTAATCTCCTGCAGCTTATCCATACGCTCGTCATAGTCGAGTCCGTCGGCCTTCATATCGGCCATCGCCTTGTCTCGGGCCTGACGCTCCTGGGCACGCAGCACCTGCTTGGGGTCTTCGAGCGTGGCCTCGGCCATGGAAATCACGTCCAGCGCATAGGTGTCGGACTCGGGGTCGAGCAGTTCGAGCGCGGCCAGCAGGAACGGGGAGAGCGGCTGGTCGAGGGCGAAGTCGTCCGGCATATCAAGGGTCATGTAGTAGTCCTTGCCGCCGTCCTTGCGGTCCTCGGTTTCGATGACTTCGGTATCGAACAGGGTTTGGAAGATCTCGTCGGCCCGCTGGTGCAGATGCTCCTTCTGGTCGGGGGTCTGCGCGGAATCGTCGATGAGATCGTCGATACGGGCACGGGCGTCACCGCCCTGCGCCACTTCATTGAGCACCATCGAATGCGTGATTTTCAGGTGCGGGACCAGGGTCTCCGGTTCGGCGTCGATGAGCTTGTCAAACGTGCTCTGGTTCCAGGTCACAAAACCTTCCGGAGCCTTCTTGCGCTTGACCTTCTTGAGCTTCTTCGGGTCTCCCCCGGCCTTGGCGATGGCTTTCTGGTTTTCGATTTCATATTCGGGAGCCTCGGCGATCACCAGTCCCTCGGTATCGAATCCCATACGGCCAGCTCGTCCGGCAATCTGGTGGAATTCGCGGGCGCGCAGGCGGCGCATCTTGGTGCCGTCGAACTTGGTCAGGGCCGTGAGCACCACGGAGTGAATCGGCACATTGATGCCGACGCCCAATGTATCGGTGCCGCAAATCACCGGCAGCAGACCCTGCTGGGCGAGCTGTTCGACCAGGCGGCGGTAGCGAGGCAGCATGCCGGCATGATGGATGCCGACACCGGTGCGCAGCAGTCGCTGCAGAATCTTGCCGAAGGCTGTGGTGAACTTGACGCCTTTGATGGCTTCTGCGATGGCTTGGCGCTGTTCCTTGCTGGACACGCCGGTGGAGGCGAGCGCTTGCGCGGTCTCCAATGCGGCGTCCTGCGAAAAGTGGACCACGTAAATCGGGGTTTCGCCGTTGCGGAAGGCGAGTTCCACGGTTTTTTCCATCGGGTCGAGCGTGTATTCGTAGCTCAACGGCACCGGTCGCGGCGCGTCGGCGATTACATCCACGTCCGGGGTGTCGTTCAGATCGGAGAGCTTGTCGGCGATGGCGTCCACATTGCCGAGTGTGGCGCTCATCAGCAGGAACTGGGTCTGCGGCAGCGTGAGCAGTGGCACCTGCCACGCCCAGCCGCGCTCCGGATCACCGTAATAATGGAATTCGTCCATCGCCACGAGGCCCACATCGGCATGGGTGCCTTCGCGCAAAGCCTGATTGGCGAGGATTTCGGCGGTGCAGCAGATGATCGGCGCGTCCGCGTTGATGTGGCTGTCACCGGTGATCATGCCGACATTGTCGCGGCCGAACACTTCGACCAAGTCGAAGAATTTCTCCGACACCAGCGCCTTGATCGGAGCGGTGTAATAGGAGCGGCGGCCAGTGCATAGGGCGGCGAAGTGCATGCCGAGCGCCACCAGCGATTTGCCCGAACCGGTCGGGGTATTCAAAATCACATGGTCGCCGGCCAAGAGGTCCATAATGGCCTCTTCCTGATGCGGCCACGGCTCGATGCCCTTGACGTCTTCCACCCAGCCGAAGAACCGTTCGTAGATGTCATCGGCCGTAAGATTCCGTTCACGCTCGTCACCGTCCCATTCGGGGGCCAGCCGCCCCAGGGATCCGTATTCCTTCTCGTCAGTCATAATGCTCAGTCTACCCAGTGGCCTATTCCGGCGGCACGAGCCACCCTCCGTCGCTATGCGACGCCTCCCGCCAGCGGGCGGAGCCGTGCGAAGAGCCGTGCCATGCGCTTGGCTCCGCCAGTGGGAGGATCGCTCACGCCAACCGGCGGCGCACCTCGTCGGGGTCCACCTCGGGTTCGAGGGGCGGCCAGGTCATGTTCATGTTCTTCAAGGTGGTGCGCAGCAGTTCGGAGACCACTGCTCGCGAATACCAGCGGTTATCGGCCGGTACGAGGTACCAAGGTGCGGCGGCCGTGCTGGTTTTCTCGAACACCTCCTGCCATGCGGCCATATACTCATCCCAGCGGTCGCGGGCCTCGAGATCGGAGATGTCGAATTTCCAGAACTTGGTGGGATCGTCCAGTCTCCCGAGGAAGTGTTTTTTCTGTTCTTCCTGGCTTACCACGAGGAAGATCTTGAGGATGGCGCATCCGCTGGCGGCCAGTTCACGTTCGAAATCGTTGATCTGGTCGTAGCGGGCACGCCATACGTCTTCGGGATAGGTGCCATAGACGTGCGGCATGACCACATCTTCATAATGGGAACGGTCGAATACGGCAATCCACCCCGCCTTGGGCACTTCACGCTTCACACGCCAGAGGAAGTCGTGGTCGAGCTCCTCGGCCGCAGGCTTGCCGAAGCCATGGTAATGGATGCCCATCGGGTCACCTTGGCTGAACACGTGACGCACGATGCCGCCCTTGCCGGAGGCATCCATGCCTTGCAGCACGATGAGCAGCCGCCGTGTCGAGCCTTTGACGCCATTCGCGTACATGAGCCGCTGGTATCGGGCGATTTCGGAGGAGCTGATCGAAATGAACTCCTCGGCGTCCTCTTTATTGCCGTCGAATCCGGGAGTGGAATCGCCTTCGACATCAGTGACCTGCATACCGTGGTGGAACATAAGACGTTGAGCGGGCGGCAACGACCATACGGCGCTGAGCAGTTCACTGGATTTCGCCGCACGTGCCAGTCGTTCAGGCACGCTGGCACTGGAGTCGATGGTGTCTATGCGATCCGCCGCGAGCTGTAATACCTTGTCGATCCGTCGATCGGTTTTGTATTCCTTTCCCTTGCCGTTCTTGTTGTTCTTTCCTGAGGATTTTCCGGCTGTACCCCACTTGCCGGCCTCTTCAGGCTTGTTGGTTCTGTCGTCGTCCTTGGCCATGCTCCCGATTGTACGTCTTGTAACTCAGGAGACCCAGCAACGTAGCGACATTCACATTCCACTTGTTACTGCAAATCTATAGACATGCAGTCGTTCGGACCGTAATTGTTGGCTTTGCACCAATTCCAAGCCTCATCCGTCGAGTCGAAGCCCTCACCGGCAAGAATCACATAGTATTTGTCGGAATTGCTGCTGTAGGTGGGCCAGTCACCCGACCAGATAAGCAGTACGTTTGACTTCTTGTTGTGCATCGTGATGAATTGCGCAAGAATATCGTGATAGTTCCAGGTCTTGCCTTCAGCTTCCATGCCCTTGCGCTTGCTGGACAGCTGCGCGGTATACGTGGAATAGACCCGAAAAATCGAACACGGCATCGGCCACGACATTATCGTCGCTGTCCTGCAACGTGAGTCGGGTGGCCGAATCATTGAATTTCGTGGATGCGTTCTTATCATCACAATTCGAAGTGGCCAGAATCGTGACTATCAGATTGTCGCTCTCGCTCTTGATCGAGGAGACTTTCATATCGGCAGCGGCATCGCAGGTTTTGGCAGGCTTTGCCTTGTCGGGGTCGATGTATGCCACCAGATATCCGCCGGCTTTGATGACGGTGTCCGTATTCGTTACTTCGCTGGTGCCGATGGTGTAGTGCTTCTTGGCTTTCTTGTCACTGCCGTAGATGCCCAGACCTTCACGTCAACGTCTGTGGAGCCGGTGTTCTTGAGCTCGGCCCAATCGCAACGCTTGCTATCCGGGTCTCCGGCAGCTTTCGTATTGCCGGCATAGACCTCGTTGATGATTACGGATGGTTTGGCAGCCGTGTTCTGTTCGGCAGTGGTCTGCTGCTCGTCCGCAGTCGCAGCGGGCACGCCGATCAGGGCGATGCTGCTCAGTGTCACCGCAGCGGTGAGCAGCGCGACTGAACTTTGGCTGAATTACTGCTGAAGCTGGTTCTTGGATTTGCGTCGAACCGTCCGTATTCCGCCGATAATCGCGATTACAGCGGTACCGATAGCTACGCTGATCAACGCCGGTCGTTGCACGGCATGG
This sequence comes from Bifidobacterium sp. RTP21102st3_E2_RTP21102_210122, assembly GCF_040916945.1. Classification (NCBI taxonomy): domain Bacteria; kingdom Bacillati; phylum Actinomycetota; class Actinomycetes; order Bifidobacteriales; family Bifidobacteriaceae; genus Bifidobacterium; species Bifidobacterium sp. RTP21102st3_E2_RTP21102_210122. The sequence continues at coordinate 334,526 of NZ_JBCPAN010000001.1, read as the reverse complement.
AGGGTGGCGAGATCCGGCCCGGCCGCAACGGCACTGTTTTCACCCGCCAAGCTATCCGACGCCGGGTGATTGCCCGCGTCGATGTACTGGGCATTGACCACACTCGGGCCGGCAAGCGCCACTTGGTCAGCGGTCTCGACCTTGGCCACGTCGCCGTGCTTATCCAAGGTGACGCGGGCGCACAGGGCTTTGGCCCAGTTGATACGCTGCCAGCCGTCGCTCGATTGCCATAGGGGGTATCCGGAATCCAAGGCGGTGGCTTTCAAAATCGCGTTGCGCTGATCGGCGTGCAGTTCGGGATAGGCCAGTCGCAGCACGTCCGCCGCCCCGCGCGGGGCCACGAAATCAGCGCCGGACTGGGCGGTGTCTTGCGGGAAGGTGTAGGTCAGGCGTGCGGTGTAGACGCGCACGGCCGAGGCCTGGTCCACGACCGGCTCGGTGGCCACTGGGTCCAGAAAATCGTTGGTGTAGCCGCCCGAACCGGAGGCCTTGGTGTTGGCGATGCAGACGACGAGGGTAGTGCCGTGGCCGTCCGCGGCGCAGCGGGACACCAGATAGTCGCGCAGCTGCCGGGACGCGGGCACGATGGACGAAGCGAATTCGTTATGCCAGTACTGCCCGTTCTGGGCGGATGCGCCAATGCGCCCGCCCATGATGTCAAGCGGATAATGCACGCCGAGCACGATGCGGTTGTTGCCGGCCTCCGAAGTGCGGGCCATGATTTGCGGCGCGAGTTCGGGAATCATGCCGGCCAGCGCGATACCCCACGAATAGGCGCCGGTAGTGTGGCCGGAGGGGTAGGAACTGTTTTTCTGCAAGTTCGAGTAGCCGGGCACGTGTTCGAGCCATGAGGGTGATTGCTTGATGTCAAGCGTGGCGGGCAGTCCGGCGAGATCGTTAGTGCCGCCGTAGCTGCTTTCCGCACGGTTCAGATAGGGGCGCGGATGCATGGCCGCACGTTTTGAGGCGTAGGTGGAGACCACGTTAAAGGAGAAGATATCGGCGACGGCGTTGAGTTTCCCGGATTTGAGCCCTTCGCTCATATATTTGCCAAGCACCGGACCGAGCGCGTCCGGCATGGCTTCCTCGGCTTGCAGATCGGAGTCGACGAGCGCACGCTTGCGTTGGGCGTTCAGGCCATCCTTATCGAGATTTTCGGCGGCTTTGTGGTTAATTGCCACGGCCAAATCTTCGTCGAGTTTCATTGTATCGGCGTCGAGCACCTTGCCACCGTGTTCGGCATCGGTGGGGGCCTGCCAATAGTTCTTTTCGTAGTCGGAGAGCAATGCCACCCAATCCGGGTTGGGCAGCTGGTCGGCCTGTGCGATTGCAGGCGTCACGGCTAGCGTGGCCGCCAACGCCAGCGGCGCAATGGTCGCAATAGCAAAAACGGAGGATAGGTGCCGGAACATCTTCATATGTTCCAACCTATCCTCCGTGAAGGCTACGTAGCCGGAGCCCAGTCAAACACTCAGTAAATTCTTCGTGCCGGCTTAGCGGCGATTGAGCTGACTGTCAGGCCTCTGGCTTGTCCTCAGGCTTTTGAGACTCCTGGAATTCGCCGGTTTCCGGGTCAACCTGTGACTCGGGCTGGGTGGCGTCATATCCCTGTTCGTAGCGGGTGCGCCGCCAGTTGCGAATCGAGGCGTTGGTGCCACGGTGATGCACATGGTATTTGCGCGGCGTACCGCCCAGCGGCAGCTCTTCGAGCTCCTTGGCCACCGCGATCTGGTTGACATTGGACGGGTCGCCGGCGGCGATCGGCGCCAGCGGCTCGGGTTCGGCGGGTGCGGCCGTACGCTGCTGCATGCGCGAGGGCAGCCATTCGGCGAGCCTCGACAACAGCCAGCAGGCGATGAAGTAAATCACCGCGGCCATGACCAGCGTCTGCAGGATGTTGAAGTACATCGAGCCGAGTCGGCGCGATTCCTGCAGCAGGTCGGTATACATGATGATCGAGCCTAGGGCGGTATCCTTCAACACCACGACCAGCTGGGTGACGGCGGCCGGCAGCATGGCGTAGACGGCCTGCGGCACCTCGATCTCCATCAGCGACTGCGTTTCGGTCAGGCCCAAAGCGAGCGAGGCCTCACGCTGGCCGCCCGGCAGATTGCCGACGCCGGAGCGCACCAGTTCGGCGACCACCGAACCGTTGTACAGCACCAAGGCCAGCACCACGGCCCAATAGGACGGGCTGGGCAGGCCCGCGAACGCGAACCATCGCCAGAAGAAGATCATGAGCAGCAGCACCGGCACCGCACGGCAGAACTCGACGATCACGGCGGAAACGCCACGTACCAGCGGGTTCGGCAGCAGTCGGCCCACGCCGAACACCAGGCCGAACACCACGGCACCCACCACGGCCACGACGGTGGCCTTGATGGTCATCCACAGTCCGGGCAGGTAGAAATCGGTCCACGCTTCACGTTCGATGGCGGGCTTCCACAGCTCCCAGCTGAGCTGATTCTCGCCGTCCGGCGGGTTGTGCAGGCGCATGAGGATAAGCACGAGCACCACCGCGAACAGAATGCCTGCGATCCAGTTGACGATGCGAATGGTGCGCCGGCCCTTGGGACCGGGCGCGTCGAACAGCACGGAATTCGAAGTATCGGCCATATCCGTCACCTCCTTACGGCGAGCTTGTTGGACAGGTACGTGGTGAGCATGCCGATGGGGATGATCAGGATCACGTAGCCGAGCGCGAAGATCAGGAAGATCTGGATGATCACGTCGGGGCGGAATTCGATCATCTCGCTCATCAGCGAGGATGTTTCGGTGGCCACGGATGCGGCGGCGGCCACGGTGGAGTTCTTGAGCAGTGCGATCAGCGTGTTGCCGAGCGGCGCCACGGAGCCTCGGAAGGCCTGCGGCAGGATAATCTCAGTAGCGGACTGCATGAAGCCCAAGCCCAGCGCTCGTGCGGCCTCGGCCTGGCCAATCGGCACGGTGTTGATGCCCGAACGCAGCGATTCGCACACGAACGCCGCCGTGTACAGGCTCAGGCCGGTGACCGCGAGCCAGAAGAAGTTCGTGGCGAAGGTGTCGGAGAAGCTGAGTTTCAGCTGCGCATAGGCACCCAACACCATGAACACCATGATGATGGTCAGCGGCAGGTTCTTGAACAGTTCCACATACGCACCGGCCACGGCCCTGAGTGAGGAAATCGGCGAGATGCGCATCACCACAAGGATCACGCCGAGGATCAGGGAGAACAGGGCGGACCACAAGGTCAGTTCGATATTGACCAGAAACGCGCCGAGCACGTCATACTGGCTGAAGAGTTCCAGGAATCCGCTCATCAGGCCTCCTCTCCTTCGTCCGGGATGGGCGGGTTGTAGCGTACGTCGGGCGTGTAGTTGGTGCCCTTGGTGTTATCGCTGATGGCGTTCTCCCACGAGCCGTCCTGAATCATGTCCACGATGGCGTTGTTGATTTTGGTGGCCAGCTGCGTATCGCCCTTCTTGATGCCCACGCCGTAGTATTCCTGCGTGAACGGTTTGCCAACCACCTTGAGCTTGCCGCGCGAGGCGGAGGCCAGGCCGGCCAGGATGATGTCATCGGTGGTTACCGCGTCCACGATGCCGGAGAACAGGGCGGTGGCGCATTCGGCGTAACCGGGCTGTTCCATGAGCTGGACTTCGGAGGCGAACTTCTCCTTGACGGTGGCGGCCGAGGTCGAACCGGTGACGGAGCATAGGCGCTTGCCGTTCAGGTCTTCGGGGCCGTTGATGGAGTTGTCGTCCTTGCGCACGAGCAGATCCTGTCCGGCCACGAAGTACGGGCCAGCGAAGGAGACGGCCTTCTTGCGCTCGTCGGTGATGGAGTAGGTGGCGAGGATCATGTCCACGTCGCCGTTCTGAATCATGGCCTCACGCTGCTTGGAGGGGGCTTCCTTCCATATGATCTGGTCTTCGGAATAGCCGAGTTTCTTGGCGACGTATTTGGCCACGTCCACGTCGAAGCCCACGTAGGTGCCGGACTTCTTGAAGCCCAGGCCAGGCTGGTCGAATTTGATGCCGATGCGGATCTTGCCGGTTTCGTCCGCGCCGCAGGCGGCCAGCGACATTGTGCAGGCCACGGCGGCGAGCGCGGCGATTACGCGGCAAGCCTTCCGTTTGAACGTATTGGTGAATGTCATTGGATTGCGTACCCGTCTTTCAGTGGGTTCGTCAGTGGGTGAGGATCTTCGAGAGGAAGTCCTTGGCACGGTCGGTCTGCGGATGCTCGAAGAACTCGTCGGGCGTGTTCTCTTCGAGAATCTGGCCGTCCGCCATGAAGACGATGCGGTCGGCGGCCTTGCGCGCGAAACCCATCTCGTGGGTCACGCAGATCATCGTCATGCCTTCATGCGCGAGTTCGACCATCACGTCGAGCACTTCGTTGACCATTTCCGGGTCGAGTGCGGAGGTGGGCTCGTCGAACAGCATGACCTTGGGGCGCATGGCGAGCGCGCGGGCGATGGCCACACGCTGCTGCTGGCCACCGGAGAGCTGGGAGGGCATCTTGCTGGCCTGGGAGTCGACGCCCACGCGGGCGAGCAGGTCCATGGCCAGTTGCTCGGCTTCCTTCTTGTCCATGTGACGCACCTTGATGAGGGCCAGCGTCACGTTTTCAAGAATGGTTTTGTTGGCGAACAGGTTGAACGACTGGAACACCATGCCAACTTCGGCCCTGAGGTTCGCGAGCTCCTTGCCTTCCTGTGGCAGGGGCTTGCCGTCGATGCGGATGTCGCCGGAATCGATGGTCTCGAGGCGATTGATGGTGCGGCACATCGTGGACTTGCCTGAGCCGGACGGGCCCACGACCACCAGCACCTCACCCTTGGCGACGGTCAGGTTGATGTCCTTGAGGACGTGCAAAGCACCGAAGTGCTTTTCGACGTGGGTCAGTTCGACTAGCGGACGGTTCGGGTCCTCTTTGCCGGGAACCAGCGGGGTCAATTTGGCCTTGCTCGGTGATGTTGTGCTTGTCGCGCGCGAACGCACTGCTGTTTCATTGTTCGTTTCAGACATGAGTGGGAGGATAGCACACCGACGTTTCCAACGTGTTCACAGTATGTCCACACAGTTGCTCAGTCGATGTCTCATTTCCGCATCAGACATCGTGAAGGCGGCATTGGGCATCGGCATACATTCTCGCTGAGTCGCGCATCGCTCGGCGTCTGCTGTGCGCTGATTGCCTGCTGCGTGGTGGCTGAGACGTTGCTGCGACGGCAAAGCGGGCACGTGTTGTCCTATCTGCTGATTCCATGTTTGGCCTTGGTGTCGTTGGCGTTGCTGCCGTGTATGCCGCAGTCGGGCGCATGGCTGGCGGTCACTTTGTATTGTGTGGGGCTGGTCTCGCCGTTTCCCATGTCGTATTCGTATAAATGCGCTAGGCATTTTGAGCGTGGCTAGCTGTTCGCACACGATGAGTGCTGTTATACGGTGGACGACACTCCCGAAGCGCGGTGGATAACCGGGCGCGGCACACGATATGCCGGTGGATAACCGGTTCGCGCCGCTTAAGTTATCCCCATTTTTCGGTTTTGCCCCTGTGCCACCGTGGAATGCGCTACGCTCGGCGCATGAACGGATACAGCGAAGTGCCGCACAATGGCGAAATCAACAACTATCTGCGCAAAGATCTTGACGCCAAAGCCACGGCCAAGAACACGGCCTGTTGGAATCTGCTGGGCAAAGTGCGCACGAAACGCACGTTGTGTTTCTCGCTGTATACCGCATTGGAATTATGCGGCGTGGAGTTGCCGAGGCACAGCACGTTGCCGCAGAAGGATTTTTATGTGACGGTGAGGAGCAAGGGGACCCGCTCTTCATTGGACAATGTCGACTATCGCATATGGAATGCAAAGTTCAACAGTATCGCTTTCTCAAACGGCGTAACCTGCATGCATCCCATGGATGCGTGGATACAGTTTGCCCAATATCTCAACCTCACTGAATTAGTGGTGCTGGCTGAAGCGCTCATCAGACGTTATGGATATGCCATTGAACAATTCACTCAACGACTAACGGCCTTTCACCGCGTTATTGGCCGTGCGCGTTGTGAGGCGGCGCTGAAGCTCGTAAAACCATCGGATTCCGTTCAGGAAACTCGTACACGCTTGGCGCTTATGCTTTTCGGCCTGCCCATACCGCAAACACAATATGGCATTACCGATTCAGAGAACGGATACACCTACACCGTTGACATGGCTTATCCACAATACAAAGTCGCTATTGAATATGATGGCGATCATCACCGTCGCTTCCGCAAACAATATGTGCGGGACCAGCAAAAACGTCGACGCCTGCGGCAATTGGGCTGGACCGTCATCGAGGTGTTCGCCGATGACCTGTGGAACACCGCCAAACAACGTGCCTTCGCACAAGAGGTTGCCACCGCGATGCAAATACCGCTTCCTGGCCGTCCTCAACCTTCATGCCGGGTATTAATAGACGGCAGCCTTACCATCAATGCGCGCAAAGGGGAATACAGGAGGCGGAAACAAGCAAAACACAACAAAGCATCACAACATTGATCAAATACGGAGTTGCGATCGCTCCTCATGGGGCGGTAATTTGCCCATGGGGCGGTTTGAAGAAATTGTGAAACCGCGGAATTAAGCCATTTTGACCTACCGCCCCATGGGGTTTTCACCGCCCCATGGGTTGTTTACCGCCCCATGAGGAAGTTACCGCCCCATGGAAGGATAATCGGCAAACGCCAAGGGGGACACCGCATGGTGCGAGGTTTGCCGCATGGCGGAGGTGCCATCGGGCGGAGTATTTGGCACCCCTTGGCAGGTATTTGGCACATTGGGCCCCACCCGCAAAAAGCAAATGGCCCTTGGAATTATTCCAAGGGCCATTTGCGGCTAATAGCACCGGAGCATTACTCCTCGAAAATTAATCTACGCGTGCGGAGACCGCCGTCCGAAGCCGAAGGCGCACTGAAGTACGTCGAGTGCTGAGGAAAAGCGGTATACGCTCCGTAGATTAGTTTTCGTCGGCGTCCGGGTCGTAGTCGACGCCAGTCTCGGCGCGCTGCTCGTCGGAAATCGGGGCCGGAGCACCGGTCAGCGGGTCGCGGCCGCCGCCGGCCTTCGGGAAGGCGATGACGTCGCGGATGGAGTCTGCACCGGCCAGGATGGACACGGTGCGGTCCCAACCGAGGGCCAGACCCGCGTGAGGCGGAGCGCCGTACTTGAATGCCTCAAGCAGGAAGCCGAACTTCTCGTCGGCCTCTTCCTTGGTGATGCCCAGCACATCGAGCACACGGGCTTGGATGTCGTCGCGGTGGATACGTACGGAACCGCCGCCCATCTCCTCACCGTTGCAGACGATGTCGTAGGAGTCGGACATGGCGTGCTCGGGATCCTTGTCGAACTTGTCGATCCAATCCTTGGAAGGCATGGTGAACGGGTGGTGCATGGAGGTCCACTTGGAGTGGCCGACAGCCACATCGTCATCATCCGGATCGTCGGTGGGCTTGAACAGCGGGAAGTCCACAACCCAAGTGAAAGCGAACTTCTTCGGATCCAGCAGGCCTTCGCGGGAGGCGAGCTCCACACGCACGGCACCCAGCAGCAGCTGGGCTGACTCGCGGGAACCGGCGGCGAAGAACACGGCGTCGCCTTCCTCGGCACCGACGGCCTCGCGTAGGCCGTTGCGCTCCTCATCGGATAGGTTCTTGGCGACGGGGCCCTTGAGCTCGCCGTTTTCGCCGAAGACCACGTAAGCAAGGCCCTTGGCTCCACGCTGACGAGCCCAATCCTGCCAAGCGTCGAACTGACGACGCGGCGTGGCGGCACCGCCCTTGAAGACCACGGCACCCACGTACGGGGCCTGGAACACGCGGAACGGCGTGTTCTTGAAGTACTCGGTCAGCTCCACCAGCGGGTTGCCGAAGCGCAGGTCCGGCTTGTCGGAGCCGTACTTGTCCATCGCATCCTTCCAGGTGATGCGCGGCAGCGGCAGCTGGACCTCATAGCCGGCGGACTTCCAGATGGCGGCGATGACCTTCTCAGTCATGGCCATCACATCTTCCTGGTCCACGTAGGCCATCTCCATATCGAGCTGAGTGAACTCGGGCTGACGGTCGGCGCGGAAGTCCTCATCACGGTAGCAGCGGGCGAGCTGGTAGTAACGCTCGACACCGGAGACCATGAGCAGCTGCTTGAGGAGCTGCGGGGACTGCGGCAGGGCGTACCAGGAACCGGGCACCAGACGGGCCGGCACCACGAAGTCGCGGGCGCCTTCCGGGGTGGACTTAATGAAGGTCGGGGTCTCGACCTCGGTGAAGTCCATGTCTTCCAGCGCGTGGCGGGCGGCCTTAGCCATGTCGGAACGCAGCTTCAGATTGTGCTGCATGGACGGGCGGCGCAGGTCAAGGTAACGGTACTTCAGACGCACGTCCTCGCCAGGCAGCTTGTTCTCGGACTCATTCTCAAGAGCGGTGGAAACCTGGAACGGCAGGGCGTCGGACTTGGCGAGGATCTCGATGGTCTCGGCCACAACCTCGATCTTGCCGGTGGCCAGATGGGTGTTCTCGTTGCCATCCGGGCGCAGGCGCACTTCGCCGGTAATCTGAATCACGAATTCGCTGCGCAGCGGGCGGGCCATATCCTCGTCGTAAATGACGACCTGCACGAGGCCGGTCGAATCACGAAGGTCGATGAAGGCCACGCCACCGTGATCACGGCGTCGGTCAACCCAACCGGCAAGGGTGACCTTCTGGCCGACCAGGGCCTCGGTCACTTCAGTGGCATGATGTGTTCTGTAAGCCGTCTGGCTCATTGTCTTGTTTCTCCTCGATTTTTCGCGCGAATACGTCAGATTTCGACGGTTTGCTGGGCAACCACAGTATCCGGCTCCCACGACGTGCAATCGGCGGCAACCTGCTCGCCCGTGACGATGTTCTTGACCTCGTCGCCAGCGGGCTCTGCGCCTTCCGCACCTTCGGCAGCGGTGGCCGGGAACCACACGTACGGAATGCCGAGTTTGTCCGCGTACTTGATCTGCTTGCCGAGCTTGGCCGCGGTGGGTGCCACGTCAGTAGCGATGCCGCGCGCACGCAGTTGGTTCGCAATACGATTGGCGGCCGGGCGATCCTCTTCATTCCACACAGCGACCAGCACGGCGGCCGGGCTGACACGGTTGGCGTGAGCGCCGGCGGTGTGCAGCATGTAGCTGACCAGTCGGCTCAGGCCGATGGACAGGCCCACGCCCGGATACTTGCGGTTGCCCTGGGAGGCGAGATTGTCGTAACGGCCACCGGAGCAGATGGAGCCGAGTGATGCGGCACCGTCGAGGAAGGTCTCGTAGACGGAACCGGTGTAGTAGTCGAGACCGCGGGCGATCTTCAGGTCGGCGATGACGGAACCGGGGCGGATGGCAGCGGCTTCGTCGACGATCATGGCCAGGGTATCGAGTCCCTGACGAGCCAGCGTGTAGGCCTCGGAATCCTTGACGATGCCGTGAGCCTCGCACAGCGCATCGAACTTAGCGGCAAGCTCGGCACCATCGGAGGCGGTGAGCTCGGCCAATTCGAGGCAGGCGCGCGCCTGTGCTTCGGTGGCGCCGCAGGTCTCGGTGAGCAGTCGGGCCACCTCATCGGCACCGATTTTGTCGAGCTTGTCGATCTCGCGCAGCACGCCTTCGACGTCCGTCAGGCCAAGGCCACGGTAGAACCCCTCAGACAACTTGCGGTTATTGGCGTGCACGGTGGCCTTGGGGAGGCCATACGCGCGCAGCTCTTCCAGTGCGGAGACCATGACCAGCGGCAGTTCCACTTCATAGTGGTCGGGCAGGTCGCCGGCGCCGATCACGTCGATGTCGGCCTGTACGAACTCGCGGAAGCGGCCTTCCTGCGGACGCTCGCCACGCCACACCTTCTGAATCTGCCAGCGCTTGAACGGGAACGCCAACGCACCCGAGTGCTCGACCACATACCGGCTCAGCGGCACGGTCAGATCGAAATGCAGGCCCAAACGCTCTTCAATCGGAGTGTCGGATTCATGACCGACCTCCTGCAAACGGCTCAGCAGGTAAATCTCCTTGCTGGTCTCGCCTTTTTTCAGCAAAGAAGCGCCGGTTTCCACCGCTCGCGTCTCAATGCCGATGAAGCCGTTGAGCTCAAAAACCTTACGAAGCGTATCGATAACACGCTGCTCCACAACACGTTCGGAGGGGAGCCACTCCGGGAATCCTGATATTGATGCACCTTTAGCCACGAAATCAATATAATAGGTGAGGGTTGCGTCAAAACTTCCTGGTTCGCCCGGGATGGGAGACGCTCCCGCTTATGCATTCTACGCTTTAAGGAGCTGGCCATGGCCGACGAAACTGTCACCGAACCCGTAAACACCGCTGCGCCCGAAGAGCAGGCAACGACACCCGCACCCGAGGCCAGCGCGGCCACGCCGGCGCCGACTCCGTCCCCCGCTTCCATGCCGAAACCGCACGCGCCCTCCCCCGCCGCCTTCGCCAAGAAGACTCCGGCGGCCAAGCCGCGCGCTGCCGCCCCGGCCGCCGCCACCGCCGCCTATTCCGAGGCTGATGTCAAGGCCGCCGAGGCCTTCGGCCGCGTGGATGACAACGGCACCGTCTTCGTTAAGGATGGCGACGCCGAGCGCGAGGTAGGCCAGTTCCCGGATGTCTCCAAGGAAGAGGCGTTGGCACTGTACGCCCGTCGTTTCCTGGATCTCAAGGCCAAGCTCGATCTGCTGGCCACCCGCCTGGCTTCCCCGAACATCAAGGCCCGTGAAATCGACGAATCCGTGAAGCTCTTGGGTGAAGAAACCTCCGAGCCAGCCGTCGTGGGCGATCTTGCCGCACTCAAGACCCAGTACGAGGAGCTGAAGGCTGCCGGCGAGGCCAAGAAGACCGAAATCGCCGAGGCACGCAAGGCCGCCCAGGCCAAGGCCGTTGCCGAGCGCACCGCCATTGTCGAGAAGGCTGAAGCACTGGCCGCTTCTCTGGGCGACAACACCAACTGGCGCTCCACCGCCGACAAGTTCCGTAACCTGTTCGACGAGTGGCAGAACCACCAGCGCACCACCGTGCGCATCGACAAGCCGGAGGCCGAGGCGCTGTGGAAGCGCTTCTCCGTCGCCCGTACCACCTTCAACCAGGCTCGCCGCAAGTGGGCTCAGGCTCGCGACAACGAGCGTACAGCCGCCAAGGAAGCCAAGGAAGCGATTATCGCCGAGGCCAATGAGCTCAAGGATTCCACCGCTTGGGGTGAGACTTCCCGCAAGTTCAACGATCTGATGGACCGTTGGAAGAAGGCCGGCCGCGCTGGCCGTAACGAGGACGACGAGCTGTGGGCCAAGTTCCGCGAAGCCGCCGACACCTTCTTCAACGCTCGTCAGGCCGATCGCGATCAGATCAACTCCTCCGAGAAGGAGAATCTGGCTGCCAAGGAGGCTCTGCTGGTCAAGGCCGAGGCTCTGGTGCCGGTGAAGACCGACGCCGAGGCCAAGAAGGCCCGCCAGGAGCTGGCCAAGATTCAGGAAGAGTGGGATCAGATCGGTTACGTGCCGCGTGACGATATGCGCCGCATCGAGAACCGTCTCGACGCCGTTGACAAGCAGATCAAGGCCATCGAGGATGCCGCTTGGAAGCAGACCGATCCGGAGGCCGACGCCCGCAAGTCCAGCTTCGAGGAGCAGCTCAACGCCCAGCTCGCCGAGCTCGACGCCAAGATCGCGGCCGAATCCGACCCGAAGAAGAAGGCCAAGCTCGAAGCCGAGAAGGCCACCAAGGAGCAGTGGCTGAACGCCATCAAGTAAGGGTCTCGCCAGGTGCCCCTCAGAGAGGGGAGCTGGCAGCAAGGCTGACTGAGGGGAGTTTACGGTTATACCGCAAGCTCCCCTCAGTCGCCTACGGCGACAGCTCCCCTCAGCGAGGGGAGCGTCGTCATATTTATGCCGTTTTCTCCTGCCCTATACTCATAACTTCACCCCATAGTTCCTCAGTCACCCAGCAATTGGTGTCTTACGCCTGAGTCCCTACCGGTACTGCAACAACTGCCGTGAGCCCTTGATGTGCGGCCAGATATTCATGCAACGGCTGGCTGTATGGCATATCCAGCTCGCCGTAATTGGTTCCGGCACGGAAGGCGGGGTAACTGTCGCCGCCCTGAAGCAGATATGAATTGGACGCGATAATCACCAGGTCATCGTCCGCAATCGGTCGGCCGTCAACGGCGAGGTTCGCGATACGAACCGCCGCATGTTCGTCGGCAGCACACTCGTCAGCGTCAGCGTTGGTATCAGCGCCGGAATCAGTATCAACGCCGGCATCGGCATTGCCGCTCTCACCAGCCGTACCGCATTCGGCATACCGATACGTCACGTTCGAGGAGATGCCGAGCCAGCGCCGCTCCAGTCGCCCATCGTCACGGCGAAATTGCTCGGCGAGCACTCTCTTCACATCGCGCCCGGTGAGCGTCTCATGCGCGGCCTTGAACTGCAAGGCCATGAGACTATCCACCTCGCGCACGGTGACTTTGCCATCGCCATTCATATCAAGCCGTGGAGTCCGCAGACTGCCATTATTCGAAAATCCGATTACCGGCAAGCGATTCCCGGCATACACATGCTTCATGATTGACTCTCGGTTCGCGTCCGCCACCAGCACACCGACCGTATTCCCGTGCTTGTCCGAACCTTGTTTGTCGAAATTCACGCCGGAGGCCAAGGTGCCAATCACCGCGCTGCCGGTATGGTTCGCATATGTTGCCGACGCCTGGTAAATATGCTGTGCGCGCGATACCTCATCGTTCTCCTCAGCACCGGCAGACATCCAAGCGGCTTGCGCCGGATGCGCATTAAGCCCATCCACGCCCAGCACGCCGTCAACCGCCGTATGGCTGGTGCCATTGCCGAGGTCCACATCGGCCACTCGCACCGTGGCGCGACGCCCGGCACCGGTAATGATCAAATCCTGCACGGCCATGTTCCGCCCGAAGCTGCCCGCCTCGTAAATAGGCGCGCCACCCGCGGTTGTACCACGCTTGATCGCGTGACTGTGACCGGTGTATACCACATCAACATCTCGCCCAATATCGGCGGCGGCTGAAGCATCGGCATGCAGCAAGGCCACCACCGCATCCACCTTTCCGGAGCGCTTGAGTTCACGGGCCACACGATTGATCGCGTCCACCGCCCGTTCGTCAAGATCGGCATCACGAGTGATCTGCGGAGTGGCCACCGAGCCGAGCGCATCAGTAAGGGCGCCCACGAAACCGATCCGCTTGCCGTTCACCGTTCGAATCGTAGAGTCACGTACGTGGCTCAGCAGTCCGTCAGGCGACTTATTGGCGGCAGACGCGTTGGCGCACAGCCAGTCGATGCCGTTGCTGGGATCAGCGATACGATTGTTGAAATCGGCGACACCGCGGTCGAACTCATGGTTGCCTATCGCCGAAATCGTCAATCCCCACGCTTTGGCCATATCCAGCGTGGGTTGGTCCTTCTCCACCGCCGACTCATACGGGGAGCCTCCCACCAAATCGCCGGTCGATACCGGAATCATATTGCCGGGATTATGGCTGTCGGCCACGGTGAAGGCGGTGGCGTTGTCCGCACCACGTTCGATATGCCCGTGAAAATCAGTGATGTCGGCGATGGTCACCGTACGGGTGCCGGAAGATGGATTATCGCCGGAAAAAGGAACGGCTCCCGTGGTTCCCGCACAAGCATAAGGAACCACCAGAGCCGTAAGGATAAGCGCTACTGCACCAAAAGCGATCCCCGATCGCTTGCCGGCCCACCGCCGGTTCTTCATATTCCTGCTCACACCAGTCACGCTAGAATCGTCGATTGAATGGCCATGCCTAGGAAGGCGACTCTCAGGTGAATTCTTAGCGGCGTCTTGGGATGGGAAAGGCCTGACCCCATACTATCAGGGTCAGGCCTTTGCAACCCGAGTCACTACGAATGCGTCAGCAAGGGGAGATTACTCGCCAAATTCCTCGGCACAGATCTCAGCTACCGCATCCACGCACGCCTCGGCAATCAGACGGCCGCGTTCGGCGCTCGAGCCGGCCGGATTGGCGAGTCCGCCGTGAGCGGGAACGTCACCTTGGCGCACAGGGTAGCGGACATAGGATTTCGCCGTGGCACCGGCTTCCTCGACCATACGGTCCATGTGCACCAGTTCCGGCGCATAGTGGAGCATCAACGAAGTTTCGGTGACGGCCGCATGCTGTTTACCCGCGAGGAGACCATCGACACCGGACTCGCCCTGCTGTAATAATCCGACACAAACAGTAGCTCCCCTTGACAGGGGAGCTGTCGCCAGAGGCAACTGAGGGGTAGACCACAAACGTGCACATCATGTATGCGTTTGTGGTCTACCCCTAAGTCAGCTTCGCTGACAGCTCCCCTGTCAAGGGGAGCTTTTCTGGTATGCGCTAGCTACGCTATCGAAACGGACTACTCCTGCGGAGCGTCACCGGAATCGGCGGGAGCGGATTCGGCCGGTTCAGTGGCCGGAGTGGCGTCGGCTGGAGTCTCGCCATCAGTGGAGGCACCGTCTTCGGCGGGCCTATCGGCGGCGGCCGGCTCCTCGAACTTCTCACCCTTGAAGGTGAATTCGCCGAGGATACCCTCGCCTTCCGCATCCACAATCACGCGCTGACCGTCTTCGAGATCGCCCATCAGAATCTTCTCGGAGATGGCGTCCTCGATGTCGCGCTGAATCACGCGGCGCAGCGGACGGGCACCGAGCAGCGGGTCGAAGCCCTTCTGCGCAAGCAGGTCCTTGGCGGCGTCGGTGAGTTCGAGCGACATATGACGGTCGAACAGGCGGTCGTTGAGCTGCTTGACGTCCAGATCCACGATCTGGCGCACCTGCGGCTCGGTGAGCTGCTTGAAGACGATGATGTCGTCCAGACGGTTCAGGAACTCCGGGCGGAACTGCTGCTTCAATTCGGAGCTGACCTGGTCCTTCATGCGCTGGTAGCTGGACTCGTTGTTGGCACCCAGGTTGAAGCCCGTGTTGGCGGCCTTGGCGATGTCTCGCGTACCGAGGTTGGTGGTCAGGATGATGATGGTGTTCTTAAAGTCCACCTTGCGGCCCTGACCGTCGGTCAGGTGGCCGTCATCGAGCACCTGCAGCAGCGTGTTGAAGATGTCCGGATGAGCCTTTTCGATCTCGTCGAACAGCACCACGGAGAACGGCTTGCGGCGCACCTTTTCGGTGAGCTCGCCGCCCTCCTCGTAGCCGACGTATCCCGGAGGTGCACCGAAGAGTCGCGAAGCCGCGTACTTCTCGGAGAACTCGGACATATCCACGCGAATCAGCGCGTCCTCATCGTCGAACAGGAATTCGGCGAGCGTCTTGGCCAGCTCGGTCTTGCCGACGCCGGTGGGGCCGGCGAAGATGAACGAACCGGACGGGCGCTTCGGGTCCTTCAGACCCACGCGAGTACGGCGGATAGAGCGGGACAGGGCGGAAACCGCCTCGTCCTGGCCGATGATGCGCTTGTGCAGTTCGGCTTCCATGTTGAGCAGTTTCTTGGACTCGGCCTGAGTCAGCTTGAACACCGGGATACCGGTGGTGGAGCTGATGACCTCGGCGATCACGTCCTCGTCCACGACCATCTTGACGTCGGACTCGCCTTCGCGCCAGGAGTCTTCCTTCTGCTTGCGATCGGCTTCCAGCTTCTCCTGCTTGTCGCGCAGTTCGGCGGCCTTCTCGAAGTCCTGGCCCTTGATGGCCTCGTCCTTGTCGGCGGCGATCTTGGCGATCTTCTCGTCGAGTTCCTTGAGCTCAGGCGGGGCGGTCAGGCGCTTGATGCGCAGACGCGCACCGGCCTCATCGATCAGGTCGATGGCCTTGTCAGGCAGGTTACGGTCCTGGATGTACCGGCTGGACAGCTCTGCGGCAGACTGCAGCGCGCCATCGGTGATGGTCACGTGGTGGTGGTTCTCGTAACGGGAACGCAGGCCCTTCAGGATCTCGATGGTCTCGGCGATGGTCGGCTCGTGCACCTGAATCGGCTGGAAACGGCGTTCCAGAGCCGCGTCCTTCTCGATGTACTTGCGGTACTCGTCGGTGGTGGTGGCACCAATGGTCTGGAGCTCGCCACGGGCCAGCATCGGCTTCAACATGTCGGAGGCACCCAGCGCGCCGTCAGCCGAGCCGGCGCCCACGATGGTGTGAATCTCGTCGATGAACAGCACGATGTCGCCACGAGTCTTGATTTCCTTCAGCACCTTCTTCAGGCGCTCCTCGAAATCACCACGGTAGCGGGAGCCGGCCACCATGGAACCGAGGTCCAGCGAGTAGACCTGCTTGCCCTTCAGGGTTTCCGGCACGTCGCCGGCTTGGATCTTCTGGGCCAAGCCTTCGACCACAGCGGTCTTGCCCACGCCGGGCTCGCCGATCAGCACCGGGTTGTTCTTGGTGCGGCGGGAAAGCACGACCATAACGCGCTCAATCTCGTTGGTACGGCCGATGACCGGGTCCAGCTTGCCTTCAGCGGCTTCGGCGGTCAGGTTGCGGCCGAACTGATCGAGAATGGCGGAACCGGACTTGTTCTGCTTGTCCGTCACGCCGCCGGCGTTGGCCAAGTCGCCCTTGCCGTCACCGGTGCCGGTGCCGGAGTTGCCGCGAATCATATCGATGGTCGCGCTACGCAACTCGCCCAGATCGACGTCCATCTTGATGAGCACCTGGGTGCCCACGCCTTCGCCTTCGCGAATCAGGCCGAGCAGGATGTGCTCGGTGCCGATGTAGCTGTGGCCCAGCTGCAGGGCTTCACGCAGCGAAAACTCCAACACCTGCTTGGCGTGCGGAGTAAAGGGGATGTGCCCGTTCGGAGCCGCGTTGCCCTTGCCGATCATTTCTTCAACCTGCTTGCGGGTGGCATCCAGCTCCACGCCCTTCGAGGCGAGTGCCTTGGCGGCTACACCCTCACCTTCGCGGATCAGGCCGAGCAGCAGGTGTTCGGTGCCGATGTAGTTGTGCTGAAGGGCCCTCGCCTCTTCCTGCGCCAACACGATCACGCGCCGTGCACGGTCGGTAAACCGTTCGAACATGCTTGTCCTTCCTCAATTGACATTCCGTCTTACTCTACCGATTCACGATGACGTTTATTCATGAGATTCCACGAATTGCGCCGTGAGAGGAGAAGAAAACGATATGCTGGTTCTTAGATTCACCCGTAGTCGATTACAAGGAGGCTCGAAATGAGTGAAGCTGCAACCAAGCCCGACATCGTTGTCGGTGTGGATGGTTCCGATGAATCCTTTGCCGCGCTGAAGTGGGCGCTTGAGGAGGCCTCGTTAACCGGCCAAAGCGTCAACGCCGTGTTTGGCTGGACGCATTCCTGGGATATGGGATCCGAACCGGACAGTGACGAGGCCTGGGCCAAGGTCCGCCACGATATTGCCAACGAGCTGCGTGTGTGGGTCGACAAGGCCGCTGCAGGCATCGACTTCGATCCGGCGAATCTGAAGCTCACCTCGGTGAAGGCCTCCGGCACTTCGGCCCTGCTGCAGATCGGCCATGATTCGCAGCAGATCGTGGTCGGCCGCCGCTCGCTGAGCCGTATGGCCCGCTGGTTCATGGGGTCCCTGTCCGCTTCGCTGGCCGAGGCCGCCGAAGTGCCGGTGACCGTGGTGCGCATCGCCGGCAGCGAGGATGAGACCGTGACCGACGCCATTGCCAACGCCCTGACTCCGGGAGACAAGCCCGTTCACTACACGCAGCCTCAGCCGGTGGTCGAGGAGGCTCGCCGCCCGGTGGTGGTTGGTGTGGATGGTTCCGAGACTTCCCGCCGCGCGTTCGATTTCGCACTGGAAGAAGCACGACTGCACGACGCGCCGCTGCATGTGATGTTCTGCTGGCAGCTCAAGGATTTGGGCGTTATTCCGGGCTATGAGAACGCCGTGGCACCGGTGAAGGTCGGTCAACGCCGCGCCGAGGAGATTCTCGCCGAGCTGATGGCCAAAGCCGAGATTCCCGATGGCGTCAAGGTCAGCACAAACGCCTTCCATATTCCCGCATCCAAAGGTCTGATCGCGGCCTCGCGGTACGCCAGCCATCTGGTGGTCGGCTCGCGTGGCCTGTCCGGGCTGGACGCGCACTTCCTGGGATCGGTGTCCCGCCAGATCGTGAACTTCGCCGAGTGCACGGTGACCGTGGTGCACTGAGCCCGCGCAGATGGCATAACACGCTAACACGAATCTCGGTGATGGGCTTTTGAGAAGAAAGCATCCCCTCTCAAAAGCCCATCACCGAATACCAATTTATGGCAGATTTCAGTCATCCATTTTTGCTCTCCCGCGTTCCCTACGATCAAGAGAAACGAAATATGAAGAATCCACTCACTGAAATGACCTACCCTAATTTGTCATTGATTATCTCATCCTGCAGATAATACACATTCCAATCAGATGGTTCATTTGCCGACCCCACGGCACCATGCGTATAAGGAACCAGCAGGAATGGCCTCGATGTATCTGGTTGGACAAAGCCAACTGAACATTGCCCATCCAGGCATAAATACCGACGCAGGGCATCCGGATCAACGCCTTTGGGAAAATACCAAACGACGGCTTGATAGGACAGCATGTCGGAATGCGGCACATCATCGCAATCAGAACCGGAACCTTACATACATGTCGCCTCGTCCTCCGGCCCGGTTAGCGTCAGGCCAATGCCATGCCTATAAAGAAAATCCTGGTTCTTGTCCCCTCCTATGGTCAAGGAATCCGTGACGTTCCCGCTCTGTAATGGATCGTTCACACCGACCTGTCCAACAATGCTTCCATCAGTGTGCATAAACCAGCAAACGCCATCAAGACGGCAATACATGCCCGAAATGCTGCGATACGATCCGTCCACCGCGGCTCTCACAATATCGTCCATCGTGTAATCGTCTCGAGATTTTAGCGATTTGCTTACTGCATCAATTGCCGCAGGAAGACCATCGACCCATGAACGCTCCTCACTGCGTACGGACCGTAGTTCCCGAGCAGATGCGTCGCCATCACAACTGAAGGTCTGATTCTTTATGCCGTCGTAAGCTGTGGAATCCTTGCGAAAATCAAATGCACTGATATTGTCGAGACCATTATCGGGTAGAGCATTTTTCCGCGCCTTCGAAAAACGCCGATACTCAGCTCTGCAATCAGCAAACGCATGGCTCTGATCTTGTATTGCCTTCGGGGTAATCCAAAAGCTATTGACGATACACAATATGATGATCAATACACCCGCAATTATGGCAGCAATAATCATAAGAAACGAAGAACGTGCAGCATGCACGGAATTGACAGTGAAAGACGACGATGTCTGACGACGTCGCTTATCACGATGCAGGACAAATACCACTAATGACAGGATGATTCCCACACCGGAAATACCCCATCCTGCCATGCGCATGCTGCCGATATATTTAACGGGCAACACTCCCATAAGCATGATTCCCATTTGAGCGACCAACGCTACCATTGTCAGTCCGATTGCACTGAACAGCAAACAGGTCAATACACGGATAGACGATTGCCTCATGGAGGATGCAACTGCTACGGAGTCTGCGCCATCTGCCGCCACGGCAAAGGTATCGAACGAGGTTTCTCGCGATGCCGTTGATTGTGCAACGGTTTTTTGCTGCCATACAGTATCAAGAGGTTGTCCGCAGTACGGGCAGAAATTGGAAGCCTCCATTTCTATATGTGAACCACACAATGGGCAGAACATTATGTCTCCTTTTGATGTGTCTTTCGGCCTTACCAGTGCAGCTACAAACGACTACGAAGAGCTAAGCATCATTGCTCATCAATCAACTCCTCAATACTCCAAAATGACAGTCAGCTCGTCATCGCTGTATGTCCATGTAGCAGTGATGCCATCCCACTTATCTGTTTGTGTTCCATCCAGTGGACGGGTATGCCCCATTTTCGATTGCACAGAATTCGGCATATCAAGCTCATGAAGTACACAGACAGCAATGTCAATATTGTCCGAGTTGGTGGTAATAGTCAAAGATCTACCGTTGTCACCGATAACGAACATATTGTAATCATCGCCAACATTGTATTCCCAATGTTCCGAGTCAAATTGGGTCTCACATGCGTTAATCGCACTCTGGAACGAACGATAACGTGTTGTCCACAGGCCGACGCCAATGTATACGATTATTGCAGCGACGATAACGGCTACGGTGACAACCACGGTCGTGCTGGTCCCGGACTTGGTGGGTGCCGGTCGGGAAACCGATTGGGCGGCCTGTATCTGCCAATTCGAATTCGACTGAGTCGGCGGATTCGACGAATATGATGATTCCGCACTTGGAGCAGACACCACCACTGACGGAGTTTTCGTTTCCGGAGATGTCTGCGATTGTGCCGGCTCGCCGGAAAGAATCAACTTGGTCCCGCATTGCGGGCAGAACTGCTGCCCAGGTGCCGACTGCGCACCGCATTTATGGCAATACATCATGTTCTCCTTCGAGCTCAAGCATCCTTATCACTGACCAGCAGCAGAATGCCGCTGATCAGATTGACGAAAATCAACGTGCACACGGCGAACGTGGTGGTATTCGGCCTTTCGCCGGTGTATAAGCGCCAGCTATACACCGTCATTGGAATCATCCAAGCCAAGCAAATCAGAAACAGGAAACCTGAACCGGACGCAAACAAAGTGGCGACGCCATATAGTCCATAAAGACTGCAGAACACGATATTCACTATGGCGGCGATCAGACGCAACGTGCTGTCGCGACTGGTTTTCACATAGCCCCTTGGCGTAAACGTCTGCACAGGTTGCTGCACATAGATGTATTGCGGTTGGGGCTGCGTCTGCGTAAACTGCGGCACAGATTGAAATTGTTGTGATTGAGGTGCCGTCTGCTGCTGTGTTGGCAGTAGTCTTGCCCCGCATTTGAGGCAGAATATTTGCCCTTCAATACTGGTTTTCGCACCGCATTGGCCACAAAACGGCGGCACCTTCGGCTCCTGCACCGCATGCAGGAATGTGGTCTGCGTTTCCGTCTCCGGCAATTTCACGCCACAGCGCGCACAAAAACGCTGTCCGTCAATCGAAACCTGTGCCCCACAATTGCCACATGTCACCATGTCGAGCTCCTTTCTGCAGCGCTCCGTCTACGCAGACAGATGCAAACTGCCTTTTGGAATACGATGGAATAAAATACGCCCGTGAAATCAGCCGAAGCGTCCTCTCTACTCTTCTGAAGAATCAGTGGAAGACGATTTCATATGGCAATACAGCATGCTGTTGTTGGCATCATACACACAACGGGCATCAAGATCACCATCGACGGATTGATACTCCATTTTCGAGACGGCCGATTTCGCCTCATCGCTAGAATATACATATTTCGACGGGTCCGAAGCCGCCAAGCCAAACAGCTCCGACATCAATTGAGTACCATCCTGAAAACTCTGCTGCGAGAAAGACGAACCATCGCTACTGCCGATACCCGCCTGTGAAGCGATGCAACCCAGTAAGCGGACCGTTTGCATGGTTCCGGAATCATCCATAGACAATGCAACACGAAGGTGATCGCCATCATCCGCAAAGTCCGCCGCAGCAGCATCCCGCACTCCATCACATTCCGAAACAACCTTTGCGGTCAACGGGTCACGATTTGCTGAATCGGAATCAGGGTTACCGTTATTATTATTTGATGTTTTTATCCAGCCCAATTCGGCTATCTTGCCGCTATCGCTCAGTACATGCCATCCTGCGATGAGCATGGCAATTCCAACTACAGCTGCGATAATAATGGTAATGATCTTCTTTTTTGATGAGATATTATCCGGTCGCACGCTCTCAGTTGAAGCCCACTGTACGGCCAAAGGTTCAGCCGATTCCACCCACAATGATGGCGTCTGCACTTTGCTGGTCCGCTCGCCGGATATTGCGGAATCGGTACTGTTGGAATTCTTTGTTGTCCATTTAAGCAATTTCGCTCCGCAACGCATGCAGAAATCCTGATTATCACGAGCTTTTGCTCCACATTTATGGCAAAACATGATTATGCTCCTTCGTATGCCGTTCAATGATTGTTGCAATTACTGTTTGTAGAACACAGAGTTATCAGAGAGGAGGTCGATTTGCCGATATTGCATTGATTGGCGATTTATCTGCGAAAACCACAAATATGGTTTATCGCCGGTGGGCAAAGCGGAATGGTCCACGGGATCATCTTGATAATGAGAGTAGTGTTCCTCGATATCCGTGCCGGGCATAACATAGCTAAGCACAACCTGCGTTCTGCCATCACCCACTGGCTGGCAGTTAATACTGTCCATATCATCGGCACACAACTCGATAGGCACAAGACTATATGGGTCTCCAATACCTCCAAAATTCACGGCATGCAGGTTATACGTGGCAGATGTTCCGTCATCAGCTGCCGGTAGTGGACTCTCTCCCACAGACGTTGTAATGGTGTTGCCGGCAATAACCACGCAACTACCATCTCTACGGCAATATGTTCCCTCAATCGGGGTCATGGAATCACCATCATGGACAGTTTTGAAAAGATTGAGGAACTGATTATAGTCCGGCGTCACTGGACTTTCCGATTGTTGACTTTCGTTTTGCGGCTGTTCCTCGGCATTCTCCTTTTTTTGCGATTGTTCCTCCGCGTCCTTATTGTCCTGCGACTTGTTCTCCTCATCCTTGTTATCTTGAGATTTTGTCTGTGCTTGTGCCGCGGTCTTGCGAGCCTCATTCGCGGCCTCTACCACGTTGATGCTATTTACTGTCATCACGCATATTGTCGTTGCAAGAAATGCCGACAATAACGCAATACATACCGGTGCAACGGAACAAACGATCACGCTCAATTTTGGCGCAGACCGCATCGCCTGGCTATTGGTGTCATCAATCACTTTCCGGATATGGCTTTCCAAAGCATCGACATCAATATCCAACGACATGGCTTCATGCTCGGAATCGGCGGAAAACGAATGGCCCATGTCCGCTTTCAACATCGCTTCCCCGGCCGTGGGCATAAAATGCACATATTTGCCAACGGCAATCAGGAACGAACTGGTCCTGCATGACTTCGGCAATACCTTGAGCAGCGGACGCATGGCATCATGAATTTCCGTGATCGCCATGCTGTATACCGGCTCCATTCTTTTGCCAGACACCGTCTCGCGGCATTTTCTATAGAGTTCCGGTGTTTGTATCAGCGATACGACCGATATAACAATGGCAATCGCTGCGCACACCAACGAAGGCACACCTAATTTCAGCAACAAATCATGTTGATGTGTCTTTCCAACCGCAAATGCAATGGTGATACCCGCTGAAACGATAAGAGAAATCACCAGAACGGCGACTATTCTCAGCAGATTTTTATGCCATTTGTTTTCGGCGACATATGCATCATCGTTTTTTTCTTGGAATTGATTGATAGCAGTTTGCGCCATATACAATATGCGTAATATTTTATAGGAAACATCTTCGCTGAGACCTATAAGTTGATCCGAGAGTACATTCTGCTGTTGGGGAGCAGGATTGGCGTTTATTTTGTCGGTGTAATATACCGATGTATTGGCATCAATACAAAACTTGGAATCATCCACACCATCATCTAAGAATTCTTGCAACGAAACACCACATCTGCCGCAGAACAATGAACCTTCCGGCAGTTTCGTGCCACATTTGGGGCAAAACATTATGGATTGATCATCCTTGTCCATCACAGTGCACCCCTTTCACGCAACATTGCGATACACAGGAAGTGCAGATATACGCCCTTCCCTCTGGCTCTGACGTTACCCCCCCCCGGTATCTTGTCAAAAGGGCTGACGGATCGGCCGCGGCGACATCACTTTCCGCGCTGATGTTGCTCAAACAAATTCAGCGGCGGCATTCCGAGAAAGATATGTTCTTTCTGGAATACCGCCGCTGAAAACGAATGGATTATGGGCTATTCGAAGATTATTCCTCGTCCGCCCTGTTCTGGCGCAGCTGCTCGATGAGATCGATGACGGTTTCGAGTTCAGGAGTCACATCGTCTGAAGGACGAACGTTATCCTCTTCGTCGTCCATCTCATCATCCTCATCATCATCGGCAACGGTGTTGTTGAGGATATCCTCTTCGGTGGCCTCGTCGTCAGCATCAGACTTGGAATCGTCGCTGGAATCAGCTGCATCAACATCCACAACGGAATCGGATGCGTTCTGTGCAACGGACTCATCACCGGCAGACTGGGATCCTGCCGCCTCCTCAGCGGGCTCAGTATCGACGGCGTTCCCGTCAACAGTCTTCTGTGCTTCGATATCATCGCCGGCAGGCTCGCCTGTCTTGTCGGTTTCGCCTTCGGCCTCGTCCTGGGCAGCCGGCTCCTGCTTGCGCGGACGGTTGGCCACCACGTCGATATGCAGATCGTCGAAAGCGGGCTTGGACTGCACCCACAGCTGGCTTGGCTCGGGAGGTTCGATTTCGGAATGCTCGCCGCAGCCGTGGTCCAAGGAAACCACGCGGCCGTCATCCGGACTCCACTTGTTGGCGCACACGCCGAACATACGGTCGAGTTCGCCCGCGAGCGGCACGAAGAAACCACAGGTGGAGCACAGGTTGCCTTCAGCGGTTTTGGTGCTCAACGCTTTGGGGCCTCGCGGACCTTCATACCAGCGCTTGGCAGCCTGCGCACGACCCAACGAGGTCAGCACGTGACGGCGGGTCAGTCGGAAGGTCTCGACGGCGTCGTTGACATCCTGCAGCGAGGATTCCTCGACTTCGCCTTCCTCGATGCGCTCGTCATCCGGATCGGTACCGATCGAATCGGTGGGAGCCAGATCCGTGGGCTCAAGGCGATCCTTCCAAGGAATCCACTTGGGCGGCATCAACGCGCCCTCAGTGGGGATCAAGGAGGATTCGTTGACGGTCCAAGAGTCGATCTCCTCGTCGTGATACAGCGTCACCGACCATTGCCATCCTTCGTAGCCACGGATATTCGCGGCGAAGCGGAAGTCAGTGACGTGATCCTCAAGATCATATGAGGTAACGAAATCCCCCACCTGATCGCTCTCGTCGGCCACTTCGAGCAGCACGGCGCGCGCGATGGCGTGAGGGTCCGGTGTCACGATGGTTTCGGTGGTATCAGTCATAGATCAGATCAGTCCTGTACATCGAATTGATCCGCCACCGCACGCAGCAACGTGGCCAGCTTTTTGCTGTCGGCAGCAGATGGGTAACGGTGACGGCGCAACGTATTGCCGGCCGCATCAAGCATCTTGATGAGGTCCTCGCAGATGGCGGCCATGTCATCCGCCTTCGGGCGGGTGGCCTTGACCAAGCTGGGAGCGGAGGCGATCAGGCGAACATCCATGGCCTGCGGCCCACGACGGCCGTCCACCACGGAATACTCCACCTTGGCCCCCTTGCGCAACGTGGTGACGCCAGTGGGTAGGGCCTGAGCCGGCAGGAACACGTCCTTGCCTTCCTCACTGGTGATGAAGCCATAACCCTTGGCTGCGTCAAACCAACGAACTCGACCGGTGGGCATTGCGAACCTTCCTTAATCCTCAATGGAAATAGTAAACCGAAGGTACAGTTTACCTCACAGGGCTTGACCTCACGCTTTGGGCTGAGTCGCCTGAGTCTTACGCTCAGAGCTGAACCAAGAAGTCTTCTGTTTGGCGTCCTTGGTTTTGCCGGTGGACTGCTTGGGCTCAGGAGCGGCGATCTGCTCAATCGGCAGCACCACGGTGAAGGTCAGGCCTCCCCCATCGGTGCCGGTGGCGCAGATAAAGCCGTGATGTGCTTTGACCACGGATTGCGCGATGGCCATGCCCAAACCAGTACCGCCCTTTTCGCGGGCACGGGATGGGTCCGCGGTGTAGAAGCGTTCGAAAATCTTCGAGCGCGATTCAGGCGGCACGCCGGGGCCATGGTCCACGAAACGCAATACGGCGTATCGATAGCCGGTCTGCATCGAGGCACCTACTTCGGCGGCGTCGATGAACCGCCGCATTGACGCGTCGCTGGCGGGCATGCGAGCGAGCTGTCTTGGATCGATGGCGGCCGGCATCACACCGAGCGCGGCTTCAGCGGGCGAATCGGCAGGCGTGTAGCGGTGGATGTTGCCCACGATGTTGGTCACCACCTGGCGCAGTCGAGAGGCATCACCGGGCAGTACGACCTCAGGCCAATCGCCTTCGGCAAGGTTGAATTCGGCGGGATGGTTCAAATCGCGCGCCGGTTCGAGGGAAATCCGCATGCGGCAAACGGCACGGTCCGGGTCGAGCGCGTGCAAATCGTCGACGGCGTCGGTGACCAGCGACGAGAGTTTCACCGTGCCGGTCATATCGATGCCGCGCCCCTCATCGAGACGGGCCAAAGACAGCAGATCCTCAACAAGAACAGTCATGCGCTGGCTGGACCGTTCGATATGTTCGATGGACTCGTCCGCACGCTCCAAGGCACCAGGCATATCGCGCTGCATCTTATACAGCTCCGCATAGCCATGGATGGCGGCCAACGGGGTGCGCAGCTCATGGCTGGCGTCGGAGACGAACCGTTTCATCTTGTCGGTGGTCTCCTCCTGCTCATGGAAACTGGATTCTATTCGGGTGAGCATGGAGTTCAGCGAGGCGGCCAGGGAGCCGACCTCGGTGTTTTCCGGCGCGGAAGGAATACGTTGGCTCAGGTCACCGGCTGCAATTTTCGCGGCGGTCTTCTCGATGCGCTTCAGCGGCGTCATCGTGTGCTGGATGATCAGCGTGGACAGGGAGCCGCCGAGCAGCACCACGGCGATGCCGACCACAATGCAGTATCGGGTGAGTGTTTTGACGGTGTCGATCTGGTCGGCCAGCGACAAGCCGATGTACACCACGGCCCGGTCCTTGCCGTTTTGTTGGAAGGTCACCGGCAGAATACGCCATGGTGCCCTCGCCGTGACGATGGCGGCATGGTTGGCATTGACAGTGGGGTTGGCCAGTACCTTGGTGATGGTGTCAGAGGAATTGGAGTTTCCGTTGGCCGAATCGTTCTGGTTGTCCGCACTGTCGGACTGCACCGTAATGATCTGCTTGGCCACCGCCTGCGTAGTGAATGCCTGACCGAGCGTGATGCCATTGGTATCGCCATAGGTAGGCAGAATCGGCACCGATACGATACCGTCCTGCATCTGCGGCATCAGCGGAGTCACGACCAGAGGATTGCCTTCTTTGTCTTTGGTTCCGTCGGTGTATTGAATCTGCAGAAAGTACGAGTTCGGCCCCGATGAGTCATTTTTTGACAGCAGATCGATATTGTTGACCACCAGTTGGCTTTGCGAGCTTAACTGGGTGTCGGTTTTCTGCAGCATGTAGTTGTTCACCAACGCGCGGATGGAGAAGGAAATCACCGACACGCCGATGAGCAGCACGGCGATGGTGCAGGCCACCAGCTTGCTGCTCAACGAGATACGGTCGATATGCCGCATCAGCATGTTTTTCTTACGCTCGCGCTGCTCTTGGAAATGGGCGGCGAACGGCGGCATTGCAGGCATGGGATTCGTGTTCGGGGCGGCGTTCGGCGTGCTGCTCGGCGGTACGCCGCCTGACTGCTTATCGGGGATACTCATGAGATTGCGATGCGTTATGGAGGGGACGACTAGTTCTTCGGTTCGCGAATCATGTATCCGATGCCGCGCTTGGTTTCGATCAGCGGAGTCACCTTGCGCTTGCCGCCTTTGCCGTCGTCGACCTCGATGCCGTCGACTTTCTTGCGCAGGTAGGAGATGTACGATTCGACGATGGCTGCGTCGCCGCCCCAGTCGTATTGCCAGACATGGTCGAGAATCTGTGCCTTGGACAGTACTCGGCCCTCGTTGTCCATCAGGTAGCGCAGCAGCTTGTATTCGGTAGGGCTCAGGTCAACCGGCTGCCCTGCACGGGTCACGTCGTGGGAGTCCTCGTTGATTTCCAAGTCGGCGACGCGAATAATCGGGTCGTCTTCCACCTGTTCGCGGGTACGGCGCAGAATGGCGCGGATGCGAGCCACGACTTCCTCGAGGCTGAACGGCTTGGTGACGTAATCGTCACCGCCGACGGTCAGGCCCATGATCTTGTCTTGGGTGTCGTCACGAGCGGTGAGGAACAGCACAGGGGCGTTAATGCCTTCCTGGCGGATGCGACGGGTGACGGTGAATCCATCGATGTCAGGCAGCATGACGTCCAACACGATGAGATCAGGCTGCACTTTTTCGATAACCTCAATGGCTTCGGAACCGGAAGCGGCGGTGTTTACCTCGAATCCGGCGAAGTGCAGGGAAGCGACCAGCAGTTCTCGGATGGACGGCTCGTCGTCGACAACAACAATCGATGCTTCAATAGGCTTACTCATGTTTCCTAGAGTGTCGCGCTCTTCTGGGCGTTTCCTGAATGTCATCTTGGAGTTCGGCCTTGGAATCCTTCTTGATCTCCTCGCGCCGACGAATCACCACCATGACCACGATGATGATGACCAGCGCCACCAACACCACGCCCATGATGATTATGCCTACGGTCACCGTGGACGATGAGGTGGAGGCTTTTTTGGATTTCACGATTTGATCCATCATTGCCGTTGCCGCGCCAGACCAGCTCGGCGGGTTTTCCAGTAACGGCTGCTGTGCGGCTTCGGATATCTTATCGACGGTTTTGTTATCGAGAAGCCACTTATCGGAGTTCTTGGACACGACGACCACCAGGTTTCCGTCATTCGAGGCCACGGCAAGCATCACTGTGTTCGGCTTGGGATTCATGGACTCCATCACGGTTGCCGCCCAGTCTCCCGGTTTCTGTTGACTATTGAAACTGGAAAGATACAGCAGATGCACGTGTACACCGGTTTCCTTCTCGGTTTTGGCGATGGCATCCGTGACTTCGGCCGCATGGGAGCCCAGGAGATTTTCCGTATCCGTGATGTTCTCGGTGATGGTCACGCCGCTGTCGGTGCTGCTGCTGGAGCTGTCAGAGCTGTCGCTCGAGTTATCCCCATAGGCATTTGCAGTTATCCACATTGCGTTCATCGCTACTGCAGCAAGGGCGCAAATGGCGCAAACAAGCCATTTTCGGACCATATTCCCGAAGGCCGAATAGGACGGCTCCGAAGCTAGGACCACAATAGTTGTTTTTCCGTCTTCCCGATTCGTTGTTGACATATCCTCCACCTTAACGGCCGGTATTGGCAATCGGCCGCCATACATACCATTAACCCTCTAGAAAAGGAGCAACGATGCCCCAATATCAGGTAGATTCCGAGCGAATCCAATCATCCTCGGCCGCAGTGGCCACTTCGATCTCGCAAATCAGGCAGGCCGTGGGCGGCATGTACACCAATCTCAATGCCTTGCAGGACGCATGGCGAGGTTCGGCGGCCACCCAGTTCACCGCGGTAGCCGAACAGTGGCGTGCGGCCCAACAGCAGATGGAGGCCTCACTCGAGTCCATCCAACGCTCGCTGACGCAAGCCTCCACCGTGTACGCTGACGCCGAAATCCAAGCTTCGCGCCTGTTTGCCAGCTAGTTTCTTGGCTCTCCTCCCTGAGGGGGGCTGGAATACAAAAAAAGGGGATTCCCGAAGGAGTCCCCTTTCAGCTCAATCAGCTAGCGATCGTTTGCGGATCAGTAGCCCATGTCGGCACCGGCGGCCGGGGCAGCAGACTTCGGCTCCGGCTTGTTGGCAACGACGGCCTCGGTGGTCAGGAACAGACCAGCGATGGAGGCGGCGTTCTGCAGAGCGGAGCGGGTCACCTTGACCGGGTCGGTCACACCGGCGGCCAGCAGGTCTTCGTAGGTGTCGGTGGCGGCGTTGAAGCCTTCGCCATCAGGCAGGGAGCGGACGGTGTTGATGACCACGTCACCGGACACGCCGGCGTTCTCGGCGATCTGCTTGATCGGGGCCTCGATGGCGCGGAACACGATGGCGGCACCGGTAGCCTCTTCGCCGGTCAGGGAGGTGACGGCCTCGGTCTTCTCGGCCTTGGCAGCAGCCTGAACGAGGGCCACGCCACCGCCGGGCAGCAGGCCTTCCTCGATGGCGGCCTTGGCGTTACGCACGGCATCTTCGATGCGGTGCTTGCGCTCCTTGGCCTCGACCTCGGTGGCAGCGCCGACCTTGATGACAGCCACGCCGCCAGCCAGCTTGGCCAGACGCTCCTGCAGCTTCTCACGGTCGTAATCGGAGTCGGTGTTCTCGATCTCAGCGCGGATCTGGGCCACGCGAGCGTCGATGTCTTCCTTGGAGCCAGCGCCCTGAACGATGGTGGTCTCGTCCTTGGAGACGATGACCTTCTTGGCGTGGCCGAGCACTGAGGTGTCGACGGACTCGAGCTTCAGGCCCAGTTCGTCGGAGACAACCTGAGCACCGGTCAGGATGGCCATATCCTGCAGCATGGCCTTGCGACGGTCGCCAAAGCCCGGGGCCTTGACGGCGCAGGACTTGAAGGTGCCACGGATGTTGTTCAGGATCAAGGTCGGCAGTGCTTCGCCGTCGACGTCCTCAGCGATGATCAGCAGCGGCTTGCCGGTCTTCATGACCAGCTCGGCCACGTGCACGATGTCCTGCTGGGATGAGACCTTGCCGGAGGTCAGCAGAATGTACGGATCTTCGAGCACTGCGGTCTGGTCGTCAGCGTTGGTGACGAAGTACGGGGCGATGTAGCCCTTGTCAAAACGCATGCCCTCGGTGA
Source organism: Bifidobacterium sp. RTP21102st3_E2_RTP21102_210122 (assembly GCF_040916945.1). Lineage (NCBI taxonomy): Bacteria > Bacillati > Actinomycetota > Actinomycetes > Bifidobacteriales > Bifidobacteriaceae > Bifidobacterium > Bifidobacterium sp. RTP21102st3_E2_RTP21102_210122. The sequence continues at coordinate 303,883 of NZ_JBCPAN010000001.1, read as the reverse complement.
AGTCGAGGTCCAGGCCGAAGCGGTTGTTGTCTTCAACGGTCACAACGCCGTCCTGGCCGACCTTGTCCAGAGCCTCAGCGATCTTCTCGCCGACCTCAGGGTCAGCGGCGGAGATGGTGGCGGTAGCAGCGATCTGGTCCTTGGTCTCGACGTCCTTGGCGGCAGCGACGAGTTCCTTGACGATGACCTCGGTGGCCTTCTCGATGCCGCGACGCAGGGCGATCGGGTTGGAGCCGGCGACCACGTTCTTCAGACCCTCGTGAACCAGGGACTGAGCAAGCACGGTTGCAGTGGTGGTGCCGTCACCGGCGACGTCGTCGGTCTTCTTGGCGACTTCCTTGACCAGCTCGGCGCCGATGCGCTCGTACGGGTCTTCAAGGTCGATTTCCTTGGCGATGGACACGCCATCGTTGGTGATGGTCGGAGCGCCGTAGGTCTTGTCGAGCACGACGTTGCGGCCCTTCGGGCCCAGAGTGACCTTGACGGTGTTGGCGAGCTTGTCAAGGCCCTCCAGCATGCCCTGACGGGCTTCCTCATCATAAGAGATGATCTTTGCCATGGTTGCGTATTCCTCCAAATGGCTAGGTATACCGGTTATCACTCGCAAGCGTCGAGTCGTGACGACCAGCCGTCAGCTGCCGATTATCACTCTCGACCTCCGAGTGCTAACCCAGACATTAGCACTCGCGCCCGCCGAGTGCCAACACCATCGGCGGCGATTGCGCTTTGGGCATGAAAAAGCCCCAACCGTCGAAACGGTCAGGGTCTTCAATGCACATCCTTGCGTGCGTGTTGCTCACTCGGAGCGGGCTTCACCCGAAGACAGCTTGACAACATCCTTTGCCTGCGTGCCTTTGCCGGACGAAGCGGGCGTATACTCCACGCGATCGCCTTCGTACAGCATTTTGAACTTATTGGTGCTGCCGTCGTCCGGCTGGATAAACCCGAACCCCTTCTTGGCAAGGAAGAACTTCACGGTACCTTGTGCCATATCTGGTCTTTCCTTTGTTCCCTTGGGCGTCGCGACACAAAACCTATAGGGAACGTAGAAAGAACCGCATCGCGCTCCCCCTACCTCGCGACTAGATGACGATTGTACAGTGACGAGGGAACAATCTCAACCGCAGTGGCACATTTTCGGTACGAATTATTCCATAGGCGTGAGAACGCTCACAGTTTTCGATGTATTTCTCGCCGATATCAGGGGCGCATCAACAACGCTAGTTGAGCAACACCACCGTAATGGGAACGGCGAGTCCTTGCACCTGCTCCACAGCCGAAATGCCAAGCGTGGTCGCCACATCCTCAGCGGTGGCCTTATCGGTCTCATTCTGATACCACACCACGGAAGAAGCCGGCAATGTGCCGCTCGGATTGGTCGCCTCGACACTGGTGTAACCGGCGGTCTGCAGCACATCGGCCTGCTGACCCGCATATCCTTGGATTCCTGTGGCGTTGACCACACGCACCTGCGTGGCCTTATTCACAGTCGCGATGGCTTCGGACTGCTGAGACTGCTGATCGGAGTTTTGATTCTCATTCGAGGATGTCGTGTCACTGTCGGTATCGGACTTTGCCGAATCCGAAGTCGAGTCCTTGGACGAATCGGTCGAAGTGGACGAGGAATCATCCTTGGTGCTGTTCTTGGTCTCAGCCTTGCTGGACGAATCGGACTTGGACGTGGTCGCCGTCTGGGACGATCCTCCCACTACATTCTTGTATTCTCCGGAAATCCATGCCCAGGCCCCGACACCGCACAGCGCGGCCACCAGAATAACGACGATGAACGGGCAGAGGCGGGCCATTACCGAACGAGCGCCACGGTGAACTCCCACCGGTCCCTTCGGAGGATTGTCGAAGGAATCCGGTTCATAGGATTCGTAGGTCATCGTGTCGCGTGCCATAATCGCCCTTTCTTCCTATCAAAACTACCCATGAGTGTAATCGGCAAACAACTCATCAGTCCACCACACCACGCCCCATGCACCGGATATGCACGTTTGACTACAGTGGTGAGTCATGATCAAACCATTGAGCGAACTGGTAGAGCCAGGGTGGGCCCATGCCTTGGCCGACGTGGAGCCCACCATCCACCATATGGGCGATTTTCTTCGTGCGGAAAACGCCGCCGGGCGCCCGTGGCTGCCGGCAAGCCACAATATTCTGCGCGCGTTCACCATCCCGTTCGATTCCATCAAGGTGCTGATTGTCGGCCAGGACCCCTACCCGACCCCGGGTCACCCGGTGGGTTTGAGCTTCTGCGTGGCGCCAAATGTTCACCCGCTGCCGAAAAGCTTGGTCAATATTTATAAGGAATTGGTTGACGACCTTGGGGTGCCCATGCCCACCAACGGCGATCTGACACCGTGGACGGAACGTGGGGTGATGTTGCTCAACAGATGTCTGACTGTCGGCGTCGGGCGGCCAAATTCGCATCAGGGCAAAGGCTGGGAGGAAGTCACCGAGGCCGCGATTCGTGCGTTGAACGCGCGCACGGACGCCGACGGCAAGCCCCAGCCGCTGGTGGCGATTCTCTGGGGGCGTAATGCGCAAAGCCTCGAGCCATTGCTGACCAATGCCTTCATTATCAAATCGCCTCATCCGAGTCCGCTGTCCGCTTCCCGCGGATTCTTCGGCTCCAAACCATTCTCCAGAGCCAATCAAGCCCTAGTCACCATGGGTGCCGACCCGGTGGATTGGACTCTTTAGGCAGGCCAACAGTCATTGTGAGTAGTTACAGTGGGGGGCATGACTTTGTTCCCCACGCAACCGAACATACCTTCGCCGACCACCGCCGCACGACCGGTCGCCGTTCCCGCGCCCGGCGTGTCGGCTCCGCTGGGTGCCGATGACGCCAAACGCGCACGTATCCTGGCCGACGCCATTCGGGCGAGGTTCGCCCAGACACTGGTGGGTCAGGATAATCTACGCGAATCGCTTATCGTGACCTTGGTGGCCGGCGGGCATATTCTTATCGAATCCGTGCCGGGCTTGGCCAAGACCACGGCCGCCCAGACGCTCGCCACCTGCGTATCCGGCTCGTTCAAGCGCGTGCAGTGCACTCCTGATCTCATGCCATCTGATCTGGTGGGCACGCAGGTCTTCGATTTTGCGTCGCAGAAGTTCACCACGCAGATCGGTCCGATTCACGCCAATTTCGTACTGCTGGACGAGATCAACCGTTCGAATGCCAAAACCCAGTCCGCCATGCTTGAGGCCATGGCCGAGGGTGCCACGACCATCGGCGGGCAGCGTATCGCCTTGCCCAAGCCGTTCATGGTGATCGCCACCGAGAATCCGATCGAGGAGGAGGGCACGTTCAACCTGCCCGAAGCCCAGATGGATCGTTTCATGATGAAGGCCGTCATGACCTATCCTTCGCCCGACGAAGAGGCTCGGATGCTGGCCATGCTCACCCGCCGCGGCTCCGATATGATCGGTCCCGACACCATCACCGGCGAACGCATTTCCGTGTCCGACGTTGATTTTTTGCGCAAGGCGGCACGCCGCGTGCATGTTTCCGACGCGATCATGCGTTATGCGGTCGATATCACCGCCACGTCACGAGGTGCCGGCTCCCGCCCCATCAAGGGACTGTCGTCCTTGGTGCGTTTGGGCGCCTCGCCGCGCGCCACCATCGCCTTGACCCGTATCGGCCAGGCGAAGGCGTTGCTGTCCGGGCGCGACTATGTGGTGCCCGAGGACCTCAAGGCGTTCGCTCATGAGGTGCTGCGCCACCGTATTATGCTGACGTTCGAGGCACTGGCCGATGGCGTGGTCAGCGATCAGATCGTCGACAAGATCGTCGAAACGGTTCCTGTTCCGTGAGTTCCGATTCCGTTCGCAAGAAGATCGAGGCCCTTGGCACTCAGCTGAGCCTGCCTACCGTAAGGAAGGCTTTGGGCGCGCTGGAGGGCGAACACGCATCCGGGCGTCGCGGCGGCAGCGGCGATGCGATGGATGTGCATGCCTATGAGCCAGGCGACGAATCCCGTCTTATCGATTGGAAGACCAGCGCCCGCCAAGGCCGCCCCATGGTGGTCGAGCGCGAGCGCCTGTCGACGTCACGGGTCTGGTTGCTGATGGACGTGGGCCTGGAGATGACTGGCGTATGCCCTTCCGGAGAACGCGCATGGCAGGTTGCCGCCAATGCGCTGCGTATGTTCGCCGCACTGTCGTTGCGCCGGTCGGACGATATTTCGCTGGTGTTCGGCGATGAGTCCAGTATCACCCGCGTGCCGTTCAACGGTGGGTTCGCGCAGTTCGAACGCACGCTGGACAAGGCGCTTGACCGTGATTGGGATCATCACCGTAATATCGACGCGCTGCTGGAATATGCGCGCCGTATCAAGGATCGCGAGGCATTGATCGTATTGGCCACCGATGAGCATGCGATGGAGGAGCGGCATATCACCACGATCCGTCGTATTACCCGCACCCATCCGATGGTGCTGATCGATGTGGCGACGATGAATCCGTTCAAGGCCGTCTCATCCCGCCACGCTCCCACCGACGGCTTGAGTGCACGGCGTGTGCCGGCATTCCTGCGCAACGCCAAGGCAGCGGCCGAGGTCGATACTCATCGCGCGTATATGGCCGCGGCTTTGGAACAGGAGCTCACCCGTGCCGGTTCCCATATCATTCGATCCGCATCCAGCGAATCCATGTTCGATCGTTTCGTCGCCCTGGTGTCCCGGGCATTGGCCCGCACCACACGCAATAGACTGGGTACTGCACCCGAACTGGTCGGACTGACTTTGGCTGGTGATCTATGATGCACAGCATGTTCCCCATCATCCCGCTCGCCACTGATCCCGGCGATCTCAGGCCCGTGGAGTCGTTGGCCTTGACCACTCCCCTGGTGGTGGCCATCGTCGCATGCCTGTTGCTGGCGGTAGGTCTGATCGCGTTGATCATCATGCTGTCTCGCCCCGCACGCAAACCTCGGAACAGCGACCGCGCGCGTGGCGCTCATAGCAATGCCAGCTCCAAGGCCGAGTGGCGTGCCCGCATCGACGATGTGGTGGCCCGTCATGAATCCGGAGCACTGCCCCGGCATGAGGCTTTCGTCGAATTGTCCGTCATCGCCCGTGATTTCGCCGGTGCCGCATCAGGCAAGGAGCTTAGTTCCAGTACGCTGACCGATTTGGCGTACCTGAATCGCACGCCCGCGAATCGCCAAGGATTGGACGCATTGAAGCAGACCATTGGCGCGTTGTATCCACCGGAATTTGCCGATGATGCCCGCAACCGAATCGCCCAGACGACCAGCGTGCAGCAGGCCGCCGAGTGGGTGGCGAATCTGGTGGAAAGGTGGCGTTCATGATGCTGGCATGGCATTGGCCTTGGGCCGCTCTGGCCGGCGTCTTGGCGACGCTGGCGATTATCGTGCTGATTGTCGTGTTCGCCCGCCGTAACGCCGCCGACGACACCCCTGTATTCTCGATGGACGACGATCTCAATACCGAGCACGCTTCCCGCCTGTTCCGTCAATGGCGCGCTTTGGGCCGTCTCGCCATCAGCGTGCTGGTGCTTGCGCTGGCGCTGGCCATTGTGCTGGTGGCTCGCCCCAGCCAAGTGGATGCCGGTGACGAACGCGCTTCCAGCCGAGATATCGTCCTGTGTCTGGATGTGTCGGGGTCCACGCTCCCCTATGATCGCGAGGTCATCGACACCTATTTGGAACTGGTCAAGCATTTCGAGGGGGAACGTATCGGTTTGAGTATCTTCAACTCGACCTCACGCACGGTGTTCCCGCTGACCGACGACTACGAACTGGTCACCAAACAGTTGACCTCCGCCAGCAAGGCGCTGAAAGGCGTCGAGTCGCAGGATGACATCGATAAGATGTCCGATGCCGAATATCAGGACATCGCCAATTGGCTCGAAGGCACGCAGAACCGCAAGGACGCCACCTCCTTGATTGGCGACGGCGTGGTGTCTTGCGCGGCGATGCTCCCCGGTTTCGCTTATGGCGAAGCCAATCATGCGAATGCCGACCGTCAGCGTGCGGCATCCATCGTGCTGGCCACCGACAACGTCGTGTCGGGCAAGCCCACCTATTCGCTGACCGAAGCGTTGGATTTGACCCAGCAGACCAAAATCACCGTGGACGGCCTGTATTCCGGGCCGAAAGCCAGTGAATCGGACCAAACCACAACGGATATGAAGTCCGCGATCGAGTCGCATGGAGGCATCTTCCTCACCCAATCGAATGGCGCGTCGATAGATGAGCTGGTACGGGATATTCAGTCGCGTAGAGATACGGATGTGGAGAACAAGGCGAAATCCTCGATGGTGGACGCTCCCGGTCTGTGGACGCTTGCTCTGGCCGTGATACTCATTATCTGGATCGTATGTGCATGGAGGTTGAGGCGATGAACGGATTCACCTTCTCCCCCGCCTTGGGCTGGGCCGCCGGCGGACTGCTGGCGGCCGGGCTCGCCGTACTGGCCATTCTCGAAATCGCATTATTTGTTCGTCGCCGTGCTTCCAGTGACGAGACCGTGTGGGCTTGCATACGACGTACGCTTATGCTGCTCATCGTCGCGGTGATGGTACTGACTCCCAGCGTGGTATCGTCTACCACCTCACAGGCCATCAATGCCACCGACGTCATTGTGGCGGTGGATACCACCGGGTCGATGGCGGTGGCCGACGCCACATACGGGTCCGAGAAGACCATTACCCGCATCGATGCCGCACGCCAGGCCGTGCATGATGTGACCGCCGCTTATCCGGACGCCAGTTTCGCGGCGTTACGGTTCGGTGCTTCGGGGACGCTTGATGTGCCGCTGACCCCGGATGCGCCGGCCATCGATAATTGGGCCAACACGTTGGCGGTGGAAGCCACATCCGTGTCGGCGGGCTCCAGTCTGGATGCTCCGATCGATCAATTGCTGCTGACCGTGAAGTCGATTCGTGAAGCGCACCCGGATGATGCGATTGTGCTGTACCTCATCACTGACGGCGAACAGACCTCGAATGTGACGCGTCGTACGTTCTCGTCACTGCGCCAGTATCTCAATGATGGGTTTACCGTGGGCGTCGGCTCGACCGAGGGCGGCAAGATTCCCGTCATCGCCGATGGCGTCAGTGCCGGCGATTCCAACACCACGGACCACTGGGTGGTCGACCCGGATACCGGCGAACCCGGCATCTCCAAGATGGATGAGAAGAACCTTAAAGACATTGCCGACGAGATCAGTGGCACGTATGTGGCCGTGAACGCTTCACAGACTTTGGCGGATTCGGTTTCGGCCAAGTCGTCGAAGCAGTGGCGCATGACCACCACGGTCAGGGAACGCACACGCACCACGCCGGTGGTATGGCCGTTGGCCATTGCGTTGGCGATATTGCTTGCCATGGAAGTCGGTGCATGGATCGCAACCTCAAGGAGACTGCTGTGAGAAACAGTAACGAAATCCACGAGAACGATGGCTCGGCGAATACTCGGATGCGGGCGAAGTGTCCGCTTTGGGCACGTATCGTCCTGGCTTGTGGCGCCGTATTGCTGTTGCTGGTTGCCGGCGTGGCGGCAGTAAACCTGTCCGCTTCGATTACGTTCAATCAGGCCACCGCATCATTGAACGCCAATATCAAAGCGGCTCAGGACGAGTCCACGGATATCACCACGCTCAAGGCGCAACAGCAGCAGACCGACGCGCAATTCGACGAGGCCGGGCGAATGCGCACGCTTCTGTTGCCGCAAGTCAAGGACGCCATCGACACCAATGCTTCGATTTCTTCCGAGCTGACAAAGATCACCCTGAAACAGGCCGAGGCGCAGAACAGCGGTTCCGATTCCGGGCAAGCCCAGTCGGCACAGCAATCCGAGAATTCTTCATCCAATGCCAAAAAGGGCGGCGCGTTGACCGACGAACAGAAGAAGCAGGTCGAGGAGCTGATGAAGGCCAATCAGCAATCCACCGATACCCAGTCGAACACCACCCAATCCGAGCAGAAAGCGACGCAGAACAAGGGTACCGGGGCTACCAAGCCGTGGTAAGCAGTCGTTCACAGTTGTTCTTTTTTCTCACACCCTCACGGGTCATGGCTTTATCGCGGCTGTTTCCCGGTTTCGGCTGTCGGCTTTGGCATTTATCCAATTTTCGATAGGCCATGGCTGATCCAAGGTATGTCCAAACAGGCTATTTGTGGATAATCGTTACGACTATGCACAACACTTGGGGATAACTTCACCCAAAATCGGCAAGCTAGAACCACATTGGTCGTTCCGGCTGGACAAGCATGAGTCTTGTCCTTTTAGCTGGATATATGAATACCTACACCAGCAACCCAGCACCCATCGATCCCACCGGCGGCTTTGCCGGCAATACGGTGACGCCGTTCGATTACGGCACTTGCCCTTGCCATGCGGCGGTACAGCGTAGTCGCGACCTCGTGTCCGTCCAGCGTGCGGCCACACTGGCGCAATCGGACCAGACGGCGGTGGCCGTGAACCGCTCCAGCAACATCGTGTGGACCGGTAAAGCCGCCGATCTATTCCGATCGCGGCTCAGTCGCACCGCACAGTATTCGGCCAGTCTCGCGCAAGACATGGAGACCACCCACCGATTGGCTTGGGGGTCATCATGAGCGAGCACGATTACTGGCAAGTGGAATCGTCCGTTTACGGCGGAGTGGGATATGCGCCAGCCACTCTTGAAGAATATGTCGTCATAGCCAAGGCTCTCGATGACGAGGCGGCAGGATTTGCGGCCATAGCCACGGCTTGGGAATCGGCCGCATTACAGTTGCAGTCACATCGGCATAGTGCGCCGATGTGCGTCACCTTGCAGTCGGGCGATCCGAGCGCCGTTGTTCCCGGCCATGTCACTGCACCATATGCCGCGCTGGGCAATCGGTGTTATGACCATGCAACGGCATGTCAGCGGTTGAGCGATGATCTGCGTGGCGCGGCCGATCTGCTGATTCGCGCACACTCTCTGTATTCTCAGGCGGAGATGACGGCTCGGCGCATGTTTACCGAATTATTGCAGGCCGGCACACAGGCCAAACCGGGATATGCCGCGGTGGGTGTTGCCGCTGTGGCGGCGGGCGGCTTTCTGGCCGGCTGGACTATTGACGGCAAACCGAATTCGGCATGGATGTCCACGTTCACCTATCCGTTCCAGGAAGGAGTGCTTAGCGGCGCGGGCGGAATCATTGGCGGCGTACCTATCGGCAAGAGCATTGCGCACACCGATGAGGTCAACAAGGCTGCGGGGAAAATCGCCAATTTCTCCGGCCCGGCGAAAGACGTCGTCCAAGGCAATCATCTGGACGTGCGCGAGGTGCAGGCGAATGCCGACGTTGTCCGCGCAAGCGGATCGGTGGCCGAGTCAATGGAGAATCTGCGCAGGCTCGCCGAAGAGCGGCTCGGCAAAATCGAGCTGAACAGCGGACTCGAATATGGGACCATCGCCATTCAACGCTATGAACGATCTGATGGAACCAACTCCTGGCTGGTCACCATCCCGGGTACCGATGGACAGCCTGACTCACCATTTGGCTGGGCGCAGAACGTGGAACTGATGAGCGCCGATCAGGAGCGCCGCAGGAAAGCGGACAGCGCTCGCATGGTTGCCGAGGCGATGCGTCAGGCAGGCATCGGCAAGGATGAGCCCGTGGCGCTGATCGGCCATTCCCAGGGCGGTATCGTTGCCGCCACGCTTGCCTCGGATTGGGCGGAGGAATATACCATCGAGCATGTGGTGACAGCCGGATCGCCGGTGGCCAATCATCCGATTCCGCAACGCACGTGGGTCACCAGCGTGGAAATCGATGATGAACTGGTCGCCGCACTGGATGGTGCCGCCAACCCGGTCACCGATAACTGGCTCACCGTACAAGGGCATGTATCGCCCGCGCCCGCGGCAACACCATCCACAGTGCATTCGGACGGCTCATGCACTCCCGGCGCAACGCCCATCACCGGTCTGACCCCATATGACGCCGCACCCGTGGCTGGTTCGACCAACGGCAGGGAGTTGTCGCACTGGATCAAATACCATCAGGCCGCCTATCAGAACGCCACCGACCTCGGCTCCCCCGCCGTGCAACGCCACGAAGCCCATTTCCAGGAAGTTATCAACGGAGAGCTCAAGGAAACCCGCTACTACCAAGGCCGCATGACCCAGTCCGCGACCATTGCCCCTAGCGAGCGAACCACCGAGTTCAGCACGTTCGGCGGTTAAAAGTAAATACCACACTTGACAGAGTTGTCAAGAAAGGAGTTAACAATATAATGACGAGTAGGAGATGGCTCATCAAACTGATGAAGCAAGCGGCAGAACGCAAGAATGTCACGTTTGAAAGTATCAGGCAAGGAGGGAGTCATGAGATATTCCAACTCGATGGACTTATGATTCCCCATCCCACGTCATAACGAAATCGACAACAACCTCGCGAACATCATTTGTAAGGAAGCAGAAGCCAAACTCGGGAAAGGCTGGTATCAGCAGTGAAAACATATCAGGTCATCGTTCGTCCTGGCGAAAAATACTGGATTCTTGAGATTCCCGGTATCGGTTTCACGCAGGCAAGAACAACAGCAGAGATTGAAAGTATGGCACGCGACCTTATCACCGTCATGACACAAGATGCTGATTTCGCACTCACCGTAGAGACAAAGCTGCCGCAATCCGTGCAGGAGCATCTTGATGAAGCTCGGCGACTGCGCAAGGAAGAAGCGGAATGCAGATCGAACGCAGCGCGGGAAACTCGCGCCGCAGCACAAGAACTACATGGCATGGGTCTCGCCCTACAGCAAATAGGCGATATACTCGGGGTCTCACGGCAACGGGCACATCAACTTGTCAATGCTTAGCATCAATCGGCTACCCCACAATGCAATCACCGCAGAGACGCGGCTAGCGCCACTTTCCCGGGATTGTTGCGCTAGCATGCCCGAAACCCCCTCTATCAGCGCAACATTCCCGGGAAAGTGGCGCGCAAAGAGTGTCAGGCGCGTCGCTCGATGAGTGCGCGGCCGGATGCGAGGCGGTCGAGCACACCGGTTTTGGCGATGGCCAGCATCAGATACCAGGCCATCACGCCGCTGATAAGCACGCCGCCGGTGACCTCGGAAATCATGTGCACAATGCCACGCGGGCTGACGAATGACACACCCACGTAGCGAAACAGCATCAGATATGTGCCGTATTCCAAGGCGACCAACGCACCGGATGCAATGGAAATCGGCAGATTGAACATGCGGTAACGGGTCAAGGCGAACGGAATCTCAGCGAAAACACCTTGCAACAGCGCCGAGATAATCACGAAGCCCAAATCGAACTGGCTACCAATCACCGTTTCGACCAGCGTGCCGATAAGGTTCACGTACAGCGCCGCTCCGGGTTTGCGCAGAATCAGCACCGCCAGCGTACCGGAGAAGTACCAGACGGCGTGCACGATGCTGGCGAAACCGGGCAGAATCGCGCCGAATACCGAAGAGATCGGCATGTACGCGAAGTTGAATCCCCAGAAGATCACGCCGCAGGCCGCACCCAGCGTGGCACCGACCGCGATATCCAACGGCTGCCATTTCAGTGACGATACGGCAATCGGACGTTTCGGAAGAGTATGAATGGTGGTTGCAGGCATGGTGATCTCCTAGCCTTAAAGGCCGCACACAGTAATCGAACCACGGGCGTTCCTTGACCTGTGCGGCTCGGGCGGGAACGCCGCACCACAGTATAGCCGCTCGGTTCACGGCTGGAAGTACCCTTGGAGGTTATGAAGCTTACCGATATTTCCCCCGCAATCGCATTGACCCCGCTCGACGGCCGTTATCACAAGGCCACCGCCCCGCTCGTCGAATACATGAGCGAACCTGCCCTGAACCGCGAACGCATGCGTGTCGAAGTCGAATGGATGATTCTTCTGGCCAACGGCTTTGAGGGCAACGGCAACCAGCCGATCGTTGACGGCGTCAAGCCGTTCACTGCCGAAGAGCAGGCCTTCCTGCGCGCCATTCCCGAGGACTTCGGCGCCGAAGGCATCAAGCAGCACGCCGCTCATGAGGCCATCACCCACCACGATGTGAAGGCCGTGGAGTACTACATCGATGATCAGATCGACAAGGCTCCGGCCGAGCTGACCAACATCAACGACGAGCTGAAGACCCTCGTGCACTTCGCCTGCACGTCCGAAGACATCAACAACCTCTCCATCGCCCGTTGCGTCAAGAACGCGATGGAAAACGTGTGGACCCCGGAGTTCAAGCGCATCATCGACCACCTCGCCGGCAAGGCCGAGGAATTCAAGGATATGCCGCTGCTCTCTCTCACCCACGGCCAGCCGGCCACGCCGACCACACTCGGCAAGGAGCTCGCCGTCTACGTCTACCGTCTGAACCGTCAGCTCAAGCACATCGAAAACCAGGAGTACCTGGGCAAGATCAACGGCGCGACCGGCACGTTCGGTGCCCACTTGGCCGCATGCCCGGATGTCGACTGGATCGCTGTCTCCCGCGAGTTCGTCACGAACCGCATGGGCCTGACCTGGAACCCGCTGACCACGCAGATCGAAAGCCACGACTGGCAGGCCGAGCTGTACTCCACCGTCTCCCACGCCAACCGCATCATGCACAACCTGTGCGTGGACGTGTGGATGTACATCTCCCGCGGCGTGTTCGCCCAGGTGCCGGTCAAGGGTGCCACTGGTTCCTCCACCATGCCGCACAAGGTCAACCCGATTCGTTTCGAGAACGCCGAAGCCAACTTCGAGATCAGCTGCTCGCTGCTCGACACCCTCTCCGCCACGCTGGTGGAATCCCGTTGGCAGCGCGATCTGACCGATTCGACCACCCAGCGCAACATCGGTTCCGCGCTCGGCTACTCCTTGCTCGCCCTGACCAACCTCATGGGCGGCCTTGAGTCCATCCACCCGAACACCCACGTCATCGAGCGTGAGCTGGATGAGAACTGGGAGGTGCTTGGCGAGCCGATCCAGACCGCCATGCGCGCCTGCGAGCTCAAGGGCCTGCCGGGCATGGATAAGCCGTACGAGAAGGTCAAGGAGCTTATGCGCGGCCACACCATCAACAAGGAACAGGTCGAGCAGTTCATCGACCAGCAGTCCTTCGACCCGGAAACCGCCGCTCGCTTGAAGGCTCTGACCCCCGCCACCTACACCGGTGTGGCCAGCCAGCTCGTCGCTTTCGGCCGCTGAGATAGGCGCGATGCGAGTCTCTCGAGTCTCTTGAGTCCCTCGAGCCCCTCGAATCCCTCGCATCCACCACACTACTGCGCTGAGTCACAAACCGAACCGCAAACTGAACCGAACAAGGACAGGCGTCAGGTAACCATTTCATGACTACTGAACAGGATCAGTCCACTACGGAAGATCGCCCGGACAAGGCGACCTCCTCCACTACCGACCGGCCGATCGCCTCTGGTGACGGCCGGTCGGCCAGTTTTGCTGTCAGCGGACCGGACAGCCCGGCAACCGACGACAGCAACGATTCCGGACCATACATCGACGACATCGCTCCGCGCCGCACGCGCGACTTCGGCGACCTGACCCGAGCCGGTCTGTCGCTATTGATGGCCGCCGTGGTCATGGTGTTCGCCGTGTATCTGGGCGGCATGACGCGCGGCGTCGAATCCGACGCGCATACCGCCGCCCAAGCCATCAACTGGCTGGCTGCTTTCCCCTCCACCGTACTGACGCAGCTGGCCACCACGGTCATCGTAGTTATCGTGCTCGCTCAGTTGCTCTTGGCCCGCGAATGGCTGCAAGCTGCGGTGTCCGCGCTGGCCATGTTTGCCGGATACGGCATTGTGTGGGTCATATCGACGGCAATCAGCAGTCTGAACGATTTCACCCTGCCAATGGCACTGGTCTCAGCCGCCACCTCATACGGCTCCGGGCTGTTGCCCGACATCTACGCCGGCATGGCGTCCTTCCTGACCGCCGCCGGGCCACGCCGTACCCGCTCCACGGTCAAATGGAGTTGGAATATCCTGTATGCCATCGCCGCGGTGATGGTGGTGCTTTCGTGGCATTCGGTTACCGGCATGCTGGTTTCGATGGCCGCCGGTCGCACGGTGGGCATGCTTATCCGATTCGTGGTCGGCACGCAGAATAAAGGCGTGTGGGGCAAAGATCTCGTCGCAGTGCTCTCAAGCATCGGATTGGAAACCACCTCACTCATCCGGCATCAGGAGCCCGGAATCAGCCATGGCTCATTGTCTGCCACGTTGGATGACGATTTGACGGAAGGTTCGCGCATCTACGATGTGGAGACCGCGAATAACCGTCGTTTTATCGTTTCCGTCATCGACGCGCAAACCCATACCGTCGGCTATCTGAAGCAACTCTGGGATTGGGTGCGTTTTACCAGCGTGTCCATTCGACGCGATCGTTCCGTGCGCGACGCCGTTCAGCATCACTTTGCCATGCTGCTCGGCCTGCACAATATCAAACTGCCCGCGCCCTCCCCATACGGCATCGCCGATACGGACGAGTCCGCGATTCTGGTGCTGGATGCGCACACCATCGAGTTGCCCGCCAACCTGAACACGCTTACCAAGGCGGATGCCGTGGCCTACATGCGCTACCTGTCCGTGGCGAGCCGGCGCGGCTATACGCACCGGCGCATCACGCCGGACACGCTCGCCCGGCTTGAAGACGGCACCGCCGTGATTGCCGGCTGGCTCAACGGCGACAACGCTTCCGGTCCGGCCAACACCGCGCTCGACAAAGTTCAGCTGCTAGTGCTGTTCGCCGCGCTGATCGGCGTGGAACCGGCGGTGGAGGCCGCCCGCGAGGCGTGGGGAGACACGACTCTGACGGCCTTGGCCCCGTTCATTCAGAAGGTCGCGGTCCCCTCCCCCACGCGCGCGCTGGAATCCTGGGACAAGCAGCTGCTCAAGGGCCTGAGGAGTCGTATCACCGCGCTGGCTGACGAGGAGACGGTGGAATCCGCCGAACCGGTGACGCTGGCCCGATTCTCCTGGCGTTCGATGATCACCATGCTGCTGGTCATCGTGGCCGTGGTCGTGGTCTTCACCCAACTGAAGCCCGAGGAGATCATCACCGCGCTGACCAACGCCAACCCGTTGATGGCGGTGGTGACGCTCGCGTTCGGTGTCTGCGGCTGGATCGGCTCGTCGATTTCGCTCGGCGCTCTCATGGATCGCAACAGGCGAGATAATACGGGCGTGTTCATGAGTCAGGTTGCCGGAGGCTTTGCCACGGTGTCCATGCCAGCCGGCGTGGGCCCCTCGTTCGTCAACCTGCAGTTCCTGCGCAAATCCGGCTATCGCAACACCCAGGCGACCGCAATTATGAGCGCCGCGCTCGTGGTGTATTACGCCGTGTACTTCTCCATGCTGGTCATCATCGGCCTGTTCACCGGCCGCAACATGTTCTCCGGCGCAATCCCGACAAACACGTTGGTTATCGTGCTGGGCGTTGTGGTCGTGGTGCTGTCCATTGCGATGATGATTCCGCCGTTGCGCCACTGGGTGACCCGTCGTCTTATGCCGCTGGCCAAGACGTATATCAACCAGCTGCTGGACGTGCTTTCCCAGCCCCGACAGCTCACAGTCAGCTGCCTGGGCGCGCTGTTCCAGAACGCGACCACTGGGCTCGCTTTCTGGGCGGCCCTGCAAGCGTTCGGCCATTCATCGAATCCGATTGAAACGACGTTCGTCTTCCTGCTGGCCTATGCATTGGGTTCCGCAGTGCCCACCCCCGGTGGTCTGGGCGGTGTGGAAGCGGCGCTGACATTCGCGTTCGTGGCGGTCGGAGTGCCGCAGGGCGTGGCGCTTTCCGCCACTTTGCTGCACCGCGTGGTGTTCTACTGGCTGCGCATTCCGCTGGGCGCGGCGGCCATGAAGTGGCTTGACAAGCATAATCTTGTCTGATTCGTCTATTTTCATACCCCCTTCGGGGAAATAGATGTGAAAACCCTTATAAAACGCGGGTTTTCGCAGAAACATGCGCTAGTATCATTGATGACAACATGGACTAAGCAAAAGTGCTTGTCCCCTGACCCAAGAAGGATGCTTTATGGCATACAACAAGTCTGACCTCGTTTCGAAGATCGCCCAGAAGTCCAACCTGACCAAGGCTCAGGCCGAGGCTGCTGTTAACGCCTTCCAGGATGTGTTCGTCGAGGCTATGAAGTCCGGCGAAGGCCTGAAGCTCACCGGCCTGTTCTCCGCTGAGCGCGTCAAGCGCGCCGCTCGCACCGGCCGCAACCCGCGCACTGGCGAGCAGATTGACATTCCGGCTTCCTACGGCGTTCGTATCTCCGCTGGCTCCCTGCTGAAGAAGGCCGTCACCGAGTGACCTTCTGCTCGTAGCGATTACTTCGAGCATTACTGACGACAAAGACCCCGACCGAGATGGTCGGGGTCTTTTTGTTGTGGTGCTGTGACGTGTTGTCCAACCGTATTATTCCGGACTAGTTCAGCGCTTCCATAAGCTGCTCGAATCCCAGGGTGGGCTCGGCCTCGAAGGGATCGAGGAGTATGGCTTCCCGGCGTTCGGGGGCGGTCAGGGTCAGGTGGGTCCAGTCGGCGGAGAACTGGGCTCCGACGTTCAGGGCCGCGTCCACGAACCGGCCACGCAGGGCGGCACGGGTGTCGGTCGGCGGATTGTGCACGGCGTATTCCACGTTGTCTCCTGTCAGCAGCTCACGCATCTGGTTGCGGGCTACGAGCGAACCGTACAGGCGACCGTTGGCGATGTCGTGGTAGTCGAGCTCAAGCTGTTCCATCTGGGCGAAGGTGACGTCCGGGCGACGGCGTTTGAGCGCGTCGAACAGACGCTTCTTGGCGGCCCAGTCTACGCGGTCGGCGAGCGCATCGTATGCACCACGCTCCAGCGCGTCCAGAACGCGGCTCCACTCCCCCATAATCGTGTCGATCGTGGTGGCCGGCAGCGAACTTGCCAGCGCATCGACATGGGTTTCGATGAAGGCCTTGACCGCCGCATAATACCGGCGCTGCAGACCCAGTGCGGACACGGATTCGCCTGATTCGAGCGTCAGTTCGGCGCGCGGATCGTCAAGGAATCGACTGACCGTGCGATTGGCGGCAGCCGGATCAGCAAAGGCATACTGCTCGAATCCGGACGGAACGCCATGGCGGAAGGCGTCTTCGATCGCGCACAGCACAAGGTGCGTGACGGCGAGCTTCATCCATGTGGACCATTGCGAACGGTTCGAGTCGCCGATGATCACATGCAGCCGGCGGAAGGAGTCGGGGTCGGCGTGCGGTTCGTCGCGCGTGTTGACCATCGGGCGGGAGCGGGTGGTGGCCGAGGAGACGGCCTCGTCCAGGAAGTCCGCGCGCTGGGTGATCTGGAAGCCGTCCGGGGTCATGCGGCCGGCACCGGTGTACAGCTGGCGGGTGATGAGGAACGGCAGCAGCTGGTGTTCGATGGTCTCCAACGGCACGAAGCGGCGGACCAGGTAGTTTTCGTGGCAGCCGAAGGCGTGGCCGGCGGAGTCGACGTTGTTTTTGAACACATGGATCGTGGCGTGTGCGCCGTAGGATTCGCGCAGCTTGCGCTGGGCCTTCAGGGCTAGGTTGCGCATCACGTGTTCGCCGGCGAGGTCCTGGGCCAGGGCCTCGCGCGGGTCGCGCGCTTCGGCGGTGGCGTATTCGGGGTGGGATCCGACGTCCAGATACAGACGTGAGCCATTGGCCAGATACGTGTTGGTGGAGCGGGAACGGGAGACGATGGGCTGGAACATGGTCATCGCCACCTGGCCGGCGTCCACGGGGCGTTCGGCACCGGTGACCGCCACGCCGTATTCGGTTTCGACGCCGAAAATACGGCAGAACCCGTCCATCTCGGCGGATGGTACGGGTTCCGTGGCGTGCAGGGAGCGGGTGCCGCTGTCACGCAGTTGGGGCATCACTCGCCGCCTTTTTGCACGAAGCTGTTGACGTATTCCTCGGCGTTGGTTTCCAAGGCGGATTCGATGTCGTCGAGGATGTCGTCCAATACGTCGGCTTGGTCGGTGGACTCGGTTTGGGCGGCGGCCTGCGTGGTGGCGAGGGCGTCGTCTTCCTGAGACGCGGCCTGCTGTGCTTGAGGTTGTTCGAATTGTTGTGGCATGTTGTCTTCTTTTTGGGCTGTCAAACTCCCCTCAGTCAGCCTTCGGCCGACGGCTCCCCTCACCCGAGGGGAGCCGGAGGAGTCAAAAAATTATCGCTGGTTGATGGAGTCGAGCCACGGATACTGCTGCAGGTAATGCTGCAGTTCGCGGATGATGAGTCCATTGGAGGCCACTACATCGTTATCGTGACGCCAGTGGATGCGTTCGCCGTCCCAACGGCTCAGCGTGCCCTGTGCCTCCCAGACCACTACGGTGCCGGCGGCGATGCCCGCGATATCCCACACGTGCAGCATCGGCTCGAAGTAGGCGTCATAGGTGCCGTCGGCCACTTTGCACAGGTCGAGCGAGACGGGGCCCACGCGCTTGATGTCGGCCGGGCGTCCGGCGAGCGAGGAGGCCACGTCGAGCGCACGCTGCGATTCGCTGGGGATGAAGGACATGCCGTAGCTCAGCACAGAACCATCCAGCGAGGAGGTCATCGACGGCACGACCTTGTCGCGCTTCTCGCCGACCGCGGTTTTGTGGATGCGCACGGCACCCGCTCCCCTGGCGGCCAGGTAGGTCAGGCCGAGGGCCGGGGCGTGCACGATGCCGATGATCGGCTTGGGCTCGTTGTCCGGGCCGAATTCGAACAGGGCGGCGGTCACCGTCCATTCGCTCATGCGACGTACGTAGTTGATCACACCGTCGATCTTGCCGATGTACCAGTAACGCTGGCCAGGGCGGCTTTCGGCGGGGCGGGTGGTCCAGAAGCCGTCGAAGTGGGCGATGTCGGCGATTCTGGCGCTCATGAAGCGCATGATCTTGTTGTCCACTTCAAGCTTGTAGCGGGGGCCACGGTCCGCGTTCTCGGTGCTCGGCTGGGCGAGGTTACGCGGATTGAGTTGGTCGTGGAGGGCATGCTGGCCGGCTTCTTCGAGCAGGCCGGCGACTTTGAGCGCAAGGTTGCGCAGGTCCTGTGGGGTCTCTTCGCGTGTTTCTTCCATAGCTACCAAGTCTATCGTTCGGCGTTGATGGCCAGCGACTTCAGCAGATCGATGGCGTGTTCGGCTGAATTGAGTTCGGTTTCGCAGTGCGCCTTGGTGAAGGCGAGCGGATCGGAGATGTCGAGGGAGAACAGGTGATGGTCGGTAGCGGCCATATGGCCGGCATTGCCGTAGAATTCGACCGCCTCGCCCTCGTCTGCGGCGCGCGGGTCGCGAACAGTGAGTCGGGACCAGCTGGCGGCGGCCACCTCATCGCCGAATTGCGCCACGAGTTTTGCCCTGAGCCAGGCGCGGGTGTCTTCCGGCGGTTCGGTGGTGGCGCGTGCGATGTCGGCGGCGCTCACCACCCGTTCGGTGCGGGGTTCGAGTTTGGTGAAGATGCTGTCCGCGGGGTCGAGCGCCGCCCATTTCAGGTCGATGACCTTCAGTCGCGGATCATTCCATCCGTTGGCCACGCCGGGTGCGGACGTTGTGGTGATTTTGCGGCGCAGTTTTTCGAGCAGCTGCCATTTGAGCAGCCATTCGATGCGGCTGGCCTCGCCGGTCATGGCCAGACGTTCGTCATCGTCGGCGGCATGGCGGATGGAGGCGCAGTCGATGAGCGCCTGCTGCCACATCGCCATAATGGATGTGGTGGATTTGTCCGGCCAGGCGGGTTCGCCGGCGGTGTCGGTACCTTCGACCAGTGCGGCAACCTGGTAGACGGCTTGGCGCAGTTTGAGCTGGATAAGCCATGCGTTGGTTTCGCCGCCGTTGGCCAGCGGCAAGATTGCCCCCAGCGTCAGGTCGCGGGAAACGGTGTGTATGGCCTCGACTGGGTCAGACAGTTCGAGTTCGTCGAGGAAGGCGTTCAGGTCGAATCCGGCCTCGTCCGCATGTTCGAGCAGCCACAGCAGCATGCTCGTGGTGCCGAGTTTCAATGCCTGCGGTACCTCCATACGGTTGGCGTCGCCGACGATGACGTGCAGGCGGCGGTATTCGTCGGTGGAGTGGGATTCGTCGCGCGTATTGATGATCGGGCGTTCGAAGGTGGTTTGCAGGCCGACTTTGGCGTGGATGTAGTCGGCGCGCTGGCTGAGCTGGTAGCCCGGAATCTCGCTGTTCTCGCCAATCCCTACGCGGCCGGAGCCGGCGTAGATCTGGCGGGTGACGAAGTGGAGGGTCATCAGGCGTGTGACCAAGTCGAATGGCACCGCGCGGGCCATCATATAGTTCTCGTGCGTGCCCCAGCAGGAGCCCTTGCCATCCACATTGTTGCGATGCAGGGCAATGGGAGTGCCAGTCTGTTTGCGGGCGTGTTCGGTGGCGGCCTGCATGATGAGGTCTCCGGCGTGGTCGTATCGGACCGCTTCGAACGGGTCGGTGGTTTCCGGCGCCGAGTATTCGGGGTGGGCGTGGTCCACATAGACGCGGCCGCCGTTGGGGGCGATCACGTTGGTGATGTTGAGCTGCGGGGCGTCGGTGAGCATGTCCGGGCGGGCGGCGGCGCGTTCGAGACGGGTGCCGCGCGCGTCGTTGACCGGGTCCTCCTGCCGGTAGTCCCAGCGGATGGATTTGCTGTGGCTGTCCGCGGCGCCATTCACCACGTCGAAGGACAGTTGCACCGGATTGTAGCGGTCCGGGGTGTTCAGGGATACCGCGTATTCGGTTTCGGTGCCCATCACTCGTTTAACGGTCATGTAGTGCTCCTTGAGCTTGAGCTATTCGGCGGTGCGGATGCGGCGGATCGGGTCCATGCCGTTGATGCGCGACCATTGTTCGGGGTCCACGTCGGCCATGGAATCGCGGGTCTCGCGGTATTCGTCTTCCACGGCGGCAGCGAGCAGCGGCACGGTGAGTGCCACGTCCAAGCCGGTTTCGATGGATTCCTTGACCGCTCGGGTCTTGGCCCGGTCCACGATGTTCTTGAGCATCGCGCCGGAGACCACGTCGGCCAGGAACAACGCATGCCACTGGCCGTTCTCCTCCTGCACGTCGCATAGATGGCGGCGTTCGAAGGTTCCGTAGATGTCATGCACCAGCACGGCGGACAAGGCGTGCGCGTCGACGCCATCTTCCAGAGGCAGGTCGTCGGTGAGGTAATGGTCCACGATGGCGATGGCCTGATTGGCTTTGGGCCGACCAACGCGAATCTTGACGTCGAGACGCCCCGGTCGTAGCACGGCCGGATCGATCATGTCCACACGGTTGGATGCGCCGATCACCATCACATTGTCGAGTGATTCCACGCCGTCGAGTTCGGAGAGGAACTGGGGCACGATCGTGGTCTCCACGTCGGAGGAGACGCCGGAGCCGCGGGTGCGCAGCAGCGAATCCATTTCGTCGATGAACACAACCACCGGATTGCCGTCCGCGGCGCGTTCACGGGCACGCTGGAAGATCAGGCGAATCAGCCGTTCGGATTCGCCGACGTATTTGTTGAGCAGTTCCGGGCCCTTGACGGACAGGAACACGCCCTTGACATGGGTTTCGGCCGGGCTGATCGAGCCGTCGCCATTCGTATCGTAACCACCCTCGCACAGGGCGTTCGCCACGGCCTTGGCGATCATCGTCTTGCCGTTGCCGGGCGGGCCGTACAGCAGCACGCCCTTCGGCGGCTTCAGATCGTAGCGCTCAAACAGCGCACGATGCTGGAACGGCAGTTGGACGGCGTCCCTGATACGACCAATCTCACTATCCAAGCCGCCGATGTCGGCGAACGTGACGTCCGGGGTCTCCTCCAGCACCAGATCCTTGTCGCCCTCGGCGGGCAGCGCTTCGATGGCGAGGCGGACGGACGGATCGACGATAATGCGGTCGCCCTGATTGATGCCCGCATACGCGAGCGCGCCGGAACGGCGGATGAGCACGGGATTGCCGGAGGCGTCGGTAACGATCAGTCGACCGTCGTCAAGTACCTGCTTGACACTGCGAATCTGGCCCACGGTGTCAGCGTCGCGCTGCTCGACCAGCACGAGCTTCTCGTTGAGCATCACGGTGGCCCCGGCGGTCAGGCGGGCGGCGTTGACGTTGGAGGCCACAGGCACCACCATGCGGCGGGTGCCGGAAATGACTTCGGCCGACGCGTGCTGGATGCCGTCTTCATCGGTGCGGGTGGAATCGACCTTGACCATGGTGGCGAAGGTGAGCGGCGGCTGAGCGAGCTGGGCGAGCTGTGACTTCGCCTTGGTCAGTTCCTTGCCGGCGCGGCTCAGCGCTTCGGCGAGCGCATGGTTCTTGGCCATCAGGCGATCGTTCAGCGCGGCGAGATCTTCGGTGTCGCTCATGCGGGTTCTTCGCTTCCCTTCTATCCGGGATTTTCGGCAACTTATGGCAGTCGGCAGACCCTATTCGTTGCCGTCGGCGGATTTCCTGTTACGTATAACAGTACGCACTTTTCGCACCACGAACCATACGATGACCACAATCACGGCCGCGATGACCACGTCCTCGAACACGCCGAGCGCGCCTTGAATCGAGCACCACTGGTCGCCGAGCAGGTAACCGGCGGAAACGAGGATGGTGTTCCACACGGCCGAGCCGAGCAGGGTCCAGCCGGTGAAGTGCAGGAAGTTCATGCGGTTGAATCCGGCGGGAATCGAAATCAGCGAGCGTACCACGGGAATCACGCGGCCGATGAGCACCGACCATGTGCCGTATTTGGTGAACCAGTCGTTGGCTTTGCTCACGTCTTTGCGGCTGACGCCGGGGATTTTGTCTGCCGCGAGATTGATGCGATGCAGGCCCACCCAGCGGGAGATGCCGTACAAGGTCCAGGCACCCAGTACGGAGCCGATGGTGGCCCAGATGATTGCGCCCGGCAGACTCAGGGTGCCGCGTGCGGCGGTGAAGCCGGAGAGCGGAAGGATGACTTCGGACGGGATGGGCGGGAAGATGGATTCGAGGGCGATGGCCAAGGCCACGCCGATACCGCCGATGGTTTCCATCAGCATGATCAGCCAGTCGGTGATGGTGCCGATCAGGCCGGGTTCGGTGGTGGTGCAGATGGGTGTGGGGTCGGTTGCAAGAATAGTGGCGGCTGCCATGGAAAAACTCATAGAGGGCATTGTCCCAAGGTTTTCCCAGAATCAGAAGCATGACGCAAGAAGATGTGCATTTTGTTGACAAGTCCGCCGAGAGCGAAGTTGGGAGCCCGGCTGATTCTGCGGTTTCTGTGCCGACGCTGAGCAAGCCCGGCCTGCTGGTTATGGATGTGGACTCCACGCTCATTGACGAAGAGGTTATCGACGAGTTGGGCGTGGTGGCTGGCTGCGGTGAGGAGATTGCCGGAGTGACCGCACGCGCCATGCGCGGCGAACTGGAGTTCTGCGATGCGCTGCGCGCACGAGTGGCCCTGTTGGAGGGCCTGCCGATCTCCGTGTTCGACACGGTGCATGACAAGCTGCATTTCACCAAGGGTGCACTGGAGCTTATCGACACGCTGCATGAACACGGTTGGAAGATCGGCGTGGTGTCCGGAGGCTTCCATGAAGTGGTTGACATGTTGGCGGCCGAGAGCCATATCGACTATTGGATTGCCAACCGGCTTGAGGTTGAGGACGGTCATCTGACCGGCAAAGTGCTTGGTGAGATCGTATGCAAGACCGTGAAGTTGCACGCCTTGCAGACATGGGCGGACCGTTTGGGTATTCCGATGAGCCAGACCGTGGCTGTGGGCGATGGCGCCAACGATATTCCGATGATTCAGGCCGCCGGTCTGGGTCTCGCGTTCTGTGCCAAGCCAAAGACCCAGCTCGCCGCCGACAAAGCCATCAACGACCGCGACCTAACCCACGTACTCGATTACCTGCGCCGGTAAAATTTTACCGACCTCGGCTCCGGCACTTATAGTTGAGCCATGACTACTTCAGGCGCAGAACAGTTGACGCTTGCGGGGCTGGCTCCCCGCAAGCGGCGTAAACGTGCGCCTGCGGAGCATACGCCGGCCGAGCAGCATCCCATAGCGCAAGTCGTGCTGAATGTGCAGGCGCTCCACCTCGGTCAGACATTCGATTACTTCATTGATGAAAAAGACAGCGAGGCCGCACAACCGGGTGTGCTGGTGCGCGTGCGGTTTGGCGGTCAGAGGGTCAGCGGCGTGATCTGGGCACGCACCGATACCAGTGATACGCCGCGCTCTTCGATTCGCTATATCGAGCGAGTGCTAAGCCCCGATGTACTGGTTCCCGCTTCGATGCGCGAGGATATCGGTCTGGTTGCCAAAGCCTATGGCGGCACACGGGCCAATATTCTGCGTTTCGCCGTGCCACCGCGCGTGGCCAAGGTGGAGACCGAGCAGCGGTTGGCCGCGTCGTTCCGTCGGCCGGTCGGCGGCTCATTGCCGGATAATACGCAGGGTGGTTTTGCCGGGCGTGGCACCAATCCCGATGGGGCCAAACCTGCTGGCTCTACCTTTGCCGTTGCCAGTACCGTTTCGGAGGGGGCTGCGCAGGGGTATCGTCGTCTGACCGCCAATTACGCCGACGTCAATGTGCTTCATGATGCGCTTACCGGTCAGCGTTTCCAATCTTTTGTGTTTGATTCGCTGCCCGGTGCACAGGAGTGGCAACGGAACATGGCATGGATGGTGGCCACTGCGCTGAGTGCCGGTAAAGCTGCCGTGGTTGAATTGCCCACCATGCGCGAGGTCGAAGACCTGATGCCTATGCTGCGCAATTATGGGCTCAAACCGTTCGCCCCTGCTCCGGCCGGCGGCTGGGTGGGCGACGTCGCCGTGCTTAACGCGGAGACCATGCCCGCGGCCGACCGGTATCGCACCTATCTGGCTGTGGCGTTGGGACAGGTGAAGGTGGCGATCGGCACCCGTGCGGTGATGTATGCGCCGGTTGAAGGCCCGGCGCTGTTCGCCATTCTGGAGGATGCCGCCTATCAGAACATGGACGGTATGATGCCATATCCACAGGCCCGTGGCGTGATGCGGCTGCGCGCCAAGTCCCATGACGGCGTGTTCGTGGCCATGGCCAATGCGCGCACCCCGCAAAGCCAGTGGGAAAACACCGGTCCAGGTACAGTGGAGACCCCAGTGAGCGGCTATTCCACCACAATTCATCCGCTCGCCTCGCCGCTGAAGGACGCCACTCCTTGGGTGCGTTGGCTCAATCGCGATGAACTTGCGCGTCTTGCCGACCCGTCCATCGGGGCGCGCGTGCCGCATACGGCCGTCCGCGTGCTATCTAAGGCTTTGGAGAGCGGCCCCGTGCTGCTGTCCATTCCGCAAGACAGCGTCAGTGAGACTCTGAGTTGTGCGAAATGCCATCGTCAGGCGCGTTGTGCCAAGTGTTCTGGACCGTTGCAACTACCGGCCGACCGCCGGGATTCCACACCGCGATGCCGCTGGTGTGGGGCTGCTGCCATCAATTGGAAGTGCCCGGGCTGTGGGCATGAACGTATGCGTGTGGTGCGCGTGGGTGCTGCAGGCACTGCGGCTGAACTGGCCGGATTGTTCCGCGGCGTGCCAGTAGTTTTGTCCAGCAAGACGCAGGGCCTGGTGCGCGATGTGGCTTGTCAGCCGATTATCGTCATCGCCACTCCCGGTTTCGAACCGCGCGTGCGTCCGGTCAGTGCCGAGCAGGGATCGGCTGGCCATGAGTATCGTGCCGTGGCCGTGCTCGACGCTTGGACCAGCTTGTATGCGTTGGGCGTGGATGCTCGCTTGGATACATTGACCGCGTGGATGCGTGCGGTGTCGTTGTGCGCGCCGCGTTCCCGTGGCGGCCAGGCGTTGATTCTCGGCGAAACCGACCCGGCCATCGCCCAATCGCTGATGCTCTGGGATTCGAGGATTCTTGCAGCCAAGGATCTTGAGGAGCGTGTGGAGACCGGTATGCCGCCGGCCGTGGCCGCCGCCTGCGTATGGGGACGCCGTGATGCGGTGATGACGCTGATGCAGCGTATCGGCGCGCTGGGCGGCGATTGGACGGCCTGCGGCGAGCTGCCCGGCATGTTGGGCCCGGTGCCGATCGCGCAACCGGACACGGTCGACGCCCGGGAGCTCGAAGCCACGGACGACCGGGTGAAGGCAGTAATCCGTGTGCCGCAGAGTCGGCGAGCCGAGCTGGCGGCCCGACTGCACCGGGAAACCGCTCGTCATGTGGCGTCCCGCGAACCCGGCGAGCTTCGCTTCCGAGTAGATCCCAAGGACCTGATCTAATCGTCTTCAACACGTGAAACGATAATTACAGAATGAACATCGCTAGAAGGAGGACACCATGAAGGGTTGGCCTGGAGAGCCGGATATGGATTACGACGTGCTGGTCGCGGATGGCGAGGCCGCTGCGAACGCCGGCAAGCCGATCACCGACGTGATCTTCGATTTCGGCAACGTGCTGATTTACTGGGATCCGGTCGCCGTGCTCATCCCCCGCTACAGCCAGAAGACCATCGACGAATTCCTCGACAACGACATCTCCGGCTTCTACGATGTCAACGACCTGATGGACGGCGGCACCAGCACCGACGAGGCCATCGCCATCATGCGCCGTGACAAGGGCGATAAGTGGGCGGACATCCTCGACTACTACATCAAGAACTTCCGCGACTCCCTGACCGGCATCGTGCCGGGCGCGCGCGTGCTGGTCAATGACCTGAAGGCCGCCGGCATCGGCGTGTGGGGCCTGAGCAACTGGGAATCCAGTCTGTTCCACGTGGCCGAGGAACAGTGCGATATTCTGCAGCAGCTTGATGGCAAGCTCGTCTCCGGTTTTGTCAAGCTGCGCAAGCCGCACAAGGAAATCTACGAGGCCGCGTTGAACCAGTTCGGCATCAAGGCCGATGGCGCGTTGTTCATCGACGACAAGGCCATGAACATCGTCGGCTCGAATGCGGCCGGCATCCGTGGCGTACGTTTCCAGGATCCGGTCAAGCTGCGTGAACTGCTCATCGCCAATGGCGTGAACATTCCGGCCGTGCAGTGAGCATCGACATTTCAAGGAGGACCATGCTCAAACTCGTGTTCGCCGGCACCCCCGACGTGGCGGTGCCCTCGCTCAAGGCCTTTGCCGCCGACCCACGTTTTGATGTGGTCGGCGTCATTACCCGCCCCGATGCGCCTACCGGTCGCGGCCGCAAGCTCACGCCCAGCCCGGTCAAGGCGACGGCTCTGGAGCTCGGGTTGCCCGTCATCGATCTCAAACCCCGCTCCCCCGAATTCATGGAGGCGTTGAACGACCTGCATGCGGATATCGCCGCTGTCATCGCCTATGGCAATATCCTGCCCAAGAACGTGCTTGATGCGGTGCCCATGGGCTGGTACAACCTGCATTTCTCCAACCTGCCGAAGTGGCGTGGCGCCGCTCCCGCCCAGCGTGCGATTTGGGCAGGCGACCCGACCACCGGCGCCGACGTGTTCAAGGTCGGCGAGGGCTTGGACGATGGCCCGATCGTCGCTTCCCTGACCATCGAACTGACCGGCCGTGAGACCTCCGGCGAACTGCTTGACCGTCTGGCCGAAGAAGGCGCGCCCATGTATGTGGATGCTCTGGCCGCCGTCGGCGAAGGCACCGCCACATTCACCGCGCAGCCGGCCGAGAGCCTGGAATATGCGCACAAGATCACGGTGGAGGACGCCCGCATCAGTTGGACGGACGAGGCCGAGGCCATCGACCGCCAGATTCGCGCCTGCACGCCACATCCCGGGGCATGGACCGAACTGTTTGCGGAAGGGCCAATCGCCGATAATGACGAGTCAACCGCTAAATCCCTCGCCCTGCATATTCTCGCCGCACAACCGGCCGACCAGTCCAATCCCAACACTCCGGCCGAGCTTCAGCCCGGCGAGCTGAAGGTGGGCAAGAAGAACGTGTGGGTTGGTACCGGCAGCACGCCGCTGGAACTCACCCAAGTCAAGGCGCAAGGCAAGAAGGCCATGCGCGCCGCCGACTGGGCCCGAGGCGCACGCCTCTCCCCCGCCGCCTGCGTGCGATAACAAGCAATATCGCTCCCGCCTTCGGAAGCACAGTAAAGGCCCGGCATCTTCATAAAGAAGATGCCGGGCCTTTCAGCTATGCAATCGGCGATCAGTTGAGACCGGAGAGCTTGTTGATCAGCTCCGGGTCACGCGTCGCACCCTTGTCGGCCGAGCGGGCGAAGGCGGCGTACGCCTTCAGCGCCTGGGAGACGTGGCGGTTGCGGTGAGCCACGTAGCCGTCGCCAGCCTCAAGCTCGCGACGACGCTCGTCCAGCTGCTCGTCAGTCAGTTCGACGTTCACGGAACGGGCTTCGATATCGATATCGATGATGTCGCCGTTCTTGATGAGCGCCACCGGGCCCTTGTTGGCAGCCTCAGGCGCCATGTGGCCGATGGCCAGACCGGAGGAACCGCCGGAGTAGCGACCGTCGGTGAGCATGGCGACCTGTTTGCCGATGCCCTTGCCCTTGACGAAGGAGGTCGGGTACAGCATTTCCTGCATACCCGGGCCGCCCTTCGGACCCTCGTAACGAATCACAAGCGCCATGCCAGGCTTCAGGGTGTCGTTCAGAATGACCTCGATGGCCTGCTCCTGGGAGTCGACCACCAGAGCCGGTCCACGGAACTTCCAGATCTCCGGCGGAACACCGGCGGTCTTGACCACGCAGCCGTCGGGGGCCAGGTTGCCGCGCAGCACGGCGAGGCCGCCTTCGTGAATCTCCGGGTGGTTGATGTCGTGGATGGCGCCGTTGGCGCGGTCACGGTCGAGCGAATCGAACAGGGTGGTGTGGGTCCACGGCTCCGGGGAGATGATGTGGCCAGGAGCGGCCTTGTACATCTGTTGGGCTTCCTCGGTGCAGGTCGGGCGCATGATGTCCCAATCGGCCAGCTTGGCTTCCAGCGTCGGGTAGTCGATGGAGTGCACGTTGGTGTGCAGCTTGCCGGCGCGGTCGAGCTCGCCGAGGATGCCGGTGATGCCGCCGGCGCGGTGCACGTCGGAAATCTCCCACTTGCCGGACGGCGAGGCCTTGCAGATGCACGGCACGGTGTGGGAAATACGCTCGATGTCGTCCAGGGTGAAGTCCACGTCGGCGGATTGGGCCATGGCGAGGATGTGCAACACGGTGTTGGTGGAACCGCCCATGGCCACATCCATGGTCATGGCGTTCTCGAAGGCTTCCTTGGTGGCGATGGAGCGCGGCAGCACGGAATCGTCGGAATCGTCATAGTACTGGTGGGCGATCTTGACGACCTGCTTGGCGGCACGCTCGAACAGGTCCTTGCGGTAGGAGTGGGAGGCGAGGATGGTGCCGTTGCCGGGCAGGGCCAGGCCGATGGCCTCGGTCAGGCAGTTCATCGAGTTGGCGGTGAACATGCCGGCGCAGGAGCCGCAGGTCGGGCAGACGGTCTTCTCATAGTTGAGCAGTTCCTCATCGGAGACGCTGTCGTCGGCGGTGGCGTACATCACGTCGATAAGGTCGGTGCTCTTGACGGTGCCGTCGGCGAGCACCGTGGTGCCGGCCTCCATCGGGCCACCGGAGACGAACACGGTCGGGATGTTGAGGCGCAGGGCGGCCATCAGCATGCCCGGCACGACCTTGTCGCAGTTCGGGATGCAGATGAGTGCGTCGGCACAGTGCGCGTTGCACTGGTATTCGACGGTGTCGGCGATGATGTCGCGGGAGGGCAGGGAGTAGAGCATGCCGGTGTGACCCATGGCGATGCCGTCGTCCACGGCCATCGTGTTGAACTCGCGCGGGATGCCGCCAGCTTCCTTGATAGCCTCGGAAACGATGCGGCCGACCTTGTTGAGGTGGACGTGGCCGGGCAGGAACTCATCGAACGAGTTGGCGATGGCGATGATGGGCTTCTTGCCCATGTCGTCTCCGCTGACGCCCGCAGCACGGTAGAGGGCTCGGGCGCCTGCAAAGACGCGCCCTGACATAATTTTTGCAGATCGCATTTCAGTCATGGTTCTATTCAAGCCCTTGTGAGGGACACGCCACTTGTCAAGAGTCGAATAATGGAATTTGCAAAAACGTAACGTTTCTCACACATATTTTTGGAATACATTCCTCCACTGGAAGTCTGGCGGAGGTCCGGCAGAAGTCCCCCCAAACGGCTACACTTGCTTCGGTTGAGATAGATTTTCCAATGTCTGGAGATAAGAACAATGGCTTTTGGTACTGACCCGACACCCGACGGTCTTGCGAACCCGCCGATCGACGACCTGATGAAGCACGCCGATTCCAAGTACGCGCTGGCCATTTTCGCCGCCAAGCGCGCACGCCAGATCAACTCCTACTTCACGCAGCTCAACGAGGGCCTGCTGCAGAACATCGGCCCGCTGGTCGAATACCAGAACAATGAGAAGCCCCTGTCCATCGCCTTCCGCGAAATCGACGAGGGCCTGCTTGAGGAGACCTTGGGCGAGGACGACGCCAACGAGGGCAACTGATCGATTCCGACAATTCGTTTGGATTGTTTGGACAGTTCGTCGCCGAATGATGGTGTGAGAGTTCTCTCACAACTGATTTTGAGCGACACGCTTGCCTGAGTTATCGCAATCGGCTATAACTCAACATCAGGAGCGAATAAGACGTAAGGCTCGCGCCACCGCGCTGGTTGGCACGAGCCTTTATTTATGCCCGCTTCCACAGTGACAAGTAAAAATTGACACCGTATCATTGTGCCTCGCATCCCGCGGGGCGATAAGTCCTGAAGAAAGGGATGATATGACAGAAGAACATCGGCTTATTTCCGCCGAATCCGTGACCGAAGGCCACCCTGACAAGGTCTGCGATCAAATCTCCGACGCCATTCTTGATGATTTGCTGGCCCAGGATTCGTCCAGCCATGTGGCCGTGGAGACCTCCGCCGCCACCGGCGTGTTCCTGGTCTTCGGCGAAGTCACATCCGAGGGGTACTGCGACGTGCAGTCCAAGGTCCGCGAAACCCTGCGCAACATCGGCTACACCTCCTCCGAGGTCGGCCTTGACGCCGATTCCTGCGGCGTGGTCGTGGCCATCACCGAGCAGAGCGCCGAAATCAACCAGGGCGTTGCCCGTCTGACTGACGATCAGGAGACCGCCGCCAGCCGCGAAGAGCGTTACGAAGCACAGGGTGCCGGCGATCAGGGCGTGATGTTCGGCTACGCCACCGACGAGACCCCGACGCTGATGCCGCTTCCGATTTACTTGGCACATCGCCTCGCCTTCCGTCTGACCGAGGTTCGTAAGTCCGGCGAAGTGCCGCACCTGCGCCCGGACGGCAAGACCCAGGTGACCATTGAGTATGACGATGACGATAAGCCCGTTCGTCTGGACACCGTGCTGATCTCCACTCAGCACGATCCTGAGGTTACGCAGGATTGGCTTGCTGTTGAGCTGAAGAAGCACGTGATTGACCCGGTGCTTGATGAGGTGCTGGGTTCCAAGGTGCCGCATGACAACTACCGTCAGCTGGTCAACCCGACTGGTTCGTTCATCCTGGGCGGCCCGGCGGCCGACGCCGGTCTGACCGGCCGCAAGATCATCGTCGACACCTACGGTGGCGCCGCCCACCACGGCGGTGGCGCGTTCTCCGGCAAGGACCCGTCCAAGGTCGATCGTTCCGCCGCGTACGCCACCCGTTGGGTTGCCAAGAACATCGTGGCTGCCGGCCTGGCCCACAAGGTCGAGATCCAAATCGCCTACGCTATTGGTGTTGCCGACCCGGTATCCGTCAACGTGGAGACCTTCGGCACCGAGCAGGGCGTGACGCGCGGCCAGATCGCCGCCGCCGTACGCAAGGTCTTCGACCTGCGCCCCGCCGCCATCATCGACGAACTCGACCTGAAGCGCCCGATCTACTTGAAGACCGCCGCTTACGGCCACTTCGGCCGCACAGACGTTGAGTTCCCGTGGGAAAAGACCGACAAGGTCGAGGAGCTCAAGGCCGCGATTGCTGCGGAGTGATATCGACTAGTCCAAGAAGGGGTGTTTCCGCTGATGCCAGCGGAAACACCCCTTCTTGTATATGAGTCTAGTGCTCGTTCTTCGTCTCGCTTTGTCCATCCGTATTGTCGGTATCATCGATGTCGAATCCGCCCATGAGTACGAAACGCTTCAACATATTGGTGGCGCGCATACGCACCTTGAACACCGGCAATGCCTTGTGATCATGCTGCTCAAAGAAGGCTTTTGCCCGTTGCACGTCAAGCGAGGAACGCAGTGCATCGAAACGTCCGAACTCGTTGATGTTCGCCTCGTCTATACGTTTGGCAAGGAATTCCTCGACCACCGATCTGTTGACACCCAATCGATCGACCAGTTTGTCGACTTGCTCATTCTTCTCGCGTGCAGCATAGCGCGTGATGTAATCACGTAGCGTCATACCGGCTTCGACCTCCACGTCGCCACGCTCCACGTCATGCAGGAACAGTTCAGCGAGTCGTTGTTCATCCCGCGAGAGCGCGGCAAAGGACCGGTGCAGCTGCGCAGACATCTCTGCCAACTCCGGGCTATTCTCCTTGAGCGCCTTCAGCCATTTATCGAAGTTGGCATTCATGTAATCGGTATCGATGAGTCCGGTATCAATTTCGGTGAGGTAACCATCCAGTTCATATGGCGCTTCAGGATTATCGTTCACATCATCATCTGGGTCACTACCGCGATCGCTATTGCCATCGAACAGTTCTTTATAGCGTTGCGCAAGAATGAGGTACGTACGTTCGTCAATTTGAGGACGCACCACTTCAGACTCGCCATGCTCATCATTGTCCTCATTCGTATCGTCAGTATCCGTGCTATCGACCTTGTATTCCGTGGTGCTCCAGTCAAAGCCCTGCACTTTCGCCGCTTCAAGGTACCGATTCAGTTCCACGAACTCCTTGGCAAACTTACGTCTAGCCTCTACCGACTCCGGCAGCTGCATAAGGTCCGATTCTCCGCTGTCTGAGAATACGTCGAGAATCTCACGGTACCGAGTATCCATGGATTTCACATTCGCTGGCAATTTCTGTACGAACAGGTCGAGCGGTCGATCACCCGAATACAGTTTCACAGCTGCCTCGATGAAACCATGCATGGTGTACGGCTTACGGTAATAGCGGATGACGCCAAACGGCTTATCTGGGCCAAACAGACGATTCGTACGACTGAACGCCTGAATGATGCTTTCGTAGTCGATAATCTTATCGAGATACAGCGTATTCACCCATTTCGAGTCGAACCCAGTGAGCATCTGGTCTACGACAATGAGCAAATCAAGCTGCTGGCTGCGGTTCGTTGCTATACCACCATACGGACTCTTGTGCGACAGTCGCGAAGAAATATCCTTCTTCATCGCCGGCCATGTAGGAATGACGAATTCTTTGCCGAACGCCTCGTTGTAATCGGTGATGATTTCGGTCAGCGCATCCTCTTTGTCTGTCGCTCCTTCGTTGTTGTCGATATTGGGATCGAACAACGCCGTCACATGCAACTTGGGTGCCTGCTGCTTGAATAAGTGATAATAGTTGACAGCTTCAGGAATGGAACTGGCAGCGAGCATCGCATGGAATTTGCCCGCATGGCTGAGCACCGGGAACTGTTCAAGAATGTCCGAGACCACCATACTCGGGTGCGGAGAGTCGATACCATATTGGTCTCGTCCCAGGAAATCCTCGATGCCACTGATGCGGTTCCCGGCACCATCAACCATCGGACCCATGGGGACCTCAGACTTATCCATGTAATGCTGGAATACTTTGGCCTTGACCGAGTCGGCGAGCGCATCTTCCGCACTCTCCGCCTTCGCCTTGTCGAGAGCCACGGCACGTCTGACTTCAGAATCCTTGTACGTGGTCACCATGTACGGGTCGAACCCGAGCACATTATGGTCGCGAATGCCGTCGGCAATGCTGTATCGGTGCAAACAGCGGCCGAATACCATGGCAGTGGTGGAATTCTTCTTTTGGTTCTCATCCAGAATGGGTGTGCCGGTGAAGCCGAAGAACAGCGCATTCGGGAAGGAACGACGGATGTCCTGCAACATGTCGCCGAATGTGGAACGATGGCATTCGTCCACAATAAAAACGATACGTCGTGCAGCCAGCTGATCCAGCCACGCCTGGGTGACGCCCCGCTCCCCTGCTTTCACGTTGCTCATCTTCTGGATTGAGGTGACGATCAGGGTGTCGTTGACATTGGTGCTGTTGAGTTTGTCCCGCAAAACGCCGGTGTTCTCAGTACCTTGTACTTCCGTCTCACTGTCAGCAAAACTGCGGTATTCCTTCAGTGATTGGGTGCCTAGCTCGATGCGGTCCATAAGGAACACGACTTTATCGGCGTCATGCGAATCAGCTATGAGTTGTGCCGATTTGAAGCTGGTCATGGTTTTTCCGGAACCGGTAGTGTGCCATACATAGCCGCCTGGTCGTCCCGGAGTAGTTGGCCGCTGTTCCCAATCGCATTTGCGCACCACGTCAGAGATGGCGTTCGCAGCGATGTACTGGTAGCTGCGCAGCACCTTGAGGCATCCGTCTGCCGAGTCGGCGATGGTGTAGAAGCCGATGAGCTGATGCGCCATGGGAATGGACAACAGCCCCGCAGTGCCGGAAGTACCGCCGATGAACAGCTTCCATTCGTCTTTGCCGGGGTTTTGCCCGCCGCAGATAGGCTCGTTGTTGTAGTCAGCCCAATGGAAGTAATAGCTTGGATTGAATTTGTCTACGCCCGGATTGGCGAAGTAGACGGCGTCATCGGGGTTCATGGCTACAAAAATCTGTACGAGTCGGAACAGGCCGGTGAATACGCCTTCGTGTGTGTACTTTTCAATCTGATTGGTTGCTTGGCTGACCGGTATGCCACTTTTCTTAAGCTCGATATGAATCAATGGCATGCCATTGATGAGAAGCACGAGGTCGCCGCGCCGCGAGTTCAACATCTTGTTCTTGGCGGGATAGACCGGTTGCTGAGCAATCTGATAGGTGCTTTTGCCGCCTGCGATTTCCTTGCGGTCATAGATGTAGAGGCTGATTTCCTTGCCGAAATGCGCCACATCTTCTTTGTTGTCACGCGTGATGGACACGGTACGCCCATTGACGAACGAATTGAGCGCAAGCGGGGTTCGTAGGGTCTCGATCTGCTCGATTATCTGGGTCATTTCCCCGTCCGTCAGCGGGTATTTGCCAAGCCTGTCTATGTCGTTGTTGTTGCGGTACAGTATGTCTTTCCAATTGTCGAGCAAATCCCGCTCAGTTGGATAGCGCAGGACACCGTCCTTCCATCCATGCTGCTTAAGCACGGTGATGACGTTTTCCTCAAACACCGATTCGCTATCGAATATCATGATTCTTCTCTCCCCGAACTTCCCAGTGTCCTGCCTTTCGCGAGCCGACGCGCTTAAGCAATCCACACCCAATGAGTATTTCAGCATCCCTTCGCACAGTCGCTGATGAGACTCCCGCGGCACGTGCCATGTCGTCATATGTCGCGCTGGGGCTCTTTTCTACAAAACGTAGAACAATTCGCTGTCTCTCGGTTATCTGCTCATTCAAACCATTTAACTGCTCATTATTGTCAGTTATCTGCTCATTCAAACCATTTAACTGCTCATTATTGTCAGTTATCTGCTCACCACGGATGAATACATGCTCATTTTGATCGAGCTTGGCATCCGGCTCCAACATAAGCGTGAGCACCGTACGATCAGCCTCGCCGAAGCTCTCCTCAATCTGCGGTTCAGGAAGTCCTGCATTCGCCCATGTGGCAAACACATCGGGAACACCCGTACCAGCTCGCTCGCCCACATCGATTAGGCTGAACATCTTCATGACAAGACCGTTGCGCGGATCGGACACCCCGCCAAGACGCATCTGCTCAACGCCCGTTCGGATATCGCCCGGATTTTCGAACACCAATCTATCGGGTGCGCGTCTGACCACCACACCACGCACGCCATAGTAATCAGCGTTGAACAAACAGTTGGCCAATGCCTCGCGAATTGCCTTATGCATGGGAGTGTCATCAACGCGGAAGATGCCATTAAGTTTGAAAGGGGTCTTCAGAGACTCGGCAAGTTTGAGATTCACGCGGAAAAAGAAATCAAAGAGGTTGCCTGACCACATGCCATCGCCGGAATGGACACGATCAGTCCAACGAATCGTCGGATCTAGAGTCTCCTGATAATCAAGGAAATAATGCGGACATTCGCGCACGATGTCATAGTCGTTGCCGAACATAAGCAGACCGCCGAACGTAGGATGAAGCTTACCGTCTTCTCGGCTCACCATTGCCGCGCCAACAGCACGCAGAAAACGCTCGTCATCGAGATCGGTCCAAGAACTGCCCTGACGTACCGTACGGAAACGATTGCGATATGCCCGCACTGTGTCTGTATTGAAGTCGGCAACAGTGAGATCGTCCAGCACCTTGGAATCCATCGTCTCAGCTCCCTGATCCCGGAGCATTGCTGAGATCTCCTGCCGCGTGCAACGGTAGTCGCCCTCACCACGCCGACGGTAGGTTCCCCCGAAGAGATCATTATTGATATACACGGGGCGTTCGTCACGCGGAGCGCGCGGAACGTGAATAGCCAGCACCATCCCACCATCCGCTTCGAGCACTTCAACTTCCGATTCGATGGGCAGCACGGCGCTCACCTTGGACCGGTTGCTGACCGTGTTCCAAAAGTCCTGGCGAAGATGTTCCGCTTCCACTGGTGCGAGCCCGACTGTTTCAAATGTGCCGTCTTCGCGTTCTTTGACACCAAGCAGGATGACACCGCCATAGGTGTTGGCGAAGGCGGAATAGGTCTCCCACATGCTGCGTGGGAGACCGCCTTTCGCTGCTTTCGCTTCAATCCGGTTATTCTCGCGATATGAGGCGAGCTTCACGATATCGAATGTCTCCATTGCTCTACCTCCCTTCACACAAACATCTTGTCAAGCAAGGATTTCTTGATATTCTGCAGCAATTCCAACTTACGCTGATGAAGGGTGATGAGGGAGTCAAGTCGGGAGAAGAACGCACCGATGGTCTGCTGCTCAGCCTGAGATTCCGGCAGGGACACCATCGTGTCAAAGAAGTCATCCGGCGCAATATTGAGTAATCCATGGTTCCTCGCACCTTCCGCGGCAATCATCTGCACAGCTTTATGCCATCGATTGGTTTCGTAGTACGTCACAAGATAATCAGGATTGGCGTTCAACAGAGCAAAGCATATGTAAAGTGTAGAAACACAGCCTTTTTCATACCTTGTCAACCGCTTGATAGCACCCCATGGGCTATCAGCCGAGGTGCTCTTGTTATAAGCAAACTCTCCTTGTCTAAGCAAGTAGTAGCCGCTCATATCTCGGCTGGCTACTTGAGCATTGAAAAACAGCCTCTGGTCAATCAAGCCATGCTGAGCTGATATGGTCAAAGGCAGATCCGACTCGTTGTTCTCATTCTTACGAGTAACTCTCTCGGCGATATCGCCCAACTTACGCTGTTCCCAAGGGTCAGTAAAACCAGCAAAGCGAATTTCGGGTACAGACTCACCATCTTTCGGGAACATTTTTTCAAGCATCGATTTTTTAAAGATGACAAGCTTGTCATACTTACGCTGATGAAGGGTGATGAGGGAGTCAAGTCGGGAGAAGAACGCACCGATGGTCTGCTGCTCAGCCTGAGATTCCGGCAGGGACACCATCGTGTCAAAGAAGTCATCCGGCGCAATATTGAGTAATCCATGGTTCCTCGCACCTTCCGCGGCAATCATCTGCACAGCTTTATGCCATCGATTGGTTTCGTAGTACGTCACAAGATAATCAGGATTGGCGTTCAACAGAGCAAAGCATATGTAAAGTGTAGAAACACAGCCTTTTTCATACCTTGTCAACCGCTTGATAGCACCCCATGGGCTATCAGCCGAGGTGCTCTTGTTATAAGCAAACTCTCCTTGTCTAAGCAAGTAGTAGCCGCTCATATCTCGGCTGGCTACTTGAGCATTGAAAAACAGCCTCTGGTCAATCAAGCCATGCTGAGCTGATATGGTCAAAGGCAGATCCGACTCGTTGTTCTCATTCTTACGAGTAACTCTCTCGGCGATATCGCCCAACTTACGCTGTTCCCAAGGGTCAGTAAAACCAGCGAAACGAATCGCGGGTACTTTCGCCTGTTCAGTCATCATTCGCCTCCCAACAGGGTCTTCAGCTCAGCAATACCGGCCATGTCGAACTCATTTCCGGTCAGCTGACCAAGCATATTGCCAAGTTCTGCCTCAGCCTGCTCGATTTGCTCGCATACATCGGAGTAGGTAGTCGAGTACTTATCGTTCAACGCATTCACCGATGCAATCAACTCATCAACAGCCGTCTGAGGAAGCTCCTCAAGTTTGTGCTGCAATGGTTCCACCCACTTGGCAGCGAGCAAGTCATCAGCTTGCTCATCGCTTAATCCTTCAATAACGGCCCGGGTCTTTTCATCAAGCGCTGAGCGGAGATTCTTAACGTTCTTTTTGACTTCACGCTCCTCATCAAACAACCGTTGCGCATTCACAAGGGCACGGTCAAAATCAGTCTCAGGATCCCTCCCAATCGATTTCACCGCTTTCTTCAACTCAGTGGCAACGAAAGAATCTCCATCCTCGCTGACAGCATCGGTCGAATTCTTGTCGTCTTCATCCAGATTTTCAAGAATGTCAGCGATTTCGCTGCTAATCTCAGTCAATCGGGATTCATATGTGCCGATTTCTGCAAGGTCAGCACTCAGCAGTTTTTCTTGTACAAGGTCGAACGGCAGAATATGTCCGGCCCAGCC
The DNA here is from genome assembly GCF_040916945.1 of Bifidobacterium sp. RTP21102st3_E2_RTP21102_210122. NCBI lineage: Bacteria > Bacillati > Actinomycetota > Actinomycetes > Bifidobacteriales > Bifidobacteriaceae > Bifidobacterium > Bifidobacterium sp. RTP21102st3_E2_RTP21102_210122. The sequence continues at coordinate 265,144 of NZ_JBCPAN010000001.1, read as the reverse complement.
GTCCTGCACTTCGACATCCTTGCCGCTTTTCTTTTTGACGACCATGTTGGCGTCAACCTTGCGAACGGCGTCATGGCCTTCGCTCTGTATGGTTTCAAGGTCGTTGGCGATGGTCTTCTGCCAGCTGTCATCAAGCACCTGATATGCCGTATAGGCATCTACGAGTGGTACGTCGGCCAAACGATGCAGCAGGTCATTTGCCAGAACTTCCTCCTCGGCGGCAATGCTCACGTTGACGGCATTACCGACCAGTTCGCCACGTAGATATGAGGGATAATCGGTGAAAACCTCACGATAACGCTGGATATAGGCACTCACACCAGAATCAGCATTCACCGCCTCACGAACATCTTGCACAGCGAGCTTAGCCGAATGACCATTCTCCTCCGCGAAGAGACGTTGGCGCAATCCCGGAAACACATTCCAATACTTGTTGAGCGCATCGATGTCCTGCTTGGGGATACCGCCAAACATAGTGGAATACACGTCCCAACTTTCGGCGGTTTCGGAGGAATCCACATATCGAGGAATGTTGAGGTTGTAATCGTTCTGCCGAATCTCGTCAAGGCTGACCAAACGACTGAACTTATCGACATCACGATTCTCCGACACCGTATCCACGATGCGTTTGATATCGCTCGCACGCAGCTTGTTGTTCTTACCGTCCTTAGCGAAATACTTGGAGGCATCCACAACAAGCACATGGTCATCGTTGCGGTGCTTGCGCAACACCATCACGATAGTGGGAATGCCCGTGCCAAAGAAGATGTTCGCTGGCAGTCCGATGATGGCCTGAATATGGTGGTTCTCCACTAGATTCCGGCGAATAGTGCCCTCTTCACCACCACGGAACAGCACGCCGTGCGGCAACACGATGGTCATAATGCCGTCGTCGCGCAGATGGTAGAGATCGTGCAGCAAGAAGGCATAATCAGCCTTGGACTTGGGAGCGATGCCATATTCGAAGCGGATATCTTCACCCGGTTCCGGCGGCTCCCAGTTCTGGGAGTAAGGAGGATTCGAAACCACGGCATCTACAAACAGCGGCTCATAGGTTTCGTCCTTGGTCTCGTCGGTATCGAACCACGGCCAGTCGCTCTTTAATGTGTCACCGTTGCGGGTCACGATATTGTCCGGCAGTATACCGCGCATGACGAGGTTCATGCGTGTGAGGTTGTAGGTATTCTCCTTGAGTTCCTGCGCATAATATTTGATGTCATTCGGATTGCCATTGCGGCGGGCCACAGCTTGACCAATATGAATCAACAACGAGCCTGAGCCACTTGTGGGGTCATAAATGTTGATTTCTTCACGACCAGCAAGATGCCAGGCCACTATTTCGCTCATGAGCTGAGAAACTTCGCTCGGCGTGTAGAACTCACCGGCCTTCTTACCCGCATTGGAAGCGAAGTTGCTAATCAGATATTCGTAAATGAAGCCGAGGGTATCGTAATCCTGCCGGCTGTCCATCGGAATGTCCTTGATGAGGTAGATGAGGTCGCGAGCGGCCTTGCTACGGCTTTTCTCATCGGTACCGAGCTTGGATAGACCAGTCTGCAACGTGTCGAAGATGCCGGCGAACACACGCTTGCGGGCTGGATCGATGTTGCGTTCAAAAGCGGAAAGCGCATCACGTACGTCGGCGATGGTGAAATCGCTTTGGCTGGCAATCCATGTGGAGAACAGGTTGTCGTAGGAGATAAAGTAGCCGCACAGATCACGTACATACTGCACGGTCTCGGCATCATTCTCATCCAAGCCCTTGAGATCTTCATCTCCCCAGTCTTCAGCACGAAGACGCGCAACTTCCGTCTCTGAAAGGAACTTATAGAAGATAAAGCCAAGGATATAGTCTTTGTATTCATTCGCCTCGATCTTGGAACGCATCTTGTTGGCAGATTCCCAGATTTTGGCGGCAAGCTGCTGCTTATTCATTCATATGCTCCTTGTGCCCTAAGCTCTTTCATTACTCTTCATCAACGTATTCATTGAAAACGTCACTGTCCACGGCTTTGATTTCGTAAATCTTCCGCGTGCTGACACCGAATCCATGTTCAATCATCAGTTGCGCAAGCTTATGCCCATCAATAAGAATGATGTGCTGCCTCTTCGCATAGGTAATCGCCTTTTCCGTGAATCTTGCAGTGGTGACAAACAGCCCTTTGCCTCCGCGCCCAGTAATAGCACCTACGAATGCTTGAATATCTGGTCTGCCAACGGATTTATCTTCGGCATAACGTTTGGCCTGAACATAAATCAGATCAAAACCAAGCTTGTCTTCCATGATGATTCCATCTATGCCTTCGTCCCCCGAGATTGGCGTCATCTGGCTTGCGGAGTCGAAAGCTCCATACCCCATTTTTGCCATCAGATCAAGAACAAACCGTTCAAACGCAATCGGAGAGAGCTTGAGCACCTCTGAGAGCAAGTCATCGGCAAGCCGCATGTTGATTGATGAGAATGCACGGTCAAGTGCCTCATCTGGAGTTTCCTCGGACGAATAAGCTTCGCTTTTCTTCTCCAGGCCGCCATCGACCGTCGTATGCGTCGAAGAATCACCATTCAGATTCTTGAAAGACCGGAATGACTCATAACGTTCCAGATAATCATTATCTATCTGCGCACCCGAAGCAAGGGCCTCTTTGCCGGGTCTCGTTATGCGATATGTACCACGTTTGGGACTTTCTATGAGTCCGGCTTTCTTAAGGTACGTTCTAGCCCAACTAATGCGGCCATTGAGGACACGCGAACGGCCGCTAGGTAGCAGACGGCTGCGTTCTCCTTCTGTCACTGCAAACTCATCAGCAAGTAACGTTAGCATCTCACCAGATGCATGAATCTTGCCATCAGAGAGAATGCGAAGCATCGGAACGAAAAACTCGTCATATCTGGGAATTGTCATTGTCCGCCTTCGTTCCGTTACAGTCGTTTATCAATGATACGGCAAACATCACGGAAATACGCCTCCGCTTGGGAACAGCGTAAGTTGGGTGAGCTGTCCTCCGAGTTTCAAAGTGGCGACTTCATTTCTGCCGAAGAAATACTTGGATCTGGACCATACCCCGTGTATGGGGGCAACGGTTTACGCGGATACGCAAAACAATACAACCATGACGGTTTTTATGCCCTTATAGGTCGTCAAGGTGCGTTATGCGGGAATGTCAATACTGCAGTGGGAAAGGCCTATTTCACTGAACACGCGGTAGCTGTCAAGGCAAATTTCCTGCATGATACGCGCTTTCTGGCTCATCTTCTGGGGTGTATGGACTTAGGACGATATTCGGGCCAATCTGCTCAGCCGGGTTTAGCCGTGGGAGTGCTCAAGGAAGTTGAGACAACAGTACCTTCAAAGGCCGAACAGCAGGCTATCGGTTCCTTCTTCTCCCGACTTGACTCCCTCATCACCCTTCATCAGCGTAAGCGTCTATCTATTCGGCAAAGGAGCCCCGTGTGGTCATAAACACAATAAACGAAGAAATGTCATTCTGCGATTACTACTCGCAATGGGTCGACGTCTACAAGGAAGGCGCGATTCGGGAGGTGACGATGAAGAAATACAAACTCACACAGGCGTGGCTGAGAAAGCTTATCCCTGATCTTAAGCTTTCTGAGTTCGATCGTGTGAGTTATCAGAAACTCATCAATGGATACGCCGAACATCATGAACATCAAACAACGATGGATTTTCATCACCAACTGAAAGGGGCCATTCTTGATGCTGTTGATGAGGGCCTAATTCAAAGAGATCCCACTCGAAAAGCAATCATCAAAGGGAAGCAGCCGAGACAAAAGAAGACGAAATATCTTAACCAATTCGAACTTCATGCTGTCCTTGCTGACTTGAAGCTTGACCCGATACCTAACTGGGACTGGCTGATATTGCTGGTGGCAAAAACCGGTTTACGTTTCTCCGAAGCATTGGGTCTTACTCCTGATGACTTTGATTTCGTCCACCAGACTTTGTCTGTCAATAAGACTTGGAATTACAAGAACGGAGGTGGCTTTGTTCCAACAAAAAATGCTTCTTCGGTGCGTAAAGTACAACTTGATTGGCAACTCATCATGCAATTGTCCGTCCTGCTGAAGAACTTGCCTGACGACAAGCCTATCTTCGTGAACGGTAAGGTGTACAACTCGACCGCAAACGGTATTCTGGCCCGGCATTGCAAACAAGCCGGAGTACCCGTGATCTCGATTCACGGCTTGAGACATACCCATGCCTCATTGCTGCTGTTTGCTGGCGTTTCAATTGCGAGCGTGTCCAAGAGACTGGGGCATGCAAGCATGAACACAACGCAGGAAACATATCTGCATGTCATCCGTGAATTGGAGAACAAAGACGTTGACATCGTGATGAGAGCCCTATCCACCCTTATTTAGCAAACCACAGACGCTTACGCTGATGAAGGGTGATGAGGTCGTCAAGGTAGGTCAGAACTGCACTTATTAATTCCTGTTCTTTCCTTGACGCGGGGAAAAATACCATGGTGTCATGCACATCGTTTCTGTTAAGAGTTGGCACCCCACTACCGGCCTTATACCGTTTCAAGTCTATTTTTTCATATAAGTAATAAATGAACTTAGGGTGATTGCCATAAAATTTGGTTACCCACAAAGTAGTGTTATGAGGCCAAAACGCTGACTCTACATACTGAAGATTCCCGATTGTGCCTGATCTACCAGTAACAACGCCGGGACCCTTAACTTTGTATTCGTTATGGTAAGCTCCGATGCCGTTTGACATCATAACCGGATATACGCCAGGAATGATCTTTTCAGCGGGAAGGTCAAAACCCCTTTGCAACGGTGCAACCATGATCAACTTACGCTGTTCCCAAGCGGGCATCGGCACTAGATGAAGCAGGGTAGACGGGATACGAGTGGCTGGCCGAACATACGCAATACATCTACCGGCGACTTGGACACTACCATTTCCGCTGTTAGCCACACTTATCGCGATAAGTGTAGCTAACGACGATTGGAGCGACACCTTACAAGCCATGAGAGGTATAACCGTTCCCTTCTATTTTGAAAAACTTGAATAAGTTAGATTTTTTCAAAATAGGGATGCGTCGAAAAGACGCATAAACGCACGAAAAATGCGGGCATCCGACATGCAGTGTTCATTGAATCACTGTATATCGGATGCCCGCAATCGTTTCAAGCCGATTGAAGAGCCTTAGCTCAGCCGCCCATCAGCATCACGCCTTAACAACCTCTACGATCAGCTCGGCACCTTCCTTCACCTCGAAGGAGGTCGCCAGCGTCTCGTGGGCGATCAGGTCGCGGAACTGCTCGACCTTGGCCACGTCGTCAGCAGGCACGGTCAGCACCAGCGAGATGCGGTCCGCGATGTCCAGATCGGCAGCCTTACGTGCGTCCTGCACAGAACGAATCACGTCGCGGGCGTAGCCCTCGGCCAGCAGATCGGCATCCAGCGCGGTGTCGAGGATTACGAAGCCACCGGTCGGCAGCGAGGCGGAGACCGAAGCGGCGGCCTCGGTGGCGTTCTCCTCCTCCACGCGGTTGATCAGCTCGTACTCGCCTTCGACCAGCGCAAGGTCGCCGGACGGCGTGGAGACCACCGGCGCACCGGACGCAGCATCGACATGCCAGTCGCCGGACTTGGAGGCCTTGATGGCGAACTGCACCTGCTTGCCGAGGCGCGGACCCGCCGCACGGGCATTCACACGCAGCTCGTGCACGATCTTCAGACCGTGGGCGGCGGCGTCTTCCAGAGTCGAGAACTCAATATTCTTAATGTTTAATTCAGACTTCAGCAACTCGTCGTATGACTTGACGGCGTCCACGTTCTCGACCACCACGGTGAGCTTGGAAAGCGGCTGGCGCACGCGGATCTTGGCGGCCTTGCGCAGGGACAGGGTGCCGGAAACAACCTCGCGCACCTTCTCCATCGCATCCACCAGAGCCGGGTCGTCGACCAGCACGCAGCCGAGTTCGGTGTCTTCACCGGTCTTCTCGTCCACCACGAACGGCCAATCGGCCAGGTGCACGGACTCGCCGCCGGTCAGGCCGCGCCACACGGACTCGGCTTCCATCGGGGCCAGCGGCGCAAGCACGCGCATGAACGCTTCAAGCACGGTGTACAGCGTGTTGAACGCGGACGCATCCTCGTTCCAGAAGCGGTCACGGGTGTTGCGGATGTACCAGTTGGTGAGCACGTCGATGAAGTCGGAGACCGCATCGCAGGCGTCGGAAATCGCGAACTCGTTCAGCGACTTCTCGGCGGCCAGCACCAGGCGGCGGGTACGGGCCAGCAGGTAGCGGTCCATCTCCGGCAGACCGGCGACCTCGTCCGCGCGCAGCTGGCGGGCGTCGAATCCGGCCCCGCCGTTGGCCGCGTTGGCGTACAAGGTGAAGAAGTAGTAGGAGCTCCACACCGGCAACATGACCTGGCGCACGGTGTCGCGGATGCCATCGGCGGTGACGATTAGGTTGCCGCCGCGCAGAATCGGCGAAGACATAAGGAACCAGCGCATGGCGTCGGAACCGTACTTGTCAAACACGCCGTTCACGTCCGGGTAGTTGCGCAAGTGCTTAGACATCTTCTGACCGTCGGAGCCGAGCACGATGCCGTGGCAGATCACGTTCTTGAACGCCGGGCGGTCGAACAGGGCGGTCGCCATGACGTGCAGCAGGTAGAACCAGCCGCGGGTCTGGCCGATGTATTCCACGATGTAGTCGGCCGGGAAGTGCTGCTCGAACTTCTCCTTGTTCTCGAACGGGTAGTGGAACTGCGCGAACGACATGGAACCGGACTCGAACCAGCAGTCGAGCACATCGGAAATACGGTGCATGTGCGACTTGCCGGTCGGGTCGTCCGGGTTGACGCGGACCAGGTTGTCAATCCACGGACGGTGCATGTTGATGTTGCCGTCCTTGTCGCGCGGGTAGTCACCGAAGTCGGCCTTGAGCTCTTCGAGAGAACCGTAAACGTCCACACGCGGGTACTTCGGATCGTCACTCACCCACACCGGAATCGGGGAACCCCAGAAGCGGTTGCGGGAGATGGACCAGTCGCGCGCGTTGGCGAGCCACTTGCCGAACTGGCCGTCCTTGACGTTGCCCGGGATCCAGTTGATCTGCTGGTTCAATTCCAGCAGACGCGGCTTGATCTTGGTCACGGACACGAACCAGGAGGAGACCGGCTTGTAGATCAGCGGGGTGGCGCAACGCCAGCAGTGCGGGTAGGAGTGCACGTAGCTCTTCTCCTGGAAGAGGATCGCGCGGCGCTCTTCCGGAATCTCGGCGAGCGGGCCGTCGCCGGCGCGCAGGTTGCGCAGGATCGGCAGGTTGGCGTCGAACACGAAATCGCCCTCGTAGTCGGGGCACTGCGCGGTGAAGCGGCAGCCATCGTCGAGCACGTCGGTGCTCTTGATGCCCTTGGCGTTCAGCGTGTTCATATCGTCTTCACCGTAGGGGGCCTGGTGAACCAGACCGGTACCTTCGACGGTGTCGACGTAGTCGGCGGTGAAGATCGTGTAGCCGTTCGGGCCGGGCACATGGCCTTCGGATTCGGCCTCGTCGCCCGCGAAGTACGGGAAGACCGGGTAGTAGCGGCGGCCTTCCAGCTCGGAGCCCTTGAGTTCGCGCACGACCTCGTAGTTCTCGCCGAGTTCCTTCTCGTAGTGCGGCAGCAGGTCCTTGCCGAGGTAGAACTTCTTGCCAGCGAACTTGCCTTCGGTCGGGCGGACCTCGACGTAGTCGATGTCGGCGCCGACCACGATGGCGAAGTTGGTGGGCACGGTCCACGGGGTGGTGGTCCAGAAGACGGCGTAGGCGTCGTCCTCATCGCGCATCTTCACGGCCACGGACACGGTGGTGTCCTGGCGGTCCTGGTACACGTCGGCGTCCATGCGCAGCTCGTGCGCACTCAACGGCGTGCGGTCCTTCGGGCAGTACGGCAGCACGCGGTAGCCCTGGTAGGCCAGGCCCTTGTCGTAGAGCTGCTTGAAGGCCCACATCACGGATTCCATGTACGGGATGTTCAGGGTCTTGTAGCCGTGCTCGAAGTCCACCCAACGGGCCTGACGATGCACGTAGTTCTGCCATTCGTTGGTGTACTTCAGCACGGAAGCGCGGCAGGCGTCGTTGAACTTGTCGATGCCCATCTTCTCGATCTGGTCAACCGAGTCGATGCCGAGTTCCTTCTGCGCCTCAAGCTCGGCGGGCAGGCCGTGGGTATCCCAGCCGAACACGCGGTTGACCTTGCGGCCCTTCATGGTCTGGTAGCGCGGGATCACGTCCTTGGCGTAGCCGGTCAGCAGGTGGCCGTAGTGCGGCAGACCGTTCGCAAAAGGCGGGCCATCGAAGAACACGAATTCGTTCTGGCTGTGGTCGCCGGAAGGGTTGCGTTCAACGGACTTCTGGAAGGTGTCGTCCTTGTCCCAGTAGTCAAGAACGGTCTCCTCCATGTCGGGGAAGCTGGGGTTCGGCGCGACGTGCGCGGTCTCGCCGCCCTCGTTCGCCTTGGGATATACGTTTTCGCTCACCGTAAATCTCCTGTTAGTACTGTGCACTGGTCCTACAGGAGCGTCATTGATGGCGATTGCCGGGCGCCGACGTGTGCCGGCTGGGTTCACGAATGTCACGTACCGAACCGTGGGGCCGATTGCGTCAATCGCCTCGCAGCCGGAACTGACTGTGTTCCGCCCGGAACAGCCCTGTCTGCCGTTCCTGCCTACGAGGACGATGACGGGCGCTGGTATGCGCTCCGCACCGCGGTACCACCTCGCTTATCGCACCGGTTGCGCCGCTCCGAACTGTTGCACTCGGAGCCGCGAGCCTGCGCGACCGCTTGTGTTCGGCTGTCTCGGGCCGATCCCGTCGGTTCTACTGGGCGATTGCCGCCGTTCTTCCGAAGACTCCCCGCTGATAACGGATCACTGCCTCACAACGGTGCATATCGTAACACGCCACGCGGTCAAATCGCCGCCCACGGCCACGGCACCGTCAGGAGCCCGATTTAGATTGGGACCGGCCACCACGGACCGAGAAAGGATTGTCGGACAATGACGTATGATTTCACGTCCATCATGAACAGGCATGGCATGGATTCGATCGCGGTCGACGGACTGGGCACCGACCCGGGATTCGCGCCGGACCCGCCACGCGAGGGTTTCGACGTCATCCCCATGTGGGTGGCGGACATGAACTTCCCGACCGTGCCCACGATCCCGCAGGCCATCATCGAACGGGCGAAGCATCCCGCCTACGGGTACTTCTCCCCCACCGACGACTATTACAGCTCCATCATCGACTGGCAGTCCACGCGCAACGGGGTCACCGGATTGACCCGGGAGGCGATCGGCTACGAGAACGGGGTCCTGGGCGGTGTGATCAGTGCGCTGACCGCGTTCGCCGCCCCCGGCGACGGCGTGCTGCTGCACAGCCCGACCTACATCGGGTTCACCCGGAGCATCGAAAACAACGGCTACCGCATCGTCCACAGTCCGCTCACGCTGGACGAGCGCGGCGTATGGCGCATGGATTACGAGGATATGGACAGGAAGCTCAAGGAGCATCACATCCACGTGGCCGTGTTCTGCAGCCCTCACAATCCTTGCGGGCGCGTGTGGGAACGTTGGGAAATCGAGAAGGCCATGGAAGTGTACAAGGCCAACGATTGCGTGGTCATTTCCGACGAGATTTGGTCCGATTTGACTCTGGGGAACCACCAGCACATCCCCACCCAATCGGTCAGCGAGGACGCACGCAACAGGACCGTGGCGTTCTACGCGCCCAGCAAGACCTTCAATCTCGCCGGACTGGTGGGAAGCTACCACATCATCTACAATCCCACACTCCGGGACCGCATCGTGGCCAAAAGCTCGAAATGCCACTACAACGACATGAACGTGCTTTCCATGCACGCGCTGATCGGCGCCTACCGGCCCGAAGGCCATGAGTGGCTCGACGAACTGAAGGCGGTGCTCACCGGCAACGTCGATTACGCCTACGACTACATCACCAAGCATTTCCAAGGAGTGAGTCTGGCCAAACCGGAAGGCACCTACATGCTGCTGCTCGACTGCGAGCAGTGGTGCGAACGCCACGGCCTGAGCCTGCCCGAGTTGGAGAAACGCGGCTGGGATGTGGGCGTCGCATGGCAGGACGGCGACATGTTCCAGGCCCCCTACAGCATCCGCGTCAATCTCGCATTGCCCTTGAGCCGCGTCAAGGAGGCCATGCGCCGCCTTGACCAATACGTATTCAACGCGTAAACGGCATGCATCCGCGATTGCGGTGTCCTGGAAAGACGAATGCCGTCAACGAGGTTGGTGCCCGTTGGCGGCATTCGTCATACGTTGGCCGAACCGGGCGAAACCCAAGTTGCCAAGTTGCCGTGCGCTATGAGGTGGATGCCGCCAGCGGACGTGTACATCTGACCGCCCGATATGCCGGTGCCACCGATGCGCCGACGCTGCCGGCATTCGGATTAGAATGGACACTTCCCAAGCAGTACGAGAACCTGCGCTTCTACGGCCTTGGCCCCGAGGAGACCTATCGCGACCGTCTGCACGGTGGCAAGCTCGGCATTTTCGAGCGCACCGCGGCCGAAGACAATGCACCGTATCTGGTGCCGCAGGAGACCGGCAACCATGAAGACTTGCGTTGGGCCGAAGTGCTTGACGCCCAAGGACACGGCATGCGTATCAGCCAGGCCGGCAGCGAACATTTCGCGGCGAGCCTGTTGCCGTACAACTCGCTCATGCTGGAAGAGGCGACCCACCAGAACGAGTTGCCGCCGGTCCGTCACACGTTCCTGCGCCTGTTGGCCGCGCAAATGGGCGTGGGCGGAGACGATTCATGGGGCGCGCCCGTCCATGAGCAGTACCAGCTGCCCGCCGATCGCGCCTACACGCTCGACGTGAATCTGGAACTGTTCTAACAGCGATAAAGAAGCTCCCTCTGACGAGGGAGCTTCTTTATCGCACAGAGGGAGCTTCTTTATCGTGCTGGTACGAAACTGTCACGCACCACTAGGGTGGTGGAGATGAAGGTATGGTGGTGCAGCGTGCGCCGACTGGAGATGGCCTCGGCAAGCATCGTAATCGCAGTATCGGCCAGCTCATTCTGATCGATATCGTAACTGGTCAATGTCGGCGAAGTGTACTGGGCGATGGCCTGGTTATTGATACTGATCACACTGGTATCGCGAGGCACCAGCACTCCCGCAGCAATAAACGCCTGCAGTACGCCGACTGCAATCGTGTCCGCAGCCACGATGAACGCATCCGGCATGTCATCTCGATGATCGTTAGCCGCTTTCTCCCCTAGAGTGCGCCCGGTGTCCACAGTGAACGCGCCTTGCGCGTAAATCAGGCCTTCCGCATCCAGCCCCAAACGCTCGGTCCAATTGCGGAATGCGGTTAATCGGCTGTCTTCCGGGTATTCGTGCAAACCCATCGTGAAGCCAGTACCGCCGATATAGCCGATGCGTCGTTTGCCCGAGGACACCAACACATCCAATGCGTCCAAAATGGTTTGGCTTAAATCCGGTTGTACCGAATCGAACAGGCTGGGCGCAGGATTGATGTCGATGAATACGCCATAGGGCAATACCAGATGGAGTTTCAACAGTTTATCCGAAGAGAGTACGGACGGTCCGATGGAAATGAAGCCGTCGAAATCACCGGCGTTGGCAATCAGATCGTCGATATGGGAAAACGACGTGAGTTCCATGTGCTGGGCTCTGGCATTGTCGCCGAGCACGGACCGTAGTTCATCGAAATAGGCGTCCGCCAGTTCTTCCTCGCGGGTGGCGTTGTCGAGTACGGCCACACGGCGTGGCAATGCGATACGGCGTGATCCGGTAGCGTAGCCAAGCTGCTCGCTGACCTCGATGATGCGACGTCGCGTCTCCTCTTTGACAGACAATGTCGGGTCCCCATTGAGCAGCCGGGATACCGTGGCCTGCGAGAAGCCTGATTTCTGTGCGATTTCCTTCATCGTGACCATAGTTGAGCCTTCCACGCCTCAGTACGTAACAATACGCAGTATCTCAGTAAATAACTTTACTACATAGTGTAACTCACGTCATGCGGGTATGACGCCGTATGGTTGCAGCATCGTCGATCCGCAGCGCTGATGAGAACGTGCATGTTTCAGGCCCTCCGATAATTATCGGGCAGGCGGGAATCCCCAGACCGTGGAGTCAATGCGCTGGATTTTCCCGGACTTGTCAAAGACAACGGTGATGTCCGGCGCAGTAAAACTGCCGGTCGAATCCCCGAATCGGTACGGATCACTCCAGTCGATAACGGCATGCATCGTCACGGTCCGAGTTTTCGCGTCATAGGACTCATTCGAGTACTCGATACTGTTATGCGCGGCCGTAGTCCCGCCCAGACCGCCGCCATTGCCTTGATGCATTTGCTGACAATACTTCGTAAAATCCGCGCCGAGAACATTCGACACTGCATAGCGCCTAAATGAACGTGTTAGGTCTGCACCAATTCACGGCCGGCAATACTCCACACTTCTCAGTAATCAATTCGTACCAAACCGCTCACGAATCTGAGCAGCAGTACCATAAGAGGCTTGCGCACCGACCCCAGTCGCGGCGTACGCGGAAACGTACGAGGCCAACTGCGCACTGTCCTCCAACGCATGACCCGAGGCAAGTCCGGCCAGAACCGTGCCCATAAAGGCATCTCCGCACCCGGTAGTGTCGATGGCCGCAACCGCAACTGGCGCAATACGATAGATATCATCACCATCGATGACCACCGACCCATCCCCGCCAAGCGTAATTACCGCCTGATTAAAGCCGAAGTCATGCATCTGCCGCGCCACATCAGACCAGTCCAGTCCATCCCAATCGTCATCGTCAGGCTCGGCGATGTCCAGCAGCTGCGCCATTTCATGCTCATTGACCAACAGAATGTCCGAAGCCTCAATAAGCTCAGCGGGTAGTTCAGCAACGAATGGCGAATCGTTGAGCAATACCTTGAGCCCGGCATCATGGCAGAGGCGAGCGCATGCCGTGACCGTTTCCATCGGACTCTCCAAACACAGTCCCAGTACATCGGCGGCAACCAATGCGTCAGATGACTGGCGCACATAGTCGACAGACACCTCACCATTGGAACCAGCCGAATATACGATGGTGTTCTCGCCATTCGCGTCCACGGTAATTACCGTAGTGCCACTGGGACCTGCAACGGCAGCGATATGCGAAGTATCCACACCAGCATCGCGCAAATGCTCCAGCAGAAAATCCGCATTGGCATCTTCCCCGACTGCACCAAACATCCGCACCTGCGCTCCAATTCGCGCAGCCGCCGATGCCTGATTCGCTGATTTGCCTCCCGGCAATAAGGTCAGCGGGCCACCGTTGACGGTCTCTCCCGGTTTCGGCAACCGCTCAGTAACGACCGTGTAATCAACATTCATTGATCCGACCACGGACACACTGCCGTGCAGGTGGTCGAGCAAGTCAAGACATGATGCTGACATGATGCATTTCCTTTCGGCCTTCTTGTTTCGGCCTGTCTTCTATGTTCTGCGCTTGTTCTACGTTTCAGCAAAATCACGATGGAAACACAATCGTGCGGGTATGCGAATGCCCGGAGTCTGAAGTCAAATCCCGGGCATTGCACGTATTCGGGGCCAAATCGTCTGCGCGATTGATATGTTCTGCTGACGACTGACGCCTAGCGGATTGTGATGGTTATATCAGCATCACGCACCCATCGGCAGGAAGATTGCCATGGACAGGATGAACATGACGATTACGCCAGCGATCATCGGCACACTGGTACGGCGCACAATGTCGATTGGGCTCTTCTTGATGGAGCCGGCGACGATCATCACCACAGCGGAGACCGGCGAGACAGCGCGCAGCAGATTGCCAGCGAGACCCATCGGGATGGACACAGCGAGCACATTGATACCAGCAGCAGCGGCCAGCGGAACCATGAGCGGAACCATCGCGAAGAACAGTGCGGTACCGGAACCGGAGAGTAGCACGATGAGCGCAGTGAGGCCGACAAGGATAAGCGGCAGCACGAAGCCCATACCAGAGCCGGACAGGCCGGTCATTGCGTTCTGCAGTTCGGTGATCAGACCAATGGACTTAAGACCAATGACGAACACAGAAGCAGCGACCAACAGTGCCACAATCGGCATTGCGCCACCCATGCCCTTGAAGAAGGACTCGGTGCCAGCGAGGGTTTCCTTGCCCTTGCGAGTGCGGATGAGCTCGCAGATAATGGCGATCACGAAGGAGAGAATGGAAGCGAGTTCAACACTCAGGTCGATCTTTGCGCCGGTGGTGGAAGTGATGGCGAACACGATGAGAAGCATGATGATCGGCAGCAGCGGCAAAATCGCATACACAGTGCGGTAGAGAGCGCTACCTTCGACAGCCTTAACCTCAGCCAGGTCAACATCACCGTCGGTCAAATCCGAGCCAGCGCGCTTGTCCATGAACTTCTGCCAGAAGTAGTGTGCCAGTGCCATGACGAGCAAGGTCGGGATGGAAACGAGCACGTGATAACGGAAGACGTAATCGCTGGCGGTCAGGCCGGAGAACATGTCGGTCTTAGCGAGTTCAGCGGCGATGGCAACATTGTCGGAGCCAAGCGGGGTCGGCATAATCGTTGCAGTAGTGGCAATGACTGCAGCTGCGCTCAGCAGGCTCATACCAGCTTGGCGAAGCACCGGGTACAGCGTTGCCATAAGGATGATAGCCAGGTTGGAAGCACTCGGAATGACCAGAGACAACAGGTTGCCCAACAAGAAGGTAATCGGCACGAGTATATACGGGGACTTGATGTGCGCAATCGGCTTGGCGAGCACACTTACCGTGACTTCATTGGCTCCGATATGGGACATGTAGCCGGTGTAGCCACCAAGGATGAGGATGATGAAGCCAGCAGAAGTGAGCGTGCTCACGAACTGATCGCCTACAACCTTGAACGGATCAAGCCAAGTGACACCACTGGAAACGAAGTCGGTGAATGAGATGTCCTTGCCCATCAGCAATGCGATGTACATCAGCACAATGCCGATGAGGAACAGGGAAATCTTGATGTCCATTTTCTTCACGAGCATAAAGCCCACAATGCCAACCGCGGCAATTGCCACGAGGTACATAATCACCAGTTCCATCGGTCTGGTCCTTTCTTTGTTCTCTTATTCTCTGTTGTTGAATTCACGAATACTGATGCGCTCAGGGGCGCCGGTGTTAGCGGCGTCGAAGAGACAAGGGACTATGCACAATGGGCGATGCCGTCCATGAACCAGTCGCAGAATCGATCTGCGTGAACGCCGGTGGTGACGGTGGCATTCGGTTCGCGCTTAAGGTAGCCCTTAAGATCAACGACCGTACACCCTGCAGTGAGTTCGCCAGCGATTTCTACGTCCACAAATGCCTTAGTCATGTCGAATAGGTCAGGCTCCAGCAAGCATGCGACTGCGCAAGCGTCATACATTTTGAGACCGGTGCCGAAGCTGCGCTTGCGGTAGCGCTGGAACAGGTCATGAGCCATCAGACCGACCTTGCCCATATCCTTAAGCTGAGCGGTTTTCTCCGGCGGAATCACAGTTCCCAAGCCGGCGTCCAGTGTGGCCATAGTAATGTCAAGACCAGAAGTGAGCACAATCTTGGCGGCTTCAGGGTCAACGAAAATATTGAATTCGGCCATAACACCCTTGTTGCCGCGAGTGACCGAACCACCCATGAGCACAATGCGCTCAATACGCGACTTGACTTCCGGAAAAGTTTTTAGCAACAGTGCGATGTTGGTCAGCGGACCGATTGGCATGACGGTGACGGGTTCAGCAGAAGCCATGATCTCGTCGCGCATTGCTTCGACAGCATGCTTATCCAGCAGAAGTTCAGTTTTGGGCTCAGGGAAATCGAATCCCTCCATACCGGTTTTACCGTGGATATCGCTTGCATCATCAAGCTGACGGATCAGCGGTTCAGCAGCGCCACGAGCGACCGGTACATCCTTACCGTAGTAGGCCATCAGCTTGAGCGCGTTCGTCGTTGTCGCTTCAATGCTGACATTGCCAGCAACCGTAGTAATCAGCCGCACGTCGAAGCGCGGGTTGAACACTGCCAGTGCGATGGCGACGGCGTCATCGATGCCGGGGTCAGTGTCGATAATCAGAGGGATCTGCTTCATTGCTTGTTCGGTTCCTTTCGTGGTGTGTTGATATACGTGTTATGCGTAGTGCTCGGCGAGCCGATTACTTGATTCCGCTTGTGGCGGTGGATTCAGCTGCGCTGAGCGGAACGGGATCAACGAATTGGACTAATCCGCTGCCATAACCCGGTGCCGGCCGGCGCAGGAACCCATGCTCTTCGTAGAACGATTCCTTGCCAGGTGTTGCCATCAGGCCAATGTACGCATGGTTGCAGCAGTGTTCTCGAATGCGTGTGATAAGTGCGCGCAGCACCGCCGTACCGACTCCATCCCCTTGGTATTCCTTAAAACTTAATATAAATTTTTGATTATCTTTTCATATCTTCTTAAATGTCCGCAAAGCCTTATTTTATCAGCTTTACGGGCATTTCTCTTTTCGGCTGATACTTCCAAACAGCTACGTTTCATCACGTTTTCTCACGGTCAATCGTGGTAAATATCGTGGTAAAACTTTAAGCTATCATGCTTCTTAATTCTGCCTTGACGTTCTCTATGGACGCATGGGCGTACAGGTTCAGCGTGATACTGATGTTTGCGTGTCCCATGATATACTGTAAACTCTTAGGGTTCATGTTCCTGTTCGCAAGTCTGGTACAGAACGTATGACGCAGGATATGGGGCGTTATCTTTGGTAAGCTGTCCTCATGGCTCTTGTTATATTTCTTTCTCAGATTAGCGAAAGTAGAAGTATAATAGGCATTCGTCATAGGAAAGCCTTTCCCGTTCAGAAAGAGGAAACCACTGTACCCGTCTATCTCTGTCGGCTCTGCCTTTGCCTTGTTTGCCATGACACGCTCAAATGCCTGTTTCACTTCCTCACTCATGGGAACATCACGCACACCGCTTTTTGTCTTTGGTGTTTCGATATAATAGCCCGTTTCCTTGCTGGATAATAGCTGGTGGTCTACATGGATAACGCCGTTTTCAAAGTCTATATCCTGCCTTGTCAGTCCGCACAGTTCCGAGATACGAAGCCCTGTCTTTAACAGTATTACGATTGCGTCATAATACTTTTTATATACCCTGTCCCTGCTGGCAAAGGACAAGAGCCTTTCTTCCTGTTCCTCGGTCAATGCCTGCCGTGGTGTCCTGTCGTCCTCTATGACCTCATTCAGCTTGAAATCAAAGGGGTTCTTCCTCACGAGGTCGTCCGCTATGGCAATGCGGAATGACGCATTTAACGAGCGTTTATAATTGCTTATGGTCTGATAAGCATAGCCCTTGTCTTTCATGCGTAACGCCCATTCCTTAGCGTCTGAAAGGCGTATGCTGTCAATGCTCCTAGCCCCCAGTATATCGCCCTCTAATGTCCGCATGAGCTTTTTCCTGCCCTGTCTTGTGCTTTCCTTTACGTTGGCTCTCTGGGCGTTCTGTTTGGCGTATAGCTGGCACAGCGTCATTTTTCCGCCTGTTGTGTCGATACCGTCCTGTAAATCCCTTTGTATCTCCGTTTCTAATTCCCTTAGGGATTTCCCGTCCCTCTTGCCTTTAGGTACGAGGTCTGTCGGCACAAGTTTCCATGAATAGGCATACCTTGTCTTTCCTGCCTTGTCCACATATTTGTATAAGTATCTTCCGTCTGCTCGCTGGCTCTCTCCTGTCTTTAAGAGGCGACCTTTACTGTCCCGTCTTTTTTCCGACATTTCTTATCTGCTCCTTTCGTAAGAAAGAGCCTTGATATGACTTACTGAAATAATATCACATACAAGGCTCTTTTGCATTAGATTGCGTCTGTTTTATCCATAAATTTCTCAAACTGTTTTTTCTTAATCAAGATACGGTTGCCGTTCATCACATACCAGTCGCCGTGTCGGTTTTCTTCTACCAATCGGCGTAGCTTGTTCTGTCCGATTGTGAAGTATCTTGACGCTTCCTCAATGGTAAGGGTGTATTTTTCCCATACAGGAATATCAATCTTTTCGTTCATCATGCCACCCCCCTACCTGTTCTTTGTGTCATACTGGACGTAGGGTATCAATTCTGTCCTGTCTATCCGCTGTAAATGGGCGGTCAGCTTGCTGGAAAGGGAAGTGCTGTACCTTGCCTTATCTACCATATCCCCGACACGTTCCAGCCCACCTAAAGCGTCATGGGATTCGAGGAAGTAAAAGCCTTTGACAGCGGATATGACACCACCCTCTGTAAGCCACTGTTGCGTTTCTTCAAGGGAATTATGCGGTGTGGGTACATGGAGTTTTAAAAGTTCCACAGCCCCTAAAAAGCGTTGCCAGAAACGGCACGTTTTCCACCTGCTCTTGTTGCTCTCATTCCTGTTTGCTACGACAAAACGCAGGTTGTCCGCCAGCAGTCCGAAAGCCAGTTCCCCAATCTCCAGCGGTCTTGCCTGAAATGCCATAGCAAAGGCATGAGCCTTTTCATCACGCAGTTGCATTTCCGTCCGTTTCCAACTCCCGACTTCATCAAGCGTCCTGTTGTATTTGCCGCACACTTCCTTGTCCTTGTCATAAAAGCGGTAGGAAAGCCCCGATTTTCCAGCCCCGATATAGACGGTCTTTGCGGTGTCAAAATCATCAAACTTGCTCTCGTCAAAATGGTAGCCCTCACTGTTGGCGATAAATTCCTCTTTTTCACATTTCTTCTTTATCTGCTCTATGGTAAAGAACGGCGTTTCGTTCCTGTCGTCAATGGCAACGTCCAGCCTTGTGAAATGGTAGTTTCCAGCCCCATATCTCCTTTCACAGCGTCCGAACATATCCCCAAAGGTCAAGCCGTTGTTATCGAGGATACGGAAAATATCATCACACCCCCTGCCTGTCATCACGAGATAACAGCCCAGCCCTTGTGGGTTGTCCTCTGTCTTTTTTGCGTCGCCCGATACATAAATATCTCCGATTTCCCAACGCGCCTGATACGTCTTAAATTTGACCGTTGCAGGATAGACATTAAAAATATCGGTCGGCAAGCATAAAATGTGCCGTATCACATCTTCTGCCGTTGCCGTATCAAAGACAATGCTGATGTAATCAATCTTGACGGATAAATTTTCATGTGTTGCGATAGTGCATTACTCCTTTCGTACTCCCCGTTTTTTTGCGGGGTAAAAATCGTGTTTTGTCCTTTATTTATCACAGTTTCTAGGTACTATGACATGTATGCGCAGGGCGGTGTTACATATACGCCCTGTACGGAACGCCTACGGCGTTCCTTTTCTTCCTGCACCAGCCCCGTTCTTAACGCTCACGAGCCTTTGGGAGGCTCGTGGCTAAACGGGGCAGGCACAGGAAGAAACACCGTTTTCGGTCGGATAGTCCATGCCTATTCATGCTATCAAAGCGAAAATAACTCTTTTCTATGCCTACTCAAGCGTGTGATTGACCTCATTGTGCTTAATCACTATATCCTCCATGATAATAACGCCGTTAGAATTACTTGTCAAGAACTTTTTCTTGACTTTTTCGGCTATAATAAGTATGATAGGCTTATAAAGGAACGAAAAAGCCGGGAAAGGAAAAGATATAAGAAGTTATGGAGCATGACACAAAGAAAATAAATTTTTTAGGGGAGAACATACAGACCATAAGAAAACACAGGAAAATGAAACAGCAGGAGCTTGCGGACGCCATCGGTATCAATATGCAGAGCCTTTCTAAGATTGAACGAGGGGTAAACTATCCCACCTTTGACACGCTGGAAAAGATAATGGACGTACTGGAAGTAACACCGAATGAATTGTTGTCGGGAGAATGGAAGTTTGTCCAACAGGCGGAAAAAGAGGTATGCAAGTTTTTACGGACGGAAGAACGCCTAAATGCAGAACTGAAACACGGACACTATGATAACTTCTTTGACAGTGAAGAAGAATGGCTAGAGTATGAGTTGGAGCAGTTGCGGAAATACATCACAGACTATATCAAGGGAGAGGACATACAAGCGTCCGACCTTTACCCTATCAAAACATTTATCCAGCACTTGAAATTTCAGAAAGTATTAGACCGTTATGATGATTTATACAGCATGGATATGTTCGGGGAAAGCACAGACGGACACAAGTACGGTACACCTTATCAGGTTGTAAAGAGGATAAATCCCAACTCAAAAGAAGATATGGAGCTGTTGCGGGAAGTCTTAAAGGACAGCCATTTTGACAACGGGGACGAGTAGCCTTTTTCCTCTTGCAAAAAGATACAGCAAACAAAAAGCCCAGATCAAGAGTGCAAGCACCACTTCTAAAGAAGTGGCAGGCTCTTGACAGGGCTTTTTCTTTTCTGTTTATGGCAGACAAGAGAAAAAAGGATAGCTATATTGTATAGTTTCTCTAATAATTTTAGAGCAATGAATTTATCACAGGTACTTCGTCTTTTCATTGTAAAAGTACAATCGTGGAAAGCACTAATATTGGCACTTTGATTTTGTGCATTATGCACAAAATATGATAGCAACAAAGAGGTCATATATAAAATAGAAACAAAAATAACTTGACATTTAATGAAATATATGTTATGTTGAGGTTAGTAAAAACAGTACGTGACATAAAACTATCAAAAAGTAAAAAAGAGAAAGGAGGTTTATCGAATGAGAGCAAAGAAGTTGAGAACGAAAGTAGTTGGTCTTGTAGCAGCAGTTATGGTTGTCGGCGCTCCACTTACAGCGTGGGCTATTGATGTAGCGGGTGGAGATTTGTACTACAATGGAGGGCAAACAGACACCATTGTATATTCCGAAATTGGGCGTAAAGCAGGTATTAGTCGCAACTACATGGTAAAGGCAACTGTAAAGGTCGGCGGAGATACATATACCAGTGGATTCAAGTCAAACTACGCTTACAAAGATGCAAAGAGAGTTTGGTGGGCGAACGAAACATCTTATTATGATTATTATCCATATTAAGTAAAATAGTTCAAACACCTAGGGCGGGGCTATTTGTCCCGCCCTATTTTATACATTTCTTCAAAGAAAGGGGCGTATGTTATGAAAAAATTTTTAAAGATTTTTATTTTCCTTGAAGTCATACTCTTTGCATATATTTTTAATACTTCTATTTACAACATTTATGAAAAGAATAACATTGCTACTGAGAATTTAAAAGGGTATGTTTTAGAAGAAACATCGCCAGAAATTCTCGACAAATTTTATACAATATTTACAGAAGAATATTCTCAAAATAAATTAGAACTCATTAACAATACGCTCACTTCCACAGATAAATCTGTTTATGATTTATATTGCTATCCATTAAATGAGTTTACACAAAAACAGCCTATATCTTCCTCTATTTTGTTTCAATATCATGAATTGCAAAAGGAAGATTTTTTAGATAGTGTTGGTGTATTCTATACAGATTTACCAGCTAACGCAATTAAAGAGATAGCTTCTCAACTGTCCGTCGCAATAAATAACTTTGAAAATGACGCTATTCCGTATAGTATGGTATTAGAATTGAATCTTCTGAATTTTGTAATCTTATTTATTGTACTTCAAATCATATACTGTATTTATACGTCTTATAGTTTGAAAAAAATAGGTATTAAAAAAAGCATGGGCTTTTCTACTATACATATTTTAAAGGAGCAAATTACCAGTGTAATAAAATATTTTGCTGTAATATGTTTAGTATTACTGTTCTTGCTAAATTTATATTACGCATTAACAAACAGATATGATTTTTCTTATTTAGCAACAAGTGTACTGTTCTTTATTGGTGTTTTAGCTATAAATATACTTTGTGTTTTAATTACAAGTATTTTAATTAAGTTTGTTTCTTTAGAGGCAATGATAAAAAATAAGACTTTAAATAGCGGCACAAATATTGTAGTTCAGGCTATAAAAATAATTTTTTCGGTAATAATCGCTATCACTATTATTTCATTGCTGAATCAGGGGAACTCATTTAGACAAAGCCAACAAGCTGTTTTAGATTATAAGTATCTGGACGGATATTATACCGCTAATGGTTTTAATTCATCGGAGTATGATTATGCGTTAGCAAACACAGACATATTAGAAAAATATTCTGAACAAACATTAGAGATGTATAATCATAACCATTCACTACTATGTGATTTTAGGACAGACGGTGGTTTGCAGACATCACGCCCCTATTATGAACAACAGCTTGTTATTGCAAATAGAAATTATCTGAATGAATTTTCAAATATCCAGCTCAGTGGAAAACCATTGGGAGAAGATATATTTAGTGAACCAACAGTATTAGTTCCACATAAATATAAGAATGATGAAAATTCTATTAGCGAATATATTAAGCAAGAATATTTCCGATTGATGAATTACAATCAATTTTATGGAATACCGGGAGAAGAAAAAACTATTGATAAATTTAATGTTGTTTATATAGACGATGATTCTACGATAAAAGTCAATACAGAAAATGGTTTTTCGGATATGGCTAATCCTGTTATCATTGTTGATACGGGCAATTTTGCAGGACTTTACTATTTGGATTCTTTAAATACAAGGTGTTTATTTTTTCAAATGGAGTCAAGAGAAGATTTTTCTTCTTTGTTATCAGAATATGATTTAGAGCAATTAGTTACAGCTGGAACATTACTTACACCTTATTTAATGCAACTTGAAAATGTGACATTCGTTCTTAAAACACTCACTATGTTTACGATTGTCTTTATAGTGTCTTTACTGTTTATTTTGTATATTTCAAATTATGTGGACATTTTTGTAAATCGAAAGAGATATGCGGCAAAAGAGATTTTAGGATTCTCTCATTTTAGGACACTGAAAAATCGGTATATTTTTTGGGGAATCGAAATAATTATATCAGGCGTATTAACTGCTATAAATTATTATTTTGCTTGCCTTTTTGCGATTATACTTATTGACTACATATTCTGCGAATTGCTTTATAGAATTTATATCTCAAACGCTTTATATGAGATTGAAAAGGGGGCATAAGTATGTCATTGATTACATTAAAGAACGTCAAAAAAGAATATGGGAAAAATCAGGTTCTATTTGAAAATTTATCTTTAGAAATAGAAAAAGGCGAATTTGTGGGGCTTGTAGGGAAAAGCGGGGCAGGTAAAACGACACTTTTAAATATAATAGGATTGATTACTGATATATCCGAGGGAACAATCACTATTGATAGTCATAAAAATTTGTCCATGAACGGTAAAAATGCTATGATTTTGAGAAGATATACAATAGGCTATCTATTTCAAAATTATGGACTAATAGAAGATGAAAGCGTGTTGTGGAATTTAAAATTAGCTCTTGAATATAAAAAAGTAAAAAAAGAAGAAAAACTGAAACTAATCAATAAGTATTTAAAGCAATTTGAGCTAAGTGACATGCTTAACAAAAAAGTATATCAGTTAAGCGGTGGAGAGCAACAGCGAATTGCAATTATTAAATTGATTTTGCAAGGAAGTCAGATTATATTAGCTGATGAACCAACTTCTGGACTTGATAAAGAGAACGAATTGATAGTGATGAAACTTTTGAAAGAATTAAATGAAAAGGGCATTACTATAATCATGGTCACTCACAACATGAATTTGTGCGATTGTTTTTCCAGAGTTATAAATGTAGAAAACTTTAGATAGTTTGTTAAAGGGAGATACGCGGTTTTATTATACGTGCAATCTCCCTTTATATTTCGTCATATCAAGACTCATATTCAATTATGGTAAATTCGTGGTAAAACACTTATTTTTTCAAGTGATGAACAGCCCTTAAATGCTGTATTTATGCGGATAATCGGATTTTCTATATCAAGTTTGCGGTAATACCACGAGATCTTTGATGAAGAATGCGATACGTCCATCGCCGACCACACGACCAATTCCGGCCACTTGACCATCAACGTAGGCAACCACGGAATACAGCCCACCATCCAGCGCCATACGCGCGTCTTCGCGGTCGTAATGGTAGAAACCCACAGCGTCGCGAACGCTGACGTACAGTTCGGCTGTCAGCGCGTCTTGCTGAATCGATATGCACATTGCCCGCTCACCTCCTCTGTGAGTTTCCTCCAAACCGATCATCGTTGATCATCGCCATTGATAAAACGTTTAATCAACTAATGAAAATTATGATATAACCTTTTACCAATGTTGTCAACGATGTCGGCACGTCAGCACTGTTCAGCGCATAAACCCAGCCTTCATGCACCTGATAAACGCTGCAATATCAGGGAACACGCCACATAGGAGCCCCAACCGAATCACGCAGTACAAACGATGACGGGACATAGCGCGATTCACCACGACTGCAATCATTATTTATAATCATGTCGAGCAACATATCCACGCCCTGGCGACCCATATCCTCAGCTTGCTGCGAAATAATCGCGACTTGCGGAGTCAGCAGACGGAATACGGCAATGTCATCGAATGAAATCACTGACATTTCACTACCAATATCAATGCCGCGGTCATGCAGCAAACCAATCATCGTGATCATGTCAGGCGAGTAAGCGCAAATAATCGCCGTAACACCTGCTCTTACAAGTTCATTTAGTCCTGCTTCGCGCGAAACATATGTAGAATCACAGTCGACAACCGCCGCAGTTCCCTCCCCCAACTGCGTCACCTGTGCCACAGCAGAACGGAATGCCGCTTCACGCTCATTTATATTGGACGAGCCCAGTGACGAGTGTGACACAAATCCAATGTGACGATGCCCTAAGCGCACAAGTTCGGCAACCGCCTCGCAAACACCTGGGTATGGGTCGGACACTACGAATGGCACCGAATTTACTCCCGATACCAAACGATCCACGAACACCAGTGGTAGCTCGCGCGCGATAAGCGACTGCATACCAGGCGAATTGACACCTTGCGGCACCACGATCGCACCATCAATACGCTGCCCGAGCAGATTGTCAATAAACGCATCCTGGCGTTCCACTGTTTCTGCTGAAGTACCAATCAGCGTGGAATAGCCCCGGGCATACAACTCATCCTCCATTGACGAGACCAAATCGGCGAAATACGGATTGCGCAAATCAGGAACCAGCAAACCAACAGTCTTAGTATCCGACGAGCGCATGGAGCGAGCACGTTGATCGGGCACATACCCCATTTCCTCAACAGTATTCAGCACCAACTGTCGCGTATCGCTAGAAAAGCGGCCTTTATTGTGAAGTATTTGGGAGACGGCAGCAGCCGACACACCGGCACGTTGAGCGACATCCTTCAACGTCACGAACGCCATAGTCCCCTCCTTGCGGCCGATACATCGTCAAAACAACAATTCAAATGTACCCTTTTCACCGCCAATATTCGTAATCCTGCGCTAACACACGGCTCTCAACATAGAAAACCGCACCTCAACCACCGGATGAGAATTGCTTCAACCCGATAATCGAGGTGCGGTTTTTGCAGGCGTACCGGCTACTCCAGTTCCACTGCACCGGTGTACAGCTGGTAGTACTCGCCCTTTTGCGCGATCAGCTCGTCATGCGAACCACGCTCGATGATGTTGCCGTGGTCGAGCACCATGATCACATCGGAATTGCGCACGGTGGACAGGCGGTGGGCGATGACGAAGACCGTACGGCCCTTCATCAGGTTATCCATACCAGCTTGCACAACCTCTTCAGTACGCGTATCAATCGAGGACGTGGCCTCGTCAAGGATCAGCGCAGGCGGATCGGCCACCGCCGCGCGAGCGATGGAGATCAGCTGGCGCTGGCCCTGGGACAGGCCGGAACCGTCGCCTTCGAGCACCGTGTTGTATCCCCCGGGCAGCATGCGGATGAAGCTGTCCGCATTGACCAGACGCGCGGCCTCGATGCATTCCTCATCGGTGGCGTTCAGGCGGCCGTAACGGATGTTGTCCATCACGGTGCCGGTGAACAGGTTCACGTCCTGCAGCACGATGCCCAAAGACCTGCGCAGGTCAGGCTTCTTGATGCCGGCCACGGAGATACCATCATACAGAATCTGGCCTTCCTGAATGTCGTAGAACCGGTTGATGAGGTTGGTCACGGTGGTCTTGCCGGCACCGGTGGCGCCGACGAGCGCGATCTTCTGGCCGGGCTTGGCGAACCAGGTGATGTCGTGCAGCACCGGCTTGTCCGGGTTGTAGCCGAAGGTTACGTTGGTGAAGCGCACGTCGCCGCGCAGCAGGGTCAGTCGGCCGTCGGGCGAGGTGATCGCCTGCTCCTTGGCCTTCATCGCCACCTCGCGGGCCGAGCCCTTGAGCTTTTCTGCGGCCTTCAGAGACCTCGTACCGTCGTCGCCGACCTCGCGCTTCCATGCCCAGTGGCCGGTCTCGTGGTCGACTTCGGTCATGGTGCGGCCATCCTCGCCAAGTTCCACGTTCACGAGCGTCACGGTGCCCTTGTCTTCCTCGATGGGCTCATCCATCAGCTTGAAGATACGGGAGGCACCGGCGAGCGCCATCATCACCATGGTCAGCTGCTGAGAGACCTGACCGATCGGGTTGATGAACGAGCGGGACAGGGTCAGCAGGGAGACGAGCGTGCCGAGGGTGAGCGGCTTGACGCCGGTCAGACCGATGTCGTTGACGCCGGCCAGCGAGACGGCGGCGCCGACGATGGCAAGCAGGATGTAGAGCAGGTAGCCCATGTTGCCGACGACCGGCATGGTGACGTTGCCCCAGGTGTTCGCTTCGGCGGACGCCTCGAAGAGTTCCTCGTTCTTCTCGTCGAAGGTCTTCTGGGTGGCGTCTTCATGGTTGAAGACCTTGATGACCTTCTGGCCGTTGACGGATTCCTCCACGAAGGCGTTCACGTCGCCGATCCACTGCTGCTGCTTGACAAAGTAGCGGCCGGAGCGGCTCACGATCTTGCGCACGATGAAGTAGAGCAGAACGGTGAACACGATTACGAACGCGGTGAATGGAATGGACAGCCACAGCATGGACAGCAGCGCCGCGACCGCGGAGATAATCGAGGAGAACATCTGCGGGAACGACTGCGAGATGGCCTGGCGCAGCGTATCGGTGTCGTTGGTGTAGTGGCTCATGATGTCGCCGTGCTCGTGGCTGTCGAAGTAGCGGATCGGCAGCTTCTGCTGGTGGGCGAACATGTCGTCACGAATCTTCTTGAGCGTGCCCTGCTCGACGGTGACGATCAGCCACTGCCACAGCCAGGACGCCACGATGCCGGCCACATACAGGCCCGCCATCAGGCTGATGGCCCGCAGCAGCGGGGCCCAGTCGGAGTTCGACTCCCCCACCATCGGCAGGATGTACGTGTCGATGAGCGACTGGAGGAACAGCGCGGAACCGGCCTGCGCGGCGGCACCGACCAAGATGCACACCACGATGGCGATGACACGCCACTTGTACTGGAAGATGTAGCTGAAGATGCGCTTGATGGTGCCAGGCTCGGCTTTGCCCATGGCGGGCTTGCGGTTCTTGAAACTCTGGTCGTTGCTCATCGTGCTTCTCCTTCCTTGGTATCGGCTGCATTGGTATCAGCTGCGCTGGTATCGGCCGTGGGCATGGGCACTGTCACCGTCACGGTTTCGGACGGCTCAGCGGTAGATGACTCAGCAGCCTGTTCGGCAGCAGCCAGTTCTTCGGGCTGGGCCTGGTTCTTGGTCTGGGATTCGTAGATGGAACGGTATTCATCGCAGGTGACGAGCAGTTCGTCGTGTGTGCCGGACGCCATGATGCGGCCGGAATCCATCACCAGAATCATGTCGGATTCCTGCACGGAGGCCACGCGCTGGGCGATGATGATCTTCGTGGTGTCCGGAATCTCGTTGTGGAACGCGGAACGGATCAGCTTGTCCGTCTTGGTATCGACGGCGCTGGTCGAATCGTCGAGAATCAGAATCTTCGGCTTCTTCAGCAGCGCACGGGCGATGCACAGGCGCTGGCGCTGTCCGCCGGACACATTGGTACCGCCCTGCTCGATGTACGTGTCGTACTTATCGGGGAATTCCTGAACGAATCCATCGGCCTGCGCGAGCTGCGCGGCATGGCGAATCTCTTCATCGGTGGCGTTCGGGTTGCCCCACCTGAGGTTTTCGGCAATAGTGCCGGAGAACAGCACGTTCTTCTGCAACACCATGGCCACCTGATCGCGCAGCGCCTCGAGATCGTAGTCGCGTACATCCACGCCGCCGACCTTCAGCGAACCGGAGCTCACGTCGTACAGTCGCGGCACGAGCTGTACCAGAGACGACTTTGCCGAACCAGTACCGCCGACAATGCCGACGGTCATGCCGGAGCGGATCTTCAGGTTGATGTCGTCAAGCACGGGCTTTTCGGAACTGTCGGAGTAGCGGAAGGTGACATGGTCGAATTCGATGGAGCCGTCGGCCATGTCAGTCACCGGCTGTGCCGGGTTCTGCACCGTGCTTTCCTCCTGCAGCACCTGGCAGATACGCTCGGCAGAAGCCTGAGAAATAATCACCATGACGAAGATCATGGACAGCATCATCATGGCCATAAGGATCTGCATGGCGTAGGTGACCAGTGCGGTCAGGTCGCCGGTGGTCAGGCCCACGGCGGGGTTGTTGCCGGAGGCGACGATCTGCTGCGCGCCCATCCATGCGATGAGGATCATCGAACCGTAGATGCAGATCATCATCAGCGGGCTGTTGAAGCTCATGATGCGCTCAGCCTTGGTGAAGTCCTTGAAGATGCGCTGGGAGATGCGGCCGAACTTGGAGACCTCGAAGGATTCGCGGTTATAGGACTTGACCACGCGGATGCCCTGCAGGTTCTCGTCGACCACGTTGTTCAACGCATCGTAGGTGTGAAACACGCGCTCGAACACCGGATGCACGAGCACGGCCAGACCGCACAGGCCGATGGCCAGAATCGGGATGCAGGCCAGGAACACCATGGAAATCGACGGGGAGATACGGAACGAGAACAGCCAGGATACGACCACCATAATCGGGGCACGCACGCCCAGACGAATGATCATCATGTAGGCGTTCTGCAGGTTCGTCACGTCGGTGGTCAGTCGGGTCACGATCGAACCGGTGGAGAACCGGTCAATATTGGTGAAGCTGAAGCCCTGCACCTTCTCGAACTGGTCCTTGCGCAGGTTCTTGGCGAAGCCCGCGCCGGCCACGGCCGCGTACTTTCCGGACAGGAAGCCGGCACCCAGCGAAACCATCGAGCACACCAGCAGAATCACGCCGAACTTGACGGTGGCCGGCATGCTGCCACCGGTGATACCCTCATCGATCAGCGAAGCCATGATGGTCGGGATCAGGATCTCCAGGATGCCTTCGACCGTCACGAACACCGGAGCCAGGATGCTGGCTTTCTTGTATTCACGAATCGACTGGCCCAACGTGCGCAGTACATGTTTGGGCTTGTCCGGTTCGACGGCTTTGCGCGCCTGCGCGATTGCCTCTGCGGTATCGCTCATTCGTTCTCCTCCTTCGTGTTAGCAACCTCTGCTCCGTCTTGATCGGGAGCCATCACCACAGGTGACTGAGGGAGTGTTTGATGTTCAAATTCGCGTTGTGCGCGCTCGATGTTCGCACGCATGCGTGCGACGTAGTCGCGCAGAGCGGCCTTCTCTCCATCGGAGAAGCCGCCGACCAGCAACCGTTCGACCCGATCGCCGTTCGCCTTGAGATCGGCGACGATCGCGTCCGCCTTGTCGGTCAGGACGATGCGCTTGCAGCGCGCGTCATGCTCCACCGATTCACGGGCGATCAGGCCCTTCTTCTCCATCAGGGCCAGCACACGCGAGGCGGTGGACCGGGTGATGCAGAATTTCTGTTCGATGGTGTGCTGGTATATCTCACGGCCGCGGTTACGCGCCAAGAACATGATGATATGCGCGTTGCCGCCGGTGGTTTCCCTGGCGGTTTGCGGCATGCTCTCGCCCAAATAGCGGTCGACGGCTTTGGTTACCGCGCGCATTTCGATGCTGAGAATATGCTGATCCATTGTCCTCCGTACCATGCGGGGGCCGTGTGCGTTTGTACCTTCACCCCACATTGTTGTATACGCAACAATTCATGATAAAGAGACCTATATACAACAGTTGCACATACAACAATCGGCGTGTTGTAGTATCTCCAAACAACTGTTGAGCCTAAACAAAGCTGGCTCCCCTCAGGAGAGGGAAGCCAGCTGTATTACGCCGTGCGATTGCCTCGCTTCAGCCCTTACTTCGCGAGCTTGGCGTACTCGTCAACCATGAACTGGGCGATCTTCTTGCCGCCTTCGCCCAGCAGGGTGGGCAGCGAGTTGATCGGCATGGGGTTGAGGAACATGCGCATCATGGCGTTGTCGGGCAGCTTCGTCAGCTCGCCGGCCTCGCCGGCGGCGGCCACGGCGGCCACGATCTTGGCGCCGAACGGATCGGCCTCCCACTCGCCGTAGGTGGACCATTCGGTGAGCGGCTGGGTCTTGCCGTCGCCATCGAGGGCCACGGCAACGGTGTCGGCAATGTCGCGGGAGCTCACGCCCACTTCGATGGCATATTCGCCGGCCTCCACGTGCCAGTCGTTGTATTTTTCGGACCAGTAGGCGAACGCGCGCTCGTCGAGGTCGATGGTCACGGTCTTGGATTCGCCGGCCTTGAGGAACACCTTGGTGAAGCCCTTGAGCTCGTGCTTCGGGCGGGCCACGTCGGCCTTGCCCGGAGCCACGTACACCTGCACGGTTTCGGCGGCATCCACATCGGAGGTGTTGGTCACGGTGGCGGTCACGGTGGCGGTGTTCGCGCCGGTCTTGGCGGCGGCGACGTCATCGATCTCGAATGTGGCGTAGCTCAGGCCGTAGCCGAACGGGTAGTCCACAACCTTGCCGTAGGTGTCGTAGTAGCGATAGCCGACGAACACGCCCTCGCCGTAGTCGACGTGGCCTTCCTCGCCCGGCCAGTTCAGCGTGCTCGGGTCATCGCTGATGTCCAGCGGAATCGACTGGGCGAGCTTGCCGGACGGGCTGACCTAGCCGAAGATCACATCGGCGAGCGCAGGGCCGCCGGCCTGGCCGAGCAGACAGGATTCGAGAATGCCCTTGGCGTTCTTGGCCCACGGGGCCACGGAGACGACGGAGCCGTTGGACAGCACGACCACGACGTTCTGGTTCGCGGCGGCGACCTGTTCGAGCAGGGCGATCTGCTTGGCGGGCATGTCGAGGGCGTCGCGGTCGAAGCCTTCGGATTCCGCGGCTTCCGGCAGGCCTAGGAACATGAGGACAACGTCGGCGTTCTTGGCGGTTTCCACGGCCTCGGATTCGAGGGCCGGGTCGGCCGGTTCCAGATCGAGTGTGAAGCCGGGGGCGAAGTCGGCCTTGATGCCGCGCTCGGCGAGCGTGTCGAGGAAGCTGGTCATCTTGGTGGGGGTGATGTGGGAGGAGCCGCCGCCCTGGTAGCGCGGGGTGCGGGCGAATTCGCCGATAACGGCGATCTTCTGGGGCGTGGCGGACGGATTGGCGACTGGACCGGCGTTCAGCGGCAGAATCGCATCATCGTTCTTGAGCATCACAATGGATTCAATAGCGGCCTGATGGGCGACTTCATCGTGGGCGTCCACATCGAAACGGTAATTATCGATGCTCATTGCAGCGCGGGTCTTGTTTACCAAGTCAATCATGCCCTGAGCCATACGATCGAGCTGGGCGGGGATGATTAGGCCGTCGCGGACGGCGTAGACAATCTGGTCGTCGGTGTAGCTCGGCGGCATTTCCAGATTCAGGCCCGCATTCAGGGAGGCCCCACGGTCATGATCGGCGCCCCAGAGGACTCACTCGCTTAGGTGAGATTCTGCGTCCCCTAAGCAAATCCTCATAGAGCTTTCTAGGAGGAAGACGACATCGCTTGGAATCATCCAGATAATAATCCAAGCCACATAGATGAGCGAAATTTCCCGAGTCCCAAACAATGGCAAGAGTCAGATCATCTTCACAGTGATTTTTTATTGAACGGCCTTCAAGTCGCTCATGATACAGGAGAGCCGCAGCATGGGCTTGCGCCAATGCATACTCCTTTGTCTTCGTTATATTCACGGCTCCCCCTTTGCCGAAAAATAAGGGAGGGACATCTGAGCCAGATGTCCCTCCTGAGATGAAAAGCCATGTTTTACAGTCTTCTGCATGACTATCATCCACTACTTTCGAAGTGGAATCGGTAGTGGCTTCGGTTGGCCCAACCATATCACCCAGCCACTGGGCTAGGCACCCTGCTTTCGCGGTATTCGTCCGCGCGGACGAATCAAGTGCCAGCGGCGGCTGACTTCTCATCTCGAACCCGCAACCCACCCCGCCGCAAAGGATAGGCCGGGTCACGAAGCTCATTCTCTACCTTACACAATTGGCTCGAATCATGCCACCAGAGAGCGATTTCGTTCTCATTACACCATCCAACCAGCGTGCCAGACGTGAGTGAAATCCCAAGGGTCGAGGCGTGACGTGTCGGATTGCGGGTCGATGGTAGGCAAGAAATCACGATTACCACGTAATTGGTAGCTCCAATAGATTTGCCCGGCGGACACGTTCCATGCCTTGCGTTGCATGGCGGCGACCTCGCGGTAAATAGAGCCTCTGATAGATGCACTGTGCATGGCGTTTTCCTTGGAGCGGCCACCATCGCCTGTACGCTTATCGACCACCCGATTTACCAGACCATTAGCCACGCACCACTCCCCTACAATCACCGGCGTATAGCGCGCGGCCCGGCGGATGCGGCGTTCGTTCCAGCGCACGAACAAGCGATACCAGCCCATCAGCCACCGATCCGGGATCAGACGGAACAGCGGGAATTGCTCGGCCATGACCAGATAGACATGCGTATCGAGCATGACGCCCCGCATGCCCTCGCGCACGAACCAGTCCCGCCAACGGCCCAGTCGGAAGCCGTCATGGAACACGATGACTTGATTCCCTGCCAGAATCGGGCGCAACCGGTGGTATGTCTCGCGGTAGAAACGCTTGAGGAACGCCATCGGAATAGGCCCGCTTCCTCGCGCTTCGGACCGGTCTTTCGCCTGCCTGCTCGATGGTGACATGGCATACGTCAGCCAGTCAATCGGCTCATTCAGCACTTCGATACCGAACAGCGCCGCGTGGTCGCGATACCGGCGAGCCAGACGGACCAGCACATCCAGCGCATAGGCGACCGCTCGCGGGCTATGATGCCAGCGCACCACGCCGGTGAGGCCGCCGTTGTCGAATCCATTCTGTGAGCCGGGCACCGTGTGCAGGTCGATAAGAATCTTGAGACCGGTACGCTCGGCCCAGTCGAACGCCCTGTCCAAGTACTCGATGCAGCCCGGATGACCGGACACATCCCCGAAGATAAAATACGGCACAGGAATACGCACCAGATTGCAGCCATGCGCGGCAATGTTCCGAAAATCAGCTTCAGTGATATACGTGTCGCGATGCCGCGTCAGCAGAGCCTCCAACTCAGCAGACTCCGTAGCCCGATGCAGCCAGATCTCGTCCGCTTCGCCGCTGGCGGCAAAAATCCCCGGCTTCATCCACTTTTCCAGTACCAGCCAGTTGCCGAGGTTCACCCCATTGATTTGTTCGCCAATGCCCAGCGTGCCCAGTGCCATTAATGTCACCCGCGCTAATCGTTCAATGCTTCGCCGTAACGAACGACCAACCCCTGATTCACACGCTCAAATTCGGGGATGTAATCAACGATGATGGCATCTACAAGACGCCGGGCGCGTTCCTCATCGTAGATATGAGCAGAATCATTGCGATCGCGCAGCATACGCAGCCACAACGATTCGTCCATGAAATCGTAATATTGGAAAGCGGTTTTGAGCACATCTCGCGGAGAACCGGAAGCGGAAACAGGGTCTCCCTCATAAGCCAGCAGCGCCTTGAACAGTTTCCAACCAAGCTCAAACTGCAACTCGAACTTGTCAATGATGCCGCTCTGGATGAAATCATTGCTGAGATCCTGTTCGGGAGCCTTGCGCAGCGACTTCAGTGCGGAAACGTAATTCTCATATTTTTTCATACAATACCTTTCCGCTACGCTCAATCTCCGCCCTCAGCGATGAAGAAATCGGCTCATCCAGATTAATGACATCAACTTTAAGCAGTGACCACAGATTGTCCTGAAGGTTCTGCTCCAAGCGATTGAAATCGGGGCAACCGGCCACGGCAAGATCGATATCGCTTTTAGGCCGGTTCACACCCTTTGCGCGAGAACCGAACAGCACGACCTTGCGAGCGCCGGCATCAGCGGCAAACGCGCGAATCTGGTCGTACACGTGCTCGATAGGAACCATGACACCTCCCGCCGCATCCAACAGTCCCGGACCAATCCCGGACCACCCGCGCTTCCATCATACGGCCGCGGCCCACTCACCGCACGGAGCCCGAACCACCCGAACGCGGCGACGTAGTTGCGGGAGGCGGGCTGGCGCTGTAGGGTGTGCGGGAAGTTCCTGACGTCTACTTTTCAGGAGGTGAATCCTCATGTTCACCACGTTTTCTCTGGCCATCATTCTCGACTGCACCGTACGCATTGTGCTCGGCACGGCATTGGGCGCGCTGATAGGGCTCGAACGCCAGTTGCGCGCCCGAAGTGCTCGGCGTGCGCTGGGATGTGGAGCACATCACCACGTCCGACTGAAACGTCCGACTGACGCTGACCAGCAACATCGCAACAGTACAACAAGCCAACAAGTGGGATGGGACATCGAGCCTCATCCCACTTTGTTATTATCCGGCGATTGTCAGACTCACTCACGCCACGGTGAACGTGGTGCGCTTCAGGTCCTCACGGCGCGAGGAGTGGCCGATGAGCAGTTCGAATTCGCCGGGCTCGACGATGCGGTTGGCGTCCGGGTCCACGATCGTGCAGTTCGCCACCGGGATCTCGAAGGTGACGGTCTTGGTCTCGCCGGGTTCCAGTGCGACGCGCTGGAACGCCTTCAATTCGCGGTCGGTCCAGCTGTAGGAGGTCACGATGTCGCCGATGTAGGCCTGCACGATCTCCACGCCGGCGCGCTCGCCGGTGTTGGTGAGGGTGATTTCGGCACGTACGGTGTCGGTTTCGGCGAATGTGCCGTCGGCGTTGCTTGCGCCGCCCGTAATGGTCGGTTCGCCGTATGCGAACGTCGTGTAGCTCAGGCCTTCGCCGAACGCGAACGCCGGATCCTGGGTGAGGTCGGCGTACCGGTCGCCGTGCTGGCCGCGAATCTGGTTGTAGTAGACCGGCAGCTGGCCCGCGTGGCGCGGGAAGGTGATCGGCAGTCGGCCCGACGGGCTGGTCAGGCCCAGGATTATTTCGGCGATGGCCTGACCGCCGCGCATGCCCGGGTTCGGCGCCCACAGGATGGAGCCGGTGCCGGTTTCAGGGTCGCTGACGCGCTTGGCGAACACGCCGTACTCCCCCACGATGGAGGCGGGCAACACCTGCGGCTTGGAGCTGATGAGCACGGTGACCATCGGCTTGCCGGTTTCGCGCGAGACGGCGGCGAGCGCGTCGAGCAGGGCGTTCTGGCCACCGAGCAGTTCGAGCGTGGCGGTGGAGCAGGTTTCGCCGACCAGCTGGACCACGTCGCCGACCACGGCCACGATCAGATCGGACTGGCGAGCGTTGGCCACGGCTTCGTCGATCATTGCTTGATCGACGGCGGCGGAAACGCCGATTTTCGGGCGAGGCTGGCCGTCCGGGTAGAACTCGCCTGCGGGGTCAGGCACGAGGTCGATGACGTTCGCGCCGCGCGAGTAGACCACTTCGCAATCGTCGGCGGTGAGCTGGGTCAGGCCGTCGAGCACGGTGGTAATCATGTCTCGAGGCTGGCCATCCGGCATCCAGGAAACCTGACCGGAGTTGCCGGTCCAGTCGCCGAGCTGGTTCTGGGCGTCGTCGGCGAGCGGACCTACCACGGCGATGCGCTTGACCTTGTTTGCGGCAAACGGCAAAGCACCGTCGTTGCGCAGCAGTGCGACGGATTCGCGGACGAGTTCCAGGTTGATTTGCTGGTGTTCGGCCGAACCGATGACCGCCTTGATACGTTCGGCGTCCGGCAGACGCGGGTCTTCGAACAAGCCGAGGCGGAATTTCAGGGCCAGGATGCGCGAAACGGCGTCGTCGATCAGCGATTCGTCTAGAAGGCCGGTCTTCACGGCCTCAATGGCACCCTCGTAGAACTGTGGGGTGGTCATGACCAGGTCGTTGCCGGCCTTGACCGCGTCTGCCGCGGCGTGCACGTAATCGGGTTTGACGTGCTGCTCCCATACCGAACGGCCGACGTTGTCCCAATCGGTGATCAGCGTGCCGTTGTACTTCCATGCGCCGCGCAGCTTGTCGGTCAGCAACCATTTGTTGAATGTGACCGGCACGCCTTCAATGGACTCGTAACCCAGCATGAACGTACCGCAACCTTCTTTGGCCACGCGCTCGAACGGCGGCAGGAACCAGGATTCGAGCTTGCGGTGGGAGAGGTCCGCTTCGGAGGCGTCGCGGCCACCTTGGGTTTCGGAATAGCCGGCGAAATGTTTGGCGCAGGCCAGGATTGCGTTCTTTGGCAGTTCCTCACCGGCCTTGGCACCGCCTTGATAGCCCTTGACCATGGCGGAGGCGAGTTCGCCGATCAACATCGGGTCTTCGCCGAAAGTCTCATCCACACGCCCCCAACGGGTATCTCGGGCGATGCACAACACAGGAGAAAACGTCCAATGTACACCGGTACAAGAGACCTCCTCGGCGGTAGCACGGCCGGCGGCCTTGACCTTGTCCGGATCCCAGCTGACAGCCATGCCGAGCTGGGACGGGAAAATAGTGGCGCCCGGCCAGAAGGAGTATCCATGGATGCAGTCATCTCCGATAATCAACGGGATGCCCAGACGCGTCTTCTCATTGACGGTCTTGGCGGCACGAGATAAATCCTCGGGGCTGGTATGCAGAATGGATCCGACATGCTTATTCACGATGAGATCCTCAAGATCGCCGCCGCGGGCGTCAAGCTGCATCATCTGGCCGACCTTCTCTTCAAGTGTCATACGAGAGAGCAAGTCGGCGATTCGCTCACCAGCGGGCAAATCAGGATTCTTGTACGGTAAGGTTTCAGCAGTTGCGGCAGGCGTAGTGTTGTCGGTCATACGAAGTCGCTTTCCTCAGTGAAATCGAACAGTTTTTTAATTACCAATTGGTAGTTTATCTATTGACAGCATACAACACGCTTACGCCGCGCGCATCACATACACCAAAACGACCGTATGTATGCGACCCCTTCGTTCGCCCGCATACTTACTGCCGCTATCAAGCACAAGCCTCGGTTCAAGGCACACAGCGAATCAGCGACACCCGTCCCATATCGGCGAAGGAAATATCGCCGGCTCCAGATCGGCCCATTCATCGCATAAGTCAATGGCCGGCCCCCGTAACCACCTCAGTTGCACACCATCCATGATCTCCAGAGCATGGCGCAACGTGGGCCGGACCTCCTCAAACGAGGTGAATTCGGAAGGCAGGTTCCAGTTGTATGTCGAATAGTATTGCCATATTGAATCCCGACGATTGGCAAACTCGTCATGTAACGGATGCGCAGGATTGAACGATTCGACCTGCAATATCGAGAACAGCTGAACAAGCATGGGGCGCGTGGAATTGCAATGTACCAAGAACCTCAGATATGCGGGCAATCTGAAATCATCGGGCCCTGAACCAGGCAGGCCGGAGGCCATGAAGTCTTCCACACTGCCAAACGTGTTGTAATTCTCGTGATACACCGCGGCAAGCAGGTTATCTTTGCTAGGAAAATATCGCAAAACTCCCTGCTTGGTAACACCGACCGCATCGGCCACATCCTGCACAGAAGTACCGTTGTAGCCACGCTCGGAAATCAGTCGCACGGCGGCATCGAGAATTTCCCGCCGGCGTTCCCCCGGCGACTTGCGAACACGCTTATGCTGCAATGAATTCCCAGCTGTCATATCCGCCAGTCTATCCGCATTCTCCCCACTCCCATGCGCAACCACATCCAATATCCTTGGCCGGATATGCAAAACGGTGCCAAAACAAAACATTCTGTCATGCCTTCGACACCGATATCGCGCAATAGATTTTTCTGTATATGCTTCTTCGCTTACTCCTGGAACACGTCGGGATGCTTCAGATCGCCGGGGATGTCGGACAAAAGGCCTTCGAGCCCCAGGAATTCCTTCCAGAAATCGAGCGGCTGGCCGTAGGGCGTGGCTTCGCGCCCGTGGGCCTGAATGTTGGCCTTGGCCTCGAACACCTCTTCCTCGCTGATGCCCTCGAAGTAGCTTTCCAAGCGGTCGCGATGCTCGGGCACGTAGAACAGAGAGGACACAATCTCCGTCAGACGCTCGGCACGCTCGATCGGCAGTGAATCCCAGTGACGCAGTTCGATGAAGTTCTTCAGACGTACGTCATTGAAGTGCGTGGAGATGATGTGGTTGATCTCGTACGGGTTGAGTTCGCGGTCTGGATACACCTCCCCCGCGTTCTCACGGAACGCCGGGCGATGCAGTTCCTTGGGGCTTGCTCCAGAAGCCACAGCTTCAGGGGTATGGGTCAGGTCAGCGAACATGAGCGGCGTGGACAGCACGTCGATGGCGTAATCCTCCCACCCATAGCGCGGGTCGAACAGGCCCGGCAGCACATTCGTGCGCTGGAAGTCGAGATAATCCCACATGCGCTGGCGCAGCAACGGCCATGGGTTCGTCTCACCTTCGAAATACGGGGTGTTGCGGAAGAAGTACGCCAGAATCGGACCGATGACGGTGCCCAACCGCAGTTTTTCGATGGAATCGCGCTCGTCCACGTAGTCGATGCTGACCTGGGTGGAGGCGGAGCAACGCATCATGCATGGGCCGAACTGACCCACGCGGCCGAGGTAGTCGGTCATTGCATCGTAGCGATCCTTGGGGTTGACCGGCACATCCGCAAAGCTGGATTTGGGCTGGTAACCGTAGTTGACCAGTCGGAAGTCGAGATCGTCAAGAATCGGGGCGAGCTCGCGACGGAACTTGGAATACAACGTATTCAGGTCGGACGGCTTCTTCAGAATGCCGATTGAAGTCTCCACCTGGCCGCCGGGTTCGAGCGAGACGGCGACGCCGGGGCGCGCGAGCCCCACCAGATGGCCGTTCTCCCAGTATTCCTTGTCCTCGTCATAGTAGGGTACGAGACGTTTGAGCAGCGTTTCGATGCCGTTCGGCTCGTAGTAGGTTACGGCGGTGTCGTCGCTGTTGTGCACGGGCAGGTGCTCGATCTCCACGCCGAAGCCGCCGGCGCCCCGCTGGGAGCGACCGTTCTCAAAGAACTTGAGCAGGCTTTCGACGTGCTTGGGGTTCGGCTTGGCGAGCAGGTGCGCGTAACTGATTCGGGGAGTAACCATGCTTTGTATCGTATTCGAGCCGGCCGGTGCGCGTGCCCGAAAGCCCGTAATACGCTATACGAAAAACCGATAGCAGGCTCCGGCCCGGTTTCTCGCTCTAGAGACTCCCCTCAGTCGCTGCGCGACAGCTCCCCTCACAGAGGCCGAGCCGTAAAGCGGACAGCCCAGTGGGCTGTCCGTAGGCGAGGGTGAGCCGATAGGCGAACCAGCATGTCGCGAGCGAAGCTCGTCCTTAATTGCGGACGAGCCAGAGCATAAATCAGTCCGCGGAGGTGAAGCCCTGCGGCTCGCCGGCCTCGGCGAACTTGGCGTTGTGAGCCTTCTTGGCGGCGGCGATCATCAGCTTGATACGATTGAGCTGGTTCGCCTCGGAGGCACCCGGATCGTAATCGATGGAAACGATGTTGGCTTCCGGGTGCAGGCGACGAATCTTGCCGAACATGCCGCGGCCGGTCACGTGGTTGGGCAGGCAGGCGAACGGCTGCGCGCAGATCACGTTCGGGCAGCCCTGTTCGATGAGCTCCAGGATCTCGGCCGTCAGCAGCCAGCCCTCACCGGCCTGCACGCCGATGGAGGTGACTTCGGCGGCCTTCTTGACCAGTTCAGGCATCGGCTCGTCCTGCTTGAACTTGCCGTTCGATGTGGCCAGCGCGGCCTTGATCGGCGCGTTATACAGATCGAGACTCTTGCGCATCAGGGCGTAGAGCGTCTTGTTGCCGCCCATGCCAAGGTTCCTCTCGTTCCAGTCGGTGATGTAGGGGCGGGTGGTCATGAATTCCATGATGCCGGGCACCACGGCCTCGCAATCCTGGGATTCTATGACGTCGACCACATGGTTGTTCGCGTCCGGCTGGTACTTGACGAGGATCTCGCCGACCACGCCGACGCGCACCTTGCGTGGGATGTCACGCAGCGGCAGGTTGTCGAAGGACTTCACGATCTCCTTGGCCAGCACGTTGTACGGCAGGTATCCCTTCCTGATGCCCGGCGCCTTGGCGGCGGTCTTGGAATAGCCGTGGTGTTCGATGGTTTCGCGCACGATGGTGTCCCACAGCTCGTACAGCTTGTTGGCCGAGCCCTTCTCCACTTCGTACGGGCGCACGCGGTAGAGGCACTTCATGAGCAGGTCGCCCAGAATCAGCGCCTTGATGGCACGGTGCAGCAGGGGCAGGGTGGCCTTGAAGCCGGGGTTGTCTTCGAGGCCTTGGGTAGAAATGGCGATGACCGGAATCTGCGGGTAGCCGGCATCGACCAAAGCCTTGCGGATCAGGCCGAAGTAGTTGGTCGCACGGCACATACCACCGGTCTGGGTGATGGCGAGCGCCACCTTGTCCGGATCGTACTTGCCTTCCTGAATCGCGCCGATGAGCTGGCCGATGACCATGATTGCCGGGTAACAGGCGTCGTTGTTCACGTATTTGAGGCCGGTTTCCACGTCGCCGCGGCTCGCGTGCTTCAGGATGTCGAACTTGTAGCCGCCGGAGCGGATGACCGCCTCGACCAAGGACATGTGGATCGGGCTCATCTGAGGGCCGACAATCGTATAGTTCTTCTTCATGTCCTTGACGAACTTCTCACGATGCGCGTATCGGGACATGGTGGCGTTGTTGTGGCCGGACTTCTTGGCGTTCTTGGCGTTCGTCACACCAGTAGTGCCGTCCGAAGTGCCGTTCTTGCTGGCGACTGCGGCCTGCAGGTCGCGTTCGGCGGCGCGCTTGGAGGCGGCGCGCATGGCCTTGGTGAGCTTCGGGTTGGCGGCCATGGTGCTGTCAAGCAGAATCTGGCGGCCGGGGGTTGGCGCGGTGGAGCCGGTCTTGCGGAATCCGGTGGACTTGGGGCCTTGCACGGCCTTCGTCGCGGCGGCTTCGCGGGCCTTGTTGGCTTCGCGCTCCTCGACGGCGGCCTTGAGCGAGCGCAGTCGAATCTTGGCAGCGCCCAGGTTGGAGACCTCGTCAATCTTCAGCAGCGTGTACACGTCCGCCTTGTCGGCCAGGATCTCGGCCACCTGATCGGTGGTGATGGCGTCGAGACCGCAGCCGAAGGAGTTGAGCTGCACGAGTTCGAGGCCCGGATAGGAGGCCACGAAATGCGCGGCCGCGTACAGACGGGAGTGGTAGGCCCACTGGTTGGTGACGCGCAACGGCATCTTGGTGACTGTGCGGTCGCCTACGTGGCGGAATCCGGCGGCGTTCTTGGAGCGCGGGTCGGCTTCGCCTTCCGAGAGGAATTCGGTGAGGTTGAGCTTCTCCCCCGGCTGCAGTTCGCAGATGGAATCCTCGGAGAGCACCACCATGCCGAGCGAGCAGATGGTTTCGGGGATGCCGTGGTTGATTTCGGGGTCGATGTGGTAGGGACGGCCGGCGAGCACGATGCCTCGGCAGTTGTGCTCCTTCATGTAGGCGAGCGCGGTCAGGCCCTCCTGCTGCACGTCGTGCTTGAAGACCTTGTCTTCGGCGTATGCGGCCTTGACTGCGGTTTCGACTTCCTCACGGGTGACGTCGGCCCAGGCGAACTCTTCGAGGATGCGGTCGACCATGAGCTCGTGGTTGGCGAGATTGAAGTACGGGTGCATGTAGCGCACGCCGTCCTCGCGCAGTTCGGGCATGTTGGCGCCGACGACGAGCGGATAGTTGGCCACGACCGGGCAGTTGTAGTGGTTGTCCGTGTTGGGCACGAGGTTCTCCTCGTAGCTCACGCACGGGTAGAAGATGGTCTTGACGCCCTTGTCGAGCAGCCACTTGATATGGCCGTGCACCAGCTTGGCCGGATAGCAGATGTTTTCGGAGGCGATGGATTCGATGCCGGTCTCGAACAGCTCGTGGGAGCTGCGGCCGGAGATCATCACCTTGAAGCCCAGCGTGGTGAGCAGCGTGAACCAGAACGGGTAGTTCTCGTACATGTTGAGGGCGCGCGGGATGCCGATTTCGCCACGGGTGGCGGCCTTGTCGGTAAGCCTGCGGTAGGCGAAGCAACGCTTGTACTTGTAGTCGTACAGGTTCGGGCGGTCGGAGCGCTTCTTCTTGGCGTCGCCGCCGCGTTCGCAGCGGTTGCCGGTTACGAAGCGCGAACCGTCGGAGAACGTGGTGATGGTGAGCTTGCAGTGGTTCTGGCACAGCTTGCACACGTCACGCTCGGTGGTCATGCTCATATTGTCGAGTGCGTCGCCGGTCAGGATGGAGCTGGCGGTGTGGGTCACACCGTCCACGACAACGACATGGACTTCGGGCTTGGCCGTCTCGGTCTTCTTGAAGGCTGCGGCCTTGGGCTCGGACTTGGGTGCGGGCTCGGCCTCGGACTGTTCCTCGGACCCATCGGCCTTAACCACCACATCCAAGTGGTCGGCCTCATCCTGATAGTGCATGCGGGCGGTCAGGGCGGCGCCGAACGCGCCCATGAGGCCGGCGATGTTCGGGCGGGTGACCTGACGTTCGGTGAGCAGCTCGAAGGCGCGCAGCACGGCGTCGTTGAGGAACGTACCGCCCTGGACCACCACAGTGTCGCCGAGTTCGCCGGAATCACGCAGCTTGATGACCTTGTACAGGGCGTTGCGCACCACGGAGTAGCACAGCCCTGCGGCGATGTCCTCGATGGAGGCGCCTTCCTTCTGCGCCTGCTTGACCGAGGAGTTCATGAACACGGTGCAACGCGAACCGAGGTCCACCGGATGGGTGGATGCCAAAGCCTTTTGCGTGAATTCCTGAATCGTCAGGCCCATGGACATGGCGAAGGTCTGCAGGAACGAGCCGCAGCCGGACGAGCAGGCTTCGTTGACGGCGATCGAGTCGATGACGCCGTCGGTGATGGCCAGATATTTCATGTCCTGGCCGCCGATGTCGATGACGGCGGTGACGCCGGGGCTGACCATTTCGGCACCACGATAGTGGGCCATGGTCTCCACCACGCCCTCGTCCAGGTGCAGGCCGGTGGTGATGAGGCCTTCGCCGTAACCGGTGGCGCAGGAGCGTGCGATCCATGCGCCTTCGGGCAGCTCGGATTGGATCTTCTTGACGATGTTGATGGCGGCGGTCAGCGGGCTGCCTTCGTTGTTGGCGTAGCTGGACCAGACGATTTCACGGTCGTCGTTGACGAGCGTGGCCTTGATGGTGGTGGAACCGGCGTCGATGCCCAGGAAGTGCGGGCCATGCGCGCCTTCGAGGGTGCCGATGTGGATGTGTTCCTTATGGTGACGCTTGTTGAAGTCCTCGCGGTCGGCCTCGGTGGGAAACAGCGGCGGCAT
This sequence comes from Bifidobacterium sp. RTP21102st3_E2_RTP21102_210122, assembly GCF_040916945.1. Lineage (NCBI taxonomy): Bacteria > Bacillati > Actinomycetota > Actinomycetes > Bifidobacteriales > Bifidobacteriaceae > Bifidobacterium > Bifidobacterium sp. RTP21102st3_E2_RTP21102_210122. The sequence continues at coordinate 221,501 of NZ_JBCPAN010000001.1, read as the reverse complement.
GGTGGGCGTGTTGGAGGGCAGGTTCTTCAGCTCGTCCAAACGCTTCAGGATTTCGTCGCAGGTGTAGGCCTCGAAATGGTGGCCCTGATCGTCGGAATCCGTGTCGGCCTGCAATGCCGAACCGTAGGCCACATACAGGTGGGCGTCGGTCGGCACGATGAACTCGTCGACCTTGCCTTCAAGGGCACGCTGGAAGGCGGCGCGCAGTTCGGACATGAAGAACAGCGGGCCGCCGAGGAAGATGACGGTACCGTGGATCGGGCGGCCGGAAGCCAGGCCGGCGATGGTCTGCGTGGCCACTGCGGTGAAGATGGAGGCGGCGAGATCAGGCTTGGCCGCACCATCGTTGATCAGCGGCTGCAAATCGGTTTTGGCGAACACGCCACAACGCGAGGCGATTGGATACAGGTTCTCGTAGCTCTTGGCCATCTCGTTGAGGCCTGCGGCGTCAGTGTCAAGCAGCGTGGACATCTGGTCAATGAACGCGCCGGTACCGCCTGCGCACGAACCGTTCATGCGTTGTTCGGGCGTGGGTTTCAGGTAGGTGATTTTGGCGTCCTCGCCGCCGAGCTCGATGATGACATCGGCCTGCGGGTATTCCTTGTCGATTGCCTCGGTTTCGGCGATGACCTCCTGAATGAAAGGCACATGCAGATTGTCAGCAAGCGCCAGACCGCCGGAACCGGTGATAGACAGGCGAATCGGCTCATCGCCTCGACCTAGTTCCACGAGCTCTTTACGGATGTCGACCAACAGGCCGGCCACGGTGGCACGCACGTTGGCGTGGTGGCGTCGGTAATCGGAGAAGAGGGTGTCTTTCAGGGAATCGGACTGATCAAGCACCACGGCCTTGACGGTGGTGGAACCGATGTCCAATCCCACACGCAGGGGCTTCGGGTGTGAAGCGGGCTTTACGCTCGCGTCAGTGACGATGTCAACCATGTGTTCCTCTTAATTCCGACTTCCGGGTATGTGCGCCTTCAGGCATCATGAGCCGTTTCGGGACGGCTGGCAGATACCTGCGGACGGCTTCGCCCGGCTACTTCTTCTGGAATATTAGTCCGACCACCTGCCCAACGTGACGCCGGGCATGGTGATTTCGCTCACGGGAAGGCCGTTTCCCAACAGTTCCGACGATATTGCTGAGTGCGGCATTCCGGACCTGCTACTACGAGGCCTGTTGGCCTTCGCCGGCTTCGCGGTCTCTCAAATAGATTTCGGGGATATCTCGTTCTTGATCGTGGAGCTTGGCCCAGATGACCGGTTCGCCGGCTTCTAGGGACTTGGACACATCGAGGATGCGCTGGTTTCTGGAGCCACGGAATTGCAGCAGCGAGTCCTTCTGGTCTTTGAGGTAGCGGCCGTCGACGAGGATGTCGATAAGATGCAGCAATTCAAGCTTGTCTGGTGTTTCTCCGAGGCGCATGAGCTCTTCCCATGTGTAGCCGGTCCACGACCAGATATCTTTGGTATGGCCGAATTCCTGACGGATACGTTGTGCGAGCGGCACCAGCACGGGAGTGTTGAGGAATGGCTCGCCGCCAAGGAACGTAATGCCTTGCACCCATGGGGCTTTCAGATCTTCGATGATTTTGTCTTCAAGTTTTTGCGTGTATTCGTGGCCGGCTTGGAAATCCCAGATGGAGGCGTTGAAGCAGTCGACGCAGTGGAAGGGGCAACCGGAGACGTAAAGGGAGTTGCGCACGCCTTCTCCGTCGGTGACAATGAAGGTTTTGTAGTCGGCGATCATCCGCTTGGACATGCGCCGGCCATCCCATTGACCGGCTTTCGGATCGTTGGCAAGACCGTTGGAGGGTACGGAGGGGCCACGCCCGGTCTCGCCGGCCGCAAAGTCATGGCGCTTGGGTTCGGGCTTGGTCGTATGCAGCTCCGGCATGATTCCCTCCTTACGGAAAGCATTAGCTCCCGCTGGCGGGAGCTGTCCGTCATCAGACGGACTGAGGGTGGTCAACACCATAAAGGATGACCGCCCTCAGTCTCGCTTACGCTCTACAGCTCCCGTCAGCGGGAGCAAGTATAAACCCTACTTGGTCTCTTCGAACCACTCGCGAGTGGTTCCGTCATCCAGCGTCACACGACCGGTTTCGCCGCTCATGTGCTTGACTCGGTGGGCAATTTCCTCGTGACGGCCGTGCACCATCGGGCGCTGGACCGGGCTGCCGAGATAGCCGCAGGTGCGCTTGGTGACGTTGCACTTGTCCGGGTTGGAGTTACCGCACTCCGGGCACTTGAAGCCTTCCTCGGTCGGCTCGAAGTCGCCCTGGAAGCCGCACACGAAGCAGTGGTCGATCGGGGTGTTGGTGCCCAGGTAGCCGATGCCGATGTTGTAGGCGTAATCCCACACGGCTTCGAGCGCCTTCGGGTTGTCCTGCAGGCACGGGTACTCGCAGTAGTTGATGAAGCCGCCGGAAGCGTAGTACGGGAAGTCCTTCTCGTAGCTGAGCTTCTCCATCGGGGTGGGCTGCAACCACACCGGGTAGTGGAAGGAGTTGGTGTAGAAGTCGTGGTCAGTCACGCCTTCGATACGGCCGAACTTTTCACGGTCCATGCGGTTGAAGCGGTCGGTCAGGGATTCAGCCGGAGTGGAGTACACGGAATAGTGGTAGCCCTCCGCTTTGCTCCACTGCTTGCACAGCTCGTTCATGCGCTTGACGATGGACAGCGCGAACTCCTTGCCTTCCGGATCCCAGCCGTGGTCGCGAATCCAGTTCTTGCCGTAGAAGACCGCGGTGGTCTCGGCAAGGCCGATGTAGCCGAGCGACACGGTGGCACGCTCGTTCTTGAACAGCTGGTCCACGTTGTCGTTGGCACCAAGACGACCGAACGCACCGAAGCGGAACAGGGTCGGGGCGTTGACCGGGGTGGCTTCCTTGCAGCGCATGATGCGGAACTGGAGGGCCTGGTGGGCCACTTCCATGCGCTCCTCGAACAGCTTCCAGAAGCGAGCCTTGTCACCGTGGGATTCGATGGCGATACGCGGCACATTGACGGTGACCACGCCGAGGTTCATACGGCCGTCTTCTTCATCCTTGCCGGTCTCCGGGTTGATCCAACCCTGCAGGAAGGAGCGGCAACCCATCGGAGCCTTGAAGGAGCCTGTGATCTTGACGATGTTCTCGTAGAACACCACATCCGGGTACATGCGCTTGGTGGCGGACTCGAGGGCGAGCTGCTTCAGATCGTAGTTCGGGTCACCCGGGTCGGCGTTCACGCCGTGCTTCACAGTAAAGACGAGCTTCGGGAAGATGGCGGTGTGGTGTTCCTTGCCGAGGCCGCGAATACGGTTCAGCAGGATTGCGCGCTGCACTTCACGAGAGAACCAGTCGGTGCCGAGACCAAAGCCGACAGTCACGAACGGGGTCTGGCCGTTGGACACACGGTTGGAGTTGATCTGGTATTCCATGGTCTGCATGGCATCATAGATGGCCTTGCGGGTACGAATCTTGGCGAGGATTTCACGCTCCTGCTCAAGTTCGTCAACGTCGGTGTGGAACGGGGTGTCCATCGGCAGCGGTTCACGGGAACCGAAATGCAGCTTGGCGGGCTCGTTCTTCTTGGCGCTCTCGACCTGACGACGGGCGAATTCAACCGGCATGCCGTCGGGGATGGTCTCACGAGCTTCCTCAAGGAACTTCTCGTAATCCTTCTTGGCATACTGGGCAAGATGCTCGTCGGCACGGTTGGCGGTCTGGCCACCATACTGGCTGGAGGCCACGTCCTTCATGATCTGGGTAATCTGGGTGGCCGCAATGGCGATGGACTTCGGGGAAGCCATCGGAGCGTTGCCAAGAGTGAAGCCATTGGCCAACATGTCCCAGAAGTTCGGCAAAGAGCAGTTGGACTGGGCAGTGAACGGCGAGTAGTCGGCATCGTGGAAGTGAATATCGCCCTTCATGTGGGCGTTGGACACCGCCGGCGGCAGCATGTTGAACGCGGCAGCCTTGGACACGGCACCAGCCAGCAGATCACGCTGGGTGGAGTAGACGTTGGAATCCTTGTTCGCGTTCTCGTGAATCAGGGTCGGGTCATGATTAATGAAGCGAGCAACGGCCTCGTTCACATCAGTGGCCTTGGCACGCTGAATGTCCTTGTCGAGACGGTAATTGGTGTAGGCGCGAGCCACATCGTACAGGTGGGCGTCAATGAGGGCGTGCTCCACGAGATTCTGGATGTCCTCGATTTTGGCGGGGCCGGTGTAACGCCCCTTGATTTCGCCTTCGACTTGGTTGGCGAAACCACGGATCATGGCATCTTCTTCGGGGCCGACTTCCTTGTTCAGGTCACCGAAAGCAGACTTGACCGCAGAGATGATGTTGATGGGGTCGAAGTCGACCACACGACCATCACGCTTCTCAACGAGCACGGTGGAGGCCTTGGCGGCCACCTTGGTCTCGTTATCGGTGACGGTTTCCTCCAGCACCTGTGCGCCCATCGGGCACCCCTTTCCTATAAGGCGAACACTCTCCTGAGTTCCGCATTTTGGCCGCACTCGACGTGGGCCACACGAAATTACATTGATATCGTTTTCTTGAACCTCTAGAAGAATACGGCATCCCCACCCCTATATCTAGTGCTCAACAGTGGTGTGTCGAACTATTTATAGGGTTTTTCGGCTATTTTTCGCCAAAACTACAAGTGTGTGATTAGCGTAACTGTTTTCTGCTCGCGTGTCGCACAGCGAGCTCACTGACGACTCTCAATCGTCAGTGCAACGCATATCTCACTCCTCTTCATAGCACCCGTTTCTTCGCCATAATGACTCCTTTCTTCTGATGCACCAGACCATCTCCATCATCGGCTGATACATCGCTTCGTACGGTTCTTGCATTCATCATCACACCGTTTTCAGGCGACGGTAAATTTTTACCGTCATCAACCAACGCACTTATAGTGGAGTGCATGACTACTGCAATGGGCTACTCATCTACCGGCCGTCCACCGACCGCCGCTTCACTGGCCTCGTCTGGCTTTGAGCCGGGTCAAGGCACTTTCGCGCCCGATCGGGGCGCCATCAATCTGCCGAATGAGCCTCGCCCTATCGATCAGCTGCCTGCACGCGCCGCTGAAACCACCGCGCAAAATCCGTGGCCGGTAAGCGTGCTGAGCCAGAAGTTCTACGGTGCCGTGGAACGATGGCCGTCCGCGTGGGTCACCGGCCAGATCACGCAGATCAATACCCGTCGCGCCGGCTCGGCCTACATCACGCTGCGCGACGACTTCGAGGATATCGCCATGGAAGTCAATGGCTTCGGCAGGTTCGCGGCCGCAGCCAGCCAGTTCGTTCAGGGCGACCGCGTGGTGATTCACGGCAAACCGAACCTGTGGATGAAGCGCACTTCGCTGTCGTTGCGCGGGGACACGATTCTCAAGGTCGGAGCCGGTGGCAGCCTCAAGGCCATGATCGACGAATTGCGCAAGCAGCTTAAGGGCGAGGGCCTGTTCGATGCCGATCACAAACTGCCTCTCCCGGAGTTTCCGAAGACTATTGGCCTGATTTGCGCACCTCAGGCACGTGCGGAAGGCGATGTGATCACCAATGTGAACCTTCGTTGGCCTTCCGTAACCTTCAAGGTGGTCCATGTGCATGTTCAGGGCGAGCAATGCCCGGCCGAGGTGGTTCAGGCCATTGCACAACTCGATGCCGACCCGAGCGTGGATGTGATCATCGTGGCCCGTGGCGGCGGCTCGTTTGAGGATCTCATCGGTTTCTCGGATGAGCGTGTGGTTCGTGCGGCGTATGCCTGCACTACACCATTAATCTCCTCCATCGGGCATGAGGATGACTGGACATTGCTGGATCTGGTCGCCGATCTGCGCGCCTCCACCCCTACCGATGCGGCCAAGCGCGTGGTGCCGGATGTGCGTGAGCAGTCGCAGCTCATCGAAGGTGCCATCGACCGTATGCGACTGCGGGTCCGTTCGCGCGTGGAGAACGAGATTCGACTTATCGAGGGATATGCGAACCGCCCGAGCCTGACACAGCCGCACACCATGCTTGAGCCTCATCAGCGCTTAATTGACGACTCGTTGCAACGGCTCGATATCGGGCTGCGACGCATCGTGGACGATGCCCAGCTCACCGTCGAGCGAGCTCACGCCTCACTGACCGCACTCAGCCCGCAATCCACGTTGAACCGAGGCTATGCGGTGGTGCAGTCCGCCGATGGCCACGTACTAGACGATGCTTCGCAGGTAAGCCCTGGGGATGGCATCACCGTCACCTTGAAGAAGGGTGTCATTACCGCAACCACCACATCCGCAACCGCGTGACACGCCATACGCAGCCACGCATATATACCGTATATATAAGGAGAACATCATGACCGAAAACGCCACATCCACCGACATGAACACCCCCGCCACGTCCCTGACGGACAAGGAACGCGAGCTCATCGCCCAGATGCCATATGAGGAGGCGCGCGACAAGCTGATTCAGGCTGTCCAGGCACTGGAAACCGGCGGCCTCAATCTTGACCAGTCGATGCGTCAATGGGAGATCGGCGAGGCCTTGGCTAAGCGCGCCCAGGGTCTGCTCAACGACGTCCGTGCCAAGCTCGACCAAGCACAAGCCGAGCAAGCCGCCAACGAAGCCACCGCAGGCACGCAGTCCAACCTCGACTGAGTTGCCTCCCGGCGCGGCATCCCGCGGCTCGCACCTGAGTCCGGACTGGACTGAGTTCTGCTTCCCGGCATACGATAGTGGTGATTAGGCCACATTGGCAGCAGTTTATAGAAGGGAAATCCCATGTCAACGTTGATTCTTGTATTCCATCCGCATCTTAAGGACGGCTCGCGCGTGAACGCCCGCCTGCTCGCCGAACTCACCGCACAGGGCGAGGACGACATCATCGTGCGCGACGAATACGCCGAATACCCGAACTTCTCCGTCAACGCCGACACAGAGCACGAGCTGCTGGAGGCTGCCGACCGCGTAATCCTTCAGTTCCCGTTCTACTGGTACTCCTCCCCCGCGCTACTCAAGGAATGGGAAGACGAGGTCATCACCGCCGGCTGGGCCTACGCCGGAGCCCATGCGTTGAAGGGCAAGGAGCTCAAACTGGTGGTCACCACTGGTTCCGACGCCGCCAAGTACCGCAAGGACGGCGAGTACAGCCACACCATGGAGGAGCTGCTAAGCCCGTTTGAGGTCGTGGCGTACAAGGTCGGCATGAACTATGCTGAGCCGTTCCTGGTGCAGGGCACCGCCACCATCGGCGATGCGGAGCTGGATCAGGCCGCCGCCGATTATGTTTCGGCGATTTTGGACTGAATAAGCTGAGGCCGGGTGCAAGTCGCACCCGGCCTTGTTGTTTCGCGGGCTAGCCGCGGTCTCTCCCAGTCAGCCTGCGGCTGACAGTTCCCTCGTCAGAGAGAGCTTATTTTTTGGATCAGAGGGAGTTGATAGCTACTTCTTCAACGGCACGTAGATCACGTCGTCAATGAGCTCGCGATAGTGCTCAACGATTTGCGCGCGACGGGTCTTCAGGCTCGGGGTCAGCATGCCGTTGGCCTCGGTGAATTCGTCTGGCAGAATCTCGAACTTACGAATCGACTCGGCGCGGGAAACGCCCTCGTTGGCGGCGTTCACCGCACGCTCCACCTCAGCGTGAACGATGGCGTTCTTGGCCAGCGAGGCCAGATCGGGTTCCGGTTTGGCGCCCTGGGATTCCAGCCAATTGTTGGCATCCGCCAGATCCAGCGTGACCAGAGCGGCCACGAACGGCTTCTTATCACCAATAACCAAGCACTGGTTGACCACAGGCGAGGTCATCACGGAAGCCTCAAGCAGACCCGGCGACACATTCTTGCCACCAGCGGTGATGATGAGGTCTTTCTTACGGCCGGTGATGGAGATGAAGCCATCTTCGGAGATATCGCCCAGATCGCCGGTGTGCAGCCAGCCATCAGTGATCTGCTGGGCAGTGACCCCAGGGTTGTTGTGGTAGCCCTTGCACACCAGCGGTCCTTTGACCACCAGCTCGCCGTCCTCGGCAATGCCGGCGGTGATACCGCACATCGGCATGCCGATGGTGCCGATGCGGTTGTCCTCTGGCAAGCTCACACACACCGGGCCGCAGGTTTCGGTCATGCCGTAGCCTTCCAGCACCGGCATGCCGATGCCGTTGAAGAAGTGGGAAAGCTCGGAGTCCATCGGAGCGCCGCCGGTGATGGCGAAGTCGGCGTTCGGACCGAAAATCGTGCGAATCTTCTTGTACACCACCTGCTCGTAGAAGGCGTGGGCGATACGTCCGGCAATCGGCAGCTGTTCGCCCTTCTGCTCGGCCTTGGACCATTCGCGCGCGTTTTCGGCGGCGCGCATGAACATCTTGCCAGCGAATCCGGTGCCGGCGCGCTGGGAGGCGGCGTTGTAGACCTTCTCGTACACACGCGGCACGGCGAGCAGCAGCGTGGGACCGAAGGTCTCGAAGTCCTTGACCATCGTCTTCATATTGGAGCTCAGGGCCAGCGAAATCGTGCCGCCAAAACTGAAGAATTCCAGGAATCGGGCGAACACATGGCTCAGGGGCAGGAACAGCAGCAGACGGCGGTTGGGCCATGCGCCGGCACGAGGCATGTACTGCAGCGCGGAAAGCACCAGGAAGGCGAAGTTGCGGTGGGTCAGTTCCACGCCCTTCGGGGTGCCTGTAGAGCCGGATGTGTAGACGATGGTGGCGCGGTCGTCGCCGTGGGAGGCTTCCTTGTATTCCCAGAATTCGGCGTCGGTGACGCTTTCGCCGTAGGTCTTGATGGCGTTCAGACCGCCGGCCTCGATTACGAACACGTTGCGCAGGGTGGGCACCTCATCGCGCACGGATTCGATCTTGTCACGCTGCCCGTCATCTTCGGCGATGGCGAGCGTGACTTTGGAATCGTTGAAAATCCAGCTGACCTGGCTGGCGGAGTTGGTCTCGTACACCGGCACGGTGAGCGCGCCGATGGACATGATCGCCATATCCAGCGCGGTCCATTCCCAGCGGGTGCGCGAGACGATGGCGACTGAATCGCCCTTATTGACGCCAAGTCCGACCAGGCCCTTGGCCAAGTCGATGACCATGTCACGGAATACTTGGGCGCTGTACGGGTGCCAAGTGCCATCATCGCCCTTGTATTCGATCATGGCACCTTCGGGATCGCGCTTGGCGCGGTTATCGAGCAGATCGAACAGGTTGATGTCGCTGTCAATCGGCTCCTTGACGGGATTGGTGAACTGCTTGACGATACGAGTATCGTTTATGGCCTTATCAGCGATGTTTTCAGTCATACTCCCCATGTAACTCCACGGATGCTACAAAACACGCGCGAAACAACGGATTGTCCAGACCAAATGGCCCCGGCAATCCGTTATTTCGGGCAAACCAGGTAAATCTGTCGCACCGTACATTCAGCAGATTACTCGGCGGAGTTATTGGCCTTTTTCAGCTCGTCGCGAATCTCCTGCAGCGTGGCGAGAGTCTGCTCTTCAACGCTAGGCCCCTGTTCTTCAGCGTCAGCCTCATCCTGGGCAGCAGTGAGATCACGAAGCTTATTAATCGGCAAAATCACGCAGAAATACACCGCCACGCCAACAAGCAGGAAGTTAATCAGCGCGTTAAGAATCGCACCAAATGAAACAGTCGAGTTGTTGAACGTGATGGTCAGCAGTCCGGAAAGATCCGGTACGCCGCCAATCATGCCGATTAATGGACTGATGAGATTGTCGACGATGGAATTGACCACAGCGGTAACGGCAGAGCCCATCACCACACCTACCGCCATATCAATCATCGATCCGCGCGACAGGAATTTCTTAAAGCCATTCAACGGACCTTTATCGGTCAAAGCAACAACTTTGCGAGCGGTTCCTCCCGTGGCCTTGGCAAAGTCGGTGGCAATATTCATGGGATTGTGGTTACTCATAACGGCACTCCTTACGAAATTCAGACACTTCACTTGTATCCGACTGGTTTTCCCACGACCCCATTATGCCGCTTGTTGGAATATCCCTATACCACTGCGGCGTTCCCGTACATGACTATGTACGAGAACGCCGCCAACCCTGCTTGCAGAGAACCTGTTAGAGCTGTTTAGAACTGGATGTAATCGACTTCCGTATGCTCGCCGGTTTCCAAGTATTTCGCCACATCATCAGGACCGACGAACACCAGTTCGACCGCTTGCGCAATCATCAGATTGACACGATCCATTGGCGTAAGGTTTTCGAAATAGCCGTACACCGGGATTCCCAGCGCATGCGCATATCCGATTTCGAACATCGTGCCCGGGTCCTCGTCCATAAGATTGGCGACCACGGCTTTAGCAGCATTAATGCCATGGATATCGTCCGCAAAGCATCCTTCAGGGCCTACTTCTTCGATCTGGCTGACAAACCGCGGCTTGAACAGTACCTTGCCATGGTCTTCCAATATCTTTTCCAAACGTTCCATACTTGCCGTTTGTTCAGGATCAAAGAACGGACCGGCCACATAGAAGTCATACTGTTTGTCTTCACTCATGGTCTCTAGTCATAGCGCAGCAACGTCGAACGTCAGCCGTTATTTTCACTGTATGGACAAGGGGTCGTATTGTGAACATTGCTACGGGATAACCGTCAACGACTACGTACGTTGCCCACGATTGGCGCATGCCGCCGCTCTTGCGCCGTCCGCACTGCCAGCCCGTCAGCCGCGATTGACGATTTGCATGGCGCGGCCATCGTCCATCAGGTGGAAGCCATGCTTCTGGTAGAACGGTGCGTTTTTGCTTTCCTCAGGCATGACTTCCAGCAAGAAGTAGTCGCGATACTTAGCCTTGACCAGTTCAACGAGATGGCTGCCGATATGCTGCCCGTGATATGCCGGATCTACCAGCACCCAATGCATATAGGCCACCATTTCGGTATCGTCGAGCACGCGAACCAAGCCGACCAAATGGCCGCCATCCCATGCGCTGATCACCGTATCCGAATGCTGCAATGCCTTGAACAACCGTTCCGGCCACTGCGCCGATTCCCAACCTACCGACTTGAACAGCGCCTCAACCTGCTCAACAGTAAACCGCTTCTCTTCCGTGTATTCGATAGCCATGGACCCTCACGACAACCGTGAAGCCCCACATGTCTTTGCATAGTTTCACACGACGGGATGATGGATAGTGGAACCTATACGTTTACACATGCCTAATGCCCATGGCTCATCACCGATGAATAGAGGCTGAGATACCGTCATGTTTCCGAAGCCAAGTGCCCGAGATCGGATTCGAACCGACGACACCCGCTTTAGGAGAGCGGTGCTCTATCCACTGAGCTACTCGGGCAACGACGTTTCATTGTACACGGCCACACGCCCAGTCGCATCATGTTCGCGTGGCAGCTTGCGCAAGCCATCCGGCAACCTGAGCAAGCCACATGGAGGAACCCGACATCAGGTCATGGCCCGGTCTTTCGTGCCAGTTTGGTGCGAACTGCTCTTGCGCACGGCGAAAAGACACTGAAAGACAAGCCGTACACGGTACAGTGGCAAATCGCACGAAAAGCAAAGTAACAGTAAACAAGCCGGAGGAAAGGGCAGCATGGCAAAGGCACGGAGTACTACCACAGGCGCAAGCGTACGAGCTCGCGCCGCTGCCAAGCCACGCTCTGCCAGAGCCACGGCACGCCCAGTATCCAAGTCTGCCGTGAAGCCACACAAACGGCATCGTCTGCTTGGTTTTCTCGCCACGATGTTCGCGCTTCTTGCCCTTGCCGGCGCTGCCGCCCGCGCGCTGCCTGCCGATTTACAGGAACTGCCATTTGCGCCGATTGTGGTATCGGCAACGCCATGGTTCACGTTGCTTGGCTTGATTGCCCTGCTGTTGGCCATCGTGTCGCGGCGTATCCTTGCCGCACTAATCGCCATCGCCGCAATCGCATGCAATGGCTATTGGCAATATCCGTTCTTCTACTCGACCGATCCACTCCCCCAAGCCGCGCAGAACGCCGTGGCCGCAGCCTCCCCCAACACCAGCGATGCCTACGCGCGCGTCATGACCTTCAATGTGTATAAGGGGCAGGCCGACCCGCAAGCCATCGTCGAGCTGGTTCGCGATCAGCGCGTCGAAGTGCTTGCTTTGCAGGAGACCACCGAGGATTTCGTCAAAAAACTCAATGAGGCTGGTATTGAGCATTATCTGCCGTATGCGCAGGTCTCATCGTCTGACGGCGTATTCGGTAACGGCCTCTGGTCGGCCACGCCACTTGCCGATCCGACCGACGATGACGTGAATTCCAGCGCCTCATTCATGCCCGGCGGCACGGTGGATATGGGTGGCCAGCAGATTCGATTCGTATCCGTGCACACCACCGCTCCCGTACCCGGCTACTGGCGGCAGTGGAAGCGATCGCTGGATGAGTTGGGTCTGATGCGCGAGCATACGGATACACGGTATATTTTCATGGGCGATTTCAACGCCACTTACGATCACACGCCATTCCGTGATTTTCTTGGCGACCGGTTCGTGGATGCCGCACGTGAATCCGGACACGGGTTTACGTTTTCGTGGCCTACGAACCGCGTGTATATGCCGATGTTCGCCGGTATTGACCACGTGGTGCTTGATCAGGGCATGAAGGCCGGGCAATGCAAGGTGGTCAAAGTCGAGGGCTCCGATCATGCGGCGTTGTTGGCTACCGTGGCGGTTGGGTGATTTGCGTAGTGTGATCGGCTACCACCCCCAGTCGGCTTCGCCAACAGCCCCCGCCAACGGAGGCAAGATTCCTCTTACCGGCTTGTCCCGCTAGCAGGAAGCCCGTACGAACTAGAAACCGAGGCGAGTGCGACCGAACTGGTCGAGCCAGCGCAGGATTGCGCCTTCGCGCAGGGCCCACGGGCAGATTTCGACTTCCTGAATATTCAGGGCCTTCATGATCTCGTCGGCCACCACGCCGCCGCCCACAATCTGCATCGTGCGTTCAGGAGTGATGCCAGGCAAAGCCACGCGCTGCTCAGGCGCGATCGCCGCCAGACGCGGAATCCAATCCTCTAGTTGTTCGCGGGTCATAATCCACGAATCCTCACGGCCCGGCGCACGCATCACCGCACCGCACAGGCGAGCCAGCGAACGGAAGGTCTTGGAGGTACCAACCGCATGATTCGGGTGCTTGGATTGCGGGAAAACCTTGACCATCGGCTCCAGAATCTTGCGCACGTTCTTACGCACGTCTTCCAACTCGTCGGGCGTGGCCATGCCGGAAGGCAGAAATTCAGTGGTGACGCGGCCCGCGCCAGCCGGGGCGGAAAGCGCCACGGTCGGCTCTTCGTCGGAACCCATCGCCACTTCAAGCGAGCCGCCGCCAATGTCCAGCACCAGCAGTCGGCCGGCATCCCAACCGTACCAACGGCGGGCGGCCAGGAAGGTCAGGCGAGCCTCATCCGTGCCAGACAACACGGTGACGCCCTGACCAATCAGTTCCTCGATCTTGTGAATCACCTTGTTGCCGTTCGGCGCCTCACGCAGGGCGGAGGTGGCCATAACCAGCAGCTGGGTGATTTCGTATTCCTCGGCCAGCCGCATACACTGGGACACGGCTTCCAGAATCGCCTCGATGCCGGACTTCTTGATTGAGCCGTCATCCTTTAAATACTTCATCAGGCGCACTGTGGATTTGGTGCTGGCCTCGGGGTCAGGGCGAGCGCCGGGAGCGGCGTCGACGATAAGCATGTGGATAGTGTTCGAACCGATATCAAGCACACCAAGTCGCGTGGTGCGCGAACGCAGATTGACCATGATCCCTATTCCTGACCTTACCCAACCCGTGATGGCCGAACAACGGGCCGACCATCGCAATCAGCCAGCCGTGCGCCACCATGGCGAGTCGTTCGGCCGGCAACCAACACCGCGAGGCCAGCCGAACATCACACAAACTCGACTACTGTACAACAATCACACCGGCTGCCGCGCCGTTCACAACGATTCGACGAACGTTCCGAGACGTTCCAGCCCCTCGGTCAGGGCCTCACGTGAGGCGGCATAGCTCAGGCGCACATGCGTATCCGCTGTGGCCGCACCGAAGTCGCGGCCAGGAGTCAGAGCCACATGGGCTTCATCCAGCGCGCGTTCGCAGAACGTCCAGGCATCCAGACCAGTACGGGAGATGTTGAAGTAGGCGTAGAACGCGCCATTCGGCTCCACCTCAACCGGCAAACCGATGCGCTTGAGCCCGTCAATCACAATGCGGCGACGGGCCAGCAATTCCTGACGACGAGCTTCGCATTCCGCCAAGCTTTCCGGCGTGAAGCAGGCGAGCGCCGCATGTTGCGTGGGCGTGTGGGCGCACAGGTAGTAGTTGGTGGCCAGATCGTCAACCGCTTCCAGCACAGTGGGCTCGTCCGGCAGAATCGCCCAGCCGAGGCGCCAGCCGGTCATGCCGAAGAACTTGGAGAAGCTGTTGCATACGATGGCATCGGGGTCGCAGGCCAGCACGGATTTGACTTCGGTACCGTCCGGCTCCCGGTCAGCCAAGTCGAGGTAGGTTTCGTCCACGATGCGCCATGCGCCGCGGCTGGCGGCCAACTTGCACACCTCGTCCAATACGTTGAAGTCGATGGTGGTGCCGGTGGGGTTGGACGGCGACGTGATCATTACGGCCTTGGTCTTGCTCGTCCAGTACTGGCTGCACAGGTCGGCGGTCAGGTGGAAGCGGGTGGCGGCCGAGGTCGGAACGTCGATGACCCGGCCTTCAAACGACCGCACAAGTTCGCGGTTGCATGGGTAGGAGGGGTCGGCCACAATCACATCGTCACCGGGGTCCACGGTCAGCGCGGTGGCCAACAGCAGGGCGGCCGAACCGCCGGCGGTCACGCAGATACGCTTGGGGTCGATGTCAAGGTCATGACGCTCGCGGTAGAAGTCGGCGATGGCCTGACGCAGTTCAGGTAGGCCCATGGCGGCGGTGTACGGCAGGGCCCGGCCGTCGTACTGTTCGCGCATGGCGTCGCGTACGGCGGGCGGCGCGCCGAAATCGGGCTCGCCAAGGCTTAATTTGATGACGCTGATACCTTGGGCGATCATCTTGTCTGCTTGTTCGCCGAATACCATGGCACGGAAGGGATTGGCCTCACGCGCTCGGCGGGACATGACTGGAGACGCGGCCGGAGATTGGGGCTGCTGCGCTGCTTCGTTTTCCATATTTCGGTTCTATCCGCCTCACGGGACAAGGTTTCTTCTTCTATAATCACTGTAGGTCGATTGAGTGTACCAACCCGTATTCAAGGAGGAATAATGAGTCGATTCAATGGCAAACGCGCCGAGTTCGAGGCCAGCGGCGAAAAGATCAACGTCGCGATTCTGGGTGCGGGCCGCATAGCTCACACCATGGCCGGCACCCTGACCCAGATGGCTGAAGATTCACTGTATTCCTCATGGATTCACCCGTATGCGGTAGCGGCCCGTGATATTACGCGCGCGCAGGCTTTTGCCGACCAATGGCATTTTGACAAGGCTTATGGATCGTATGAGGAGTTGACGGCGGACCCGGATGTGGATCTGGTGTATATCGCCACCCCGCACAGTCTGCACGCCGAACAGGCGATCCTGTGTATGAAAGCCGGCAAGAACGTGCTGGTGGAGAAGTCGTTCACCGCGAACGCCGGGCAGGCACGTGAGGCGCTGGCCGTGGCCGAGGAAACCGGCATGCTGTGCACGGAGGCCATCTGGACGCGCTACATGCCCAGCCGCAAGCTCATCAACGAAGTTATCGAGTCCGGCGAGATCGGCGAGGTGAAAGCGGCGAGCGCCAACCTGTGCTATCCGGTGTCCGGCAAGGCACGTATGACCGATCCGGCCTGTGCCGGTGGCGCGCTGCTCGATGTGGGCGTGTATCCGCTGAACTTCCTGGATATGGCGATCGGTGCCGACCATGGCCGCACGCTGGATCATTTCGATACGTCGATGATGGCCGCCGAAACCGGTGTGGATGCACAGAATTCCACCACGTTGTATTACGATGATGGCACGATGGCCGTGTCCACCAGTTCGATGCTGGTTTCCTCCGATCGCGGCGGCTACGTGTGGGGCACCGAAGGGTATTTGGTGGTCACCAATATCAACAATCCCGAGTCCATCGATATCTACAACAACGATCACAAGCCCGTGCGCAGTGTTGCGGTGCCGTCGCAGTTGACCGGTTATGAGTATGAGGTGGCCGATGCAGCCAACGCGCTGCTGGATGGCAAGATCGAATGCGAGGCGATGCCGCACGCCGACACCATCCGAATCATGGAGCTGATGGATGCGATTCGCGACCGTTGGGGCCTGAAGTTCCCGTTTGAGGTCTGATTTCAGCTCCCCTCCAGAGGGGAGCTGAAATTATTCCGCTGAATCTGCATCTCCTTCAACAATCTGCTCATACAGCCGTGCGAGGCGTTCGTCACGCACGGCTTTCGTTAATTCGCACTCCCATACGGTAATTACACGCCAGCCGGCGGCCTCCAGTTCAGCCCGCTGCGCGATGTCTCGATTGTGATTGCGCAGTAGCTTCGTCTGCCAGAATTCCACATTCGATTTCGGCATCGAATGTTTGGAACAGCCTTCATGCATGTGCCAGAAACAGCCGTTGATGAACACGATGGTGTGGTATTTCGGCAGTACTACATCCGGGTGGCCGGGGTAACGCTTGTCGTTCTTGCGGAATCGCAAACCCTTGCGAAACAGATAGCTGCGTACCAGCACCTCGATTTTGGTGTCTTTGCCACGAATATGCGACATCGTGTACGAACGGGTGCCCCGCTCATACTTCTCCACTGGCTGTTTCTTGCGATTCACGCACTCCAGACTACCGTGACGTTGCGGCGAGGATGAAAGCCTGAACGAACAATCACCCATCTTGCCCGTCCGTGTCTCTTATCGCGGGCAATGATCATCTGCCGGTCGAGACTGCACGATTAGACTGAATCAAATGGATGACATGATGATTCGTAGGGCCACGGCGGCCGATATTCCCCAAATCGACGAACTGCTGCGGCAGGTGCTCGAAGTGCATCATGCCGGCCGACCGGATCTGTTCAAAGGCGGTGTCAAGAAATACACGGACGAGGAATTGAAGGCGATTCTGGCCAACGATCAGACCCCTGTGTTCGTGGCGGTTGCGCCATCTGCCAATGACGGCACTGACGTCGAACATAACGCCGACTCCCCCGCCACCGACCAAGTGCAATGGCATAGCGCCAAGCGACGTCTGCTTTGCGAGATTTGCGAGAGATGAATGCGATACCAGCGTTCATGGCTATGCTCCTTAATCCAATATCAATGGATGAACCTGCACTGCCCCGTATGTCACCATCATAATATATCGAATATCAATATAAAAATATCGAAAATCACTTTCACCATTCACCCACACACATCGCGACGTGATCGACCGTTCTTGCCTTGCTCGCAGCATCCACGACCAACACGGGAAAGTCACTTTAAAAAAGCACTTTATCAATGTGGATAACTCGGAAGCTAGAACCACATACCCCCGTTCAGCTTGCCAATCAGAAACCTCATCCCATACCGTCAGATGCACCCGCACGCAACGACGCGTCAGACAACAGAAAGAAGGACCAATGAACATCTCTACGTTTACCCACAACTCCCACCCGGCAATTCGGTATACGCATTTTGTCTAGTGCGAGATTGAGAGTTATGATGACACGAAGAAAACTCATCATCAAGAAACTTCGGCAAGCGGCAAAGCAGCGAGGGCTCGATTTCTATTTGTTACGGCAAGGCAGCAGACATGAGGTTTACTGCCTGGACGGGTTGAGGATACCCATCCCCCGCCATAATGAAGTCTCAGAACGAACCACGCTGGATATCATCAACGAGAGCGAGCAGAAACTCGGAAAGGGGTGGTGGCAATGAGCAACTATGACGTGCTTGTGCAACCCGATGGCCGATATTGGTACGTTCAGGTACCAGCTATCGAACGGTCGACCCAGGCCAAAGGACTTGACGACATCGAGCCAATGGCTAAAGATCTCATCACTGTCATGAACGACGACGACAATCCGGAGCTCAAGGTGACGTTTGTGTTGCCGAAACAAGCCAAACAACACGTAACAGAAATGTTCCTGCAGCGCGAAATAGCAAAAAAAGCCAACGCACAAGCGGCTGCCGAATCCCGACTCGCCGCACGGGCCCTACGCAACGAGGGACTCACGTATCGACAAATCGGAGCTTTATTGGGGGTCTCCTACCAACGAGCATTTCAATTGGTCAACGGCAAAACAAAGCACAAAACGACAGCGTCCGAATCGCCTCAGCCAACAACTGAATCACGCTCCCCACGCACGCACCATGCCACACCGCTATCGACTCCGGTCTCGGCTTAGCGAACGGGTCCACAAAGCCCAGACTGTTTCCGCCTCCCAAGCTCAAGAGCACCGAGCAGGATCTTCTCATCCCAGCAGATTGAGGAGATCGTCCTTGGTGAGGGTGGCGATGGAGGCGGGAGCTTCGGTGAGGGCGCTGGCGCCGGTGCCGGCTTCGTCGGCAAGCAAGGAAGCATCGGTGAACTGGCGGGCGAGCTCGCTCTTGGTATGCTGAAGCTCCAAGATGCGTTCTTCGATGGTGTCCTTGGCCACCACCTGATACACGTTGACGTCTTCGGTCTGGCCGATACGATGTGCTCGGTCGGTGGCCTGATCCTGCGCGGCAGCGTTCCACCATGGATCGGCGTGGATGACCACGCTGGCACCGGTCAGGTTCAGTCCGGTGTTGCCGGCCTTCAATGAAATCAGGAAGGCGGGCGTATCGTCCGCATTGAACTGGTCGACGAGTTCGAGACGCTTCTTTTTAGGCGTGGATCCGGTGATGGTGTAGTAGCGTAGTCCTTGCGCGTCGAAACGTTCGGCGATCAGATCAAGGAAGCTGGTGAACTGGGAGAAGATCAGCGCCTTCTTGCCTTCGTTCACACAGGTTTCCACCAGTTCGGTGATGGCGGCAAGCTTGGCCGATTGATCCTTGGCATCGGCGTACAGCAGCCTCGGATCGCAGCAGATCTGGCGCAACTTGGTCAACTCGGCGAGGATGCGAATCTTCGACGTGTTGAAATCGGCTTCTTCGCTGTGTTCGAGCTGCATTCTGAGCCGCTGCTCGTGAGCCGCATACAGTTTGCGCTGTTCGCCGGCAAGCCGCACGGTCAGCGTGGTCTCTAGCTTGTCCGGCAAATCGGTCAACACCTGGGACTTCAGCCTGCGCTTGATGAACACGCCCACCAACGACTGCAATTGGCGAGATACCCGAGCGGCCTCAGGATTGACTTGTGCGGCGGCCCGACCTTCAGCCGTGCTGCCATCCGCGGCCCGGGCATTGGAGATGGGCAACTCATAACGCTCATGGAATCGCTTATATGAGCCGAGCAGCCCCGGCATCAGGAAGTCGAAAATGCTCCATAGTTCGGAGAGTCGGTTTTCGATCGGCGTGCCAGTCAAGGCGAAACGATGGTCGGCGGCCACGGCCTTGACCGCTTTGGCTATTTTCGTGGTGTGATTCTTGATGTACTGGGCTTCATCCAATGCCATGACATTGAAACGTTGCTCATTGGCGGTGTAATCATCGACATCTCGGCGCAGCAGGTCGTATGAGGTGATGAGCACGGTGGGTTCATCCGCCCGGAACGCACGGCCGATGGCGGTACGGCGCTCGGCTTTGGTACCGGCCACCACCACGGCATTGAAGCTCGGGGCGAACTTGGTGAATTCGGCACCCCAGTTGTACACCAAGGACGCCGGGCACACGATCAGCGATGGGCCAAGGCTGCCGTCGCCCATCTCGCCGGTATTCCGCTGATATCGAGACAGGAGCAACGCGATAAGCTGCACGGATTTACCCAAGCCCATCTCATCGGCCAGAATGCCGCCAAAACCCTTGTCGCACAACGTGTTCAGCCATTGAAAGCCTTCGACCTGATAAGGGCGCAGAATATGCTTGAGACTATCCGGCACTTCATACGACTTAGGGTCGATGATCTTGAGATCGTCGATGTATTCGGTGAACGAAGCGTCCTTGACTACATCGGAGCCGTCATCCGGCAGCTCACCATCCAGTAGGAATGCTCGACCGCCCGGCAACTCGATCAGTCCGGAGTTGAGCTGCTGCTCGCTCAGATCGAGGTCGCTGGCCAATCGGTCCAACGTGCTGAGATTCGCGCCGCTGAGTTTGACAAGCGTGCCGTCCTTCAACTGATGGAATCGTTGACGCCGACGGTACGAAGATAGCAAGGCACCCACTTCGTCCGGCGGCACTTCATCAGCGAGGGGTGATATCTCCACCAAGTTGCCTTTGATGGACAATCCGACTTTGACGCTTGGTGGCTTGGGCGCGATCAGCCGGTCAAAAGCCGGTGTGGTGAAGACCTCCCCCACTTCCTTTAGTGCCGGCAATCCCTCGTCAAAGAGACGAACGATCTGCGTGGTGTCATCGCGATCGATAGTGGCCGCATCAGACACGAATTTTTTGGTGGCCTTTCGCGCGGCCGGCGTTCGGAACCCATTCACCGTCTGATGAGTGGCGGCCGCAACGCGCTTGCGCTGGTCAGGCATGGTAAAGAATTCACGCACTACATCAATCGCAAGATGCTCAGCGTCGAAATCACGCCCAATCACGCCCCGAGACAAGGGGATGGAACGCTCGCCCTCAGCATGCACCGTCGGGCCATCGGGTAGCAACGGGACAATGGCATCGCCGTAGCGTGCCTTGACCTCGCATTGCACACCATGCTCATCACGATCCAGATAAAACTGGAGGCTGCATTCCGTAGGACTTAATTCAGCCAGCTCGCGAGGAATCTCACTGGCCTCCAACAGTCCGGCACCAACCAGCTGAGGCAATAGCGTGCGTGCGAATAGGGCGATGTCATCGCCGGCAATGACCTGTCCCTCGCCATCGGGTTCAAACAGGTCTCCCAATAGTCCTCGCAACGGAATCAATCGTTTCGGGCAACGGACGAATCGGCATCCTGCTGCGCTTTTACGCTGAGAGCCCGCCACCATGGCGGATACCGCACCGGCCGGATTAGTGGAGGCGAGCAACAGCCATACATTCTTGCCGCCGTCAATCACGGTTTCCACCGCTGGCACTCCGGTAAGCAGGTATCCGGCATCCGGACCATACGTATTGAAATCACGCCGCGCAATGCGCATGAGAAAATCTGGCTCGCCACCATCAACTGGCACCGATGCAGGCTGCCCGGAGAACCATGTGTTCAGCACGAGCTGTACGCCTCTGCCCTCACGTACGGACAGCAACCGGGCCACTTCCGGTGCTGAAAGCGTCAGATGACGGTCGATGGCGATATGCCCGTAATACCTGTCCTGCTGCTCGGCCGCACGACGCACGGCCATCGCATCATCAAGGACGTCCAGCAGGGGGCGCGAATCATCATCGAGCATATCCGGCGTATGAATAAAGGCAAGCTTCTGCCCATAATCCGCATAGTCGCCGTTCGCCATGGCAAGCACAAATTGCGGAATCGATTTCAGCACATAGCTGGACCCATTGGAAGCCGAGCCGATCTTGAACTCCACGCTCCACACGCCGTCGATGAAACTCAATATCGGGACAAGCTGCACCTGCCCCAAGCCCACAGTCTCGCTGTCACCCTGATACCCGCCGCCTCGGGTGCCGGCACGAGAGCCGTATCCGCTTTTTGTACGCCGAGCATTTGCACCGTTTTTCCCTTGCGTGGCATCAAACCGACGCATAACCGCATTGCGACGACGAATTTTGGCTTGAGCGTCTTGCCTATCGGCGTGCTCCATATAGTCAATCAGCGTCCGAGACGGTCGTGCGGCCCCGGCACGGTAGCCTTCAAAACGCTGCGGATCATCGCAGAATATGAAGGCGAGCGCAATCATGTGCTTGCACATGCCATAGCCACGGCCGTAAGCCGGGCATGAGCACTTGCCACCGACGGCTTCTCCCGTATCGAGGTCGAATTGCACGCTGGTACGATACCTACTCGATGGGCTGGTGGTGCCACGTAGAATACCGTCAAGCTCGGCATACCCGGTTCGATGATTTTCGCTGTATACCGGATTGATAACCATGGTGGCCGCTTTGCGCGCAATGCTACGGGCACGAGCGAGCACGGCATTCGACGATGACGATTCCACATCGTTGCGTAACGCAAGGATAGGGACGGCATGGGCTTCGGCACGCTTCGCAGACCCGGCGAAATGGCCTTCGTCCTCATCGTCGAACCATACGGAACGTCCTTGCCTGAAACGATAGGGCATCACCGCATCGGCGGCGGACAAACTGTCCGTTCCACCAAACGTTACGTCTCTGCTGCCGGCCGCGCCTGAGCTACCAAGTATTCCACCCGTCTCACCAGAAATGCCGCCTACTCCGCCGCTTTTACCGGCATAGATGCCCCTGCCCCCATTAGTGTCATCAGTGTCATCTATGTCATACCGACCGTCGTCGTAATCGGCATCTTCGTCGTCTCCTCTTTTCCAAGGATTGCGACGACGCAACGCATGGCCCCAGGAAACGCCGGAATCATCATCCTCATAAGGCAGGAGGCCATCGTCATCCGCATTATCGGGAACATGGCCAAACACACCATACCCTTTGCTCATGGGCGAGCCTCCTTTCCAGCGAATGTATTTCAACCCAACGTTTCCATCCTAGACGAAGCGCGCGGTAGCCTTAATGTATGGATGCAGACAAGCCGGCGCAACGCAAATCCTATGCAGGGAACACCACCCTCGAAATCTTCGAGGTGCTGTGGCGTCACAGTTACTTTGGGCATGGCCTGACCGTGCGGCAAATACTCGATGAGCTTGCCCGTAAACACCAGCTGGAAGATCCAAGCGAGCTGCCGACCGAGAAGACCATACGAAACCAGCTCAAAAAGCTGACCTCCACGGAATTTCTCGGCAGACATATCGGGCATCTCACCGAAAGCGACCTTGCCGGCATCGAATGCAAGAATCCACAACCCGGCTGGTATCTTGATGCATTCCTGTCCACTGCCGAAATGCGACTGCTACTAGACAGTCTTACCCTATCTCGCATCAGCCTCGACACCATGGACGACCTCATCGGTAAAATCCGCGAGCTCGCAGGCGCCGCCGGGCAGGCAGTAGGCTACCTGGACCATGTGGCCACCTACACGCATATCAACGGTGAGTTCCTATCCACTATCGACCAGCTGAATCAAGCCATCGAAGAAGGCCACGGCGTAACCTTCCAATACCGTGATTACGGACCGGATGGCACCTTGATACCGCATAAAAGCCGTACGGGTGCAGGCCGAATTACCTACACCGCCGACCCTTACCAGATGGTGTACAAGAACGGACGCTATTACCTCATCTGCCACCTGCATGGCGAAGACAACCTCCGCATTTTCGTGGTCAACCGAATCGCCAACGTCAGCGCCAAAGGCAGGAACGGCACAGTGCCACTGGAAAAACCAGCACCAGCTGATTTTGACGCAGTGAACTTCATGCGCCACCGTCCATACCCCGTAGCCGATGCCCCGATTCGCATCCGCATGGCCGTACGAGACGAATCCATGCTCAACAACGTGTTCGAATGGTTCGACGACCCTCAAATCAAACATTCACCGGACGGCACACAGTTCGAAGTCATCGTCGATGCTCCCGAACGCGCTGTGTTCTGGTGGGCATTGCAGTATTCCTGGGATGGCCGCGTAGTGATTCTTGAGCCCGATTCGCTCAAGCGCAAACTCTATGATGCCGGGCGTCGCATGGCCACAGCCTATGCTCCCGAATGATGCAACATCACATCGCACACCTCCTTGTCGAGTTGTTCACCAGCGAATTTCACCGGAGAACCTATCATCCCATCGCCAATCACACTCGGTAATTTTTTACCGGGAAATACGATTTCAAGCCATTTCGCGGGCATCGTCCCTCACCTAGGCGCACATAAGGCTAAGGTGGGAATCATTAATCGCATCGCGCGTCCACAAGCGTGCACTAGCGCGTACAACAATAAGGAGCAACTATGAGCGAAGAGCGTACCGCATGGGGCTGGGGTCTGGCCAGCGTAGACGCCGCCGGCACCACCCTGGACGTCTGGTACCCCGAACTGAATCTCGGTGAGGCACCGGCCGAGTCCGATCGCCCGAACCACAATTTCGGTACTTTGGCTCACGATGAGGCCGACGCCCGTGGCATTCGCCGCGTGCCGGTATTCGTCGTCAGCCAGTTGGACGAGCCGATCAGTAATGCCGCGGACGCTTACCTGAAGCTCCATTTGATGAGCATGCGCATGGCCAAGCCGAACACGCTGAACCTCGACGGCATCTTCGCCCAGCTCGCCAATGTGGTGTGGACCAACTACGGCCCCTTCGCCGTTGAAGACTTCACGCTGCGCAAGGCCGACGTCGAACGCGCCTCCACCGAAGCCGCTCTCGCTTTCGCCTCCCAGGCCGGACTGCCTGCCGCAGCTCCTGCCGCCACTGTCAACGTGTTCGGTGTGGATAAGTTCCCGCGCATGATCGATTACGTAGTGCCCACCGGCGTGCGCCTCGGCGACGCCGACCGCGTGCGCCTCGGCGCTTACTTGTCTTCCGGCACCACCGTGATGCACGCCGGATTCGTGAACTTCAATGCCGGCACGCTCGGCGTCTCCATGGTCGAAGGCCGTGTTTCGCAAGGCGTGGTCGTGGGTGACGGTTCCGACATCGGCGGCGGTGCCTCCATCATGGGCACCTTGTCCGGTGGCGGCAAGCTGCGCAATTCCATCGGCGAGCACTCGCTGCTCGGCGCCAACGCCGGTATCGGCATCTCTCTGGGCGATAACTGCACCGTCGAAGCCGGTCTGTACATCACCGCCGGCACTAAGATCACCATCTGGGACAAGGCCAAGGCCGCCGCTGGCGAACCGCTGGAAGTGGTCAAGGGTGCTGAGCTCTCCGGCAAAGACAACATTCTGTTTATCCGCAACTCGGTGAACGGCCGCATCGAAGCCCGCTACCGCAAGGTGGGAATTGAGCTCAACGCCAAGCTGCACAAGAACTGAAATTGAAATAATGGAGCGTTATCTTCGTTGCCCCTCGGTCGACGTACCTTCGTACGCCTTCCCTCGGTGCGCCTCGATACCGCACATATTATTTCAATTTCAGAACTAGCCCTGCTAGTTCTTATGCAGCCGTCGCAGCATAGCTGGTTTGCGCTGTACATATAGAAAGCGCCTCACTGGAATCTCCAGCGAAGCGCTTTCTCAAACCAACAATCACCGCTCGTCCATCGGCACGAAATCGCGCTCGACCGGACCGGTGTAGACCTGGCGTGGGCGGCCGATCTTGGTATTCGGGTCGGCCAACATCTCACGGTACTGCGCAATCCAACCGGGAATGCGGCCCAGCGCGAACAGCGTGGTGAACATGGCCGGATCGAAGCCGATCGCCCGATAAATCAAGCCCGTGTAGAAGTCGACGTTCGGATACAGGTTGCGCGATACGAAATATTCGTCATTCAGCGCAATATCTTCAAGCTCGGTGGCCACGGCGAACAGCGCGCGCTCGTCAGACGGCAGCTTCTGCGTATCTTCGCGCTCCATGATCTTTTCCAGATACTTCCTGGCAATCGCCGCGCGCGGATCATACGACTTGTATACACGGTGGCCAAGGCCGGAAATCTTCTGGCCATTCTCCTTGGCATCACGCACGAACTCGGCCACAGACTTGCCGGAATCACGAATCGCCTTCAATTGGCGCAGTACGGCCTCATTCGCACCACCATGCAACGGACCGGACAGCGCATTGACGCCAGCGGCCACCGCCGAATACAGGTTGGCGTGGGCGGAACCGGCGATACGCACCACCGAGGTCGAGCAGTTCTGCTCATGGTCGGCATGAATAATCAACAAACGACCCAAAGCATGCACATACAGCGGGTCGGATTCAAACGGCTCGTACGGCACAGCGAAGCACATGCGCAGGAAGTCGTCCACATAGCCGCGCGCGTAATCGGGGTACAGCATCGGCTCATCGCGACGACGGCGGAAGATGTACGACACAATCGTACGGGCCTTGGCCATGATGATCTTGGCGGCCTCATCAAGCTGGTCGTTGTCAGAAATATCGGTGGTGTCCGGGTAGAACGTGGCCAGCGCATTGATGGCGGAGGCAAGCACGCTCATCGGGTGAGCGGAGCGCGGGAACGAACCCATGAAGGTACGGAAGTCTTCGCCAACCATCGTCTTGTGATTGATGTCCGCACAGAACTGCTCATACTCAGCCCTGCTCGGCAGCTCGCCGTGGCGCAGCAGCCACGCCACCTCCAGAAAATCGGAGTTCTCGCACAGTTGCTCGATGGGGTAACCGCAGTAGCGCAAAATCGAATGCTTGCCGTCGATGTAGGTGATTTTCGATTCGCACTGCGCGGTGGTGAGGAATCCGGGATCAAGCGTTACCCAGCCATCGTTGCGCAGTTTGGAAACGACGATGCCATCCGGCCCTGCACTAGCCTTAACCACGGGCAGGTTGAACTTGTTCGAATCGACATCAAGTTGTGCCGTTGCCATTCGCGCACCTTCCTCTTCATGAACCACTTACCCCAAACATTAACGTTCACGCGTTCGCGAACACTAGTGTTCGGTACTCTATGTCTTCTGTGTTACCGCTGGCGAATGCCGGTCGATACACGAAAGCCGAAGTGCGCTCATGCTATCAAAGCAAACGCACTTCGGCTTGTTACGTCTCGAATTCGCGGGAAAACCGCGAACAGACGGACGGCTAATGAGACGCTGATCGCCCATCACAGGCCAATCAGGCACCTACCATACGCCAAACGCCGATCAGAGGTTGGTGCGATCGGTGAAAACGATCGGGCCGTTCTCGGTGATGGCGATGGTGTGCTCGGAGTGGGCGCCGCGCGAGCCGTCGGAGGCACGCAGGGTCCAGCCGTCCTTCGGATCCTGGAAGATCTCGTCGGTGGTCTTGAGGAACCACGGTTCGATGGCGATGACCAGGCCTTCGCGCAGCTTGTAGCCGTGGTGGGCGCGGCCGTCGTTCGGCACGTGCGGGTCGCCGTGCATGATGTGGCCCACGCCGTGACCGCCGAACTCGAGGTTGATCGGGTAGCCGTATTCGCGCGCGACGTCGCCGATGGTGTTGGAGATGTCGCCGAGACGGTTGCCGGGCTTGGCCACGTCGATGGCGGCGGCGAGCGCTTCCTCAGTGCACTTGATGATGCGCAGGTCTTCGGGGTCCGGGTCTTTGCCGACCACGAAGCTGACGGCGGAATCGGCCACCCAGCCGTCCACAGAGATGGCGAGATCGAGGGAGACGAGGTCGCCGTCCTTCAGGCTGTAGTCGTACGGCACGCCGTGCAGCACGGCGTCGTTGACGGAGGTGCAGATGTAGTGGGCGAACGGGCCGGTGCCGAAGTCAGGAGCGTAGTCAACATAGCAGGATTCGGCGCCCTTGCGGTCCACGATCTTCTTGTGGACGAACTCGTCGATTTCGAGCAGGTTGGTACCAACTTTGGTGGTCTCCTGCAGTTCCTTCAGAATGCCGCCGACAAAACGACCAGCCGGCTTCATTTCCTCGATTTCACGAGGGGTTTTCAGTTCGATCATGAGATTCTTTCTACCTTGTTGAGACTTGTTCTCAACTCTAGACCAGCCCGAGGTCAACCGCCAGAAGCCTACCTGAAATCCACTCGCAGCCCATTAATAGCCAAGGCCGAGAAAAAGCGCCCGGCAGCACATAGCCTGCACGGGCGCTTTGGATTGATTGTCTGGGGACTGGTTGCATGAAGCGTGAGATTACTTGCGACGCTTGCCGAAAGTGAACGCGCGAATCACTGAAGTAATCCCCATCACCACCATGGCGCATCCGCCGAAGATAATCATGAATACGGCGGAGCTCAGCGGGCTCATCAGCACCACGAAGCCGGCGATAATCGAGATGATGGCATAGGCGATGGCCCAGCCGGAATGCGGGATACGCCACGATTCAACCAGCGACAGCACGCCTTCCATAATCCATCCGAAACCGACCATCAAAGTAATGAGTAATGCCAGCGTCTGACCGGTCATGCCGTAGTTGCGCACAACCACCACGCCGCCAAAGGTCAGCAGAATGCCGACGAACACGTCCAGCACACGCCAGCCGCCCGGCAGACCCGGCTCCACGAGAGCGCTGACGATGCGCACCACGCCGGAAATCACGAAATACACGCCGAGCAACAATGCGGCCAAAGCCAGCGTCTTGTTCGGCACCAGCAACAGCGCAGCGCCCAAGGCGATGGCGGCCACGCCCACCACGCCGTAAATGATGCGAATCTTGGTCTTGGCTTTTTCCGGCAGCCATTCCTCGATCAGGCGGAATGGACTGAAATTGCCGACATACCAGTTGGTCTGCTGCCAGCCGGGTTGACTTTGATCGCCCCATGGACCATTCGGCTGCCCGTCCGCTTGGCTATTCGATTGGCCGTCCGCCTGATACCGCCGACCGTCCGGCCCCCATGCCGGCTGGCCGTTCGGGCCATAGTTCGGATTGTAGGCGTACGGGCCGTAGTACGGGTTCTGGTTCGGTTCGCCTTGTGGCTGGCCGTTCTGCGCATGCTGATTCTGAGTGTCTTGCGCTCCCGGCGCACCTTGCGGAGGATATTGGCCGCCATGATTGCTGTCATACGCACCATACTGCGGTTGGCCCGGTTGACCCGCCGGATTCGGCTGGTTCGGCTGGCTCTGGTTGGGCTGGCCCGTCTGGCCATTCCACTGGTCCTCGTTCGGATTGCTCATCGTAACTCCTTAGCTCAAGGTCCATGTTCAGATTCCACATACTATGATAGACAAGTTGTCTAATTTGAACCATCACCACAATTAGGCAATCTGTCTAGTTCACTGACAGCGCAATGCCCATAACGCAATATCTGCACCATCAACGCTTCTCCCCCGCCGCGATTAGGCTTAGGGCCATGACCAACGAAACCGAAACGCTGACGTCGGGCATCGACCCGGCATCGTTCTCCTCCGTCATCAAGCCGACCAACGACCTGTTCCGCTACGTGAATGGCCCATGGATCGACACCTACCGATTGCCCGACGATCGTTCGCGCTACGGCTCCTTCGACAAGCTTGCCGAAGACGCCGAAAACCAAGTACGCGACATCCTCGACGCCGACGACTGCCCGGCTGTCAAGTCTGAGGCCCTGTACCGCTCATTCCTCAACACCGACGCCATAGAGGCCGCCGGGCTTGACCCAATCCGCGACGAGCTTGACCTCATCGATTCCGCCATCGACAAGGCCGCACTCACGCGCGTGCTCGGCACGATCAACCCAGCCGGCGGCCCCGATCTGTTCGGCTTGGCCGTTTACGGCGACCCGGGCGACCCGGACCGCAACATCGCCCACCTTGAGCAGGCCGGCCTTTGTCTGCCGGATGAAGCCTACTATCGCGAGGATCACTACGCTCCCGTGCGCGAAGCATACGTGGCGATGGTCGCCACCCAGCTGGTGAACGCCGGATACGCGCCCGCCGCCGAGTCCAACGGTGGCGATGAGCTGCCGTCCAACACCGGCGATGACGAGAGCAACGCTCCCGCCACGGTTCCCAGCGAAGCCGCGCTCGGCATGGCCCGCCACTTCCTTGCCGTGGAAACCAAGATCGCCGCCAACCATTGGGACAATGTGGCCACGCGCGACTCGGTGAAGACCTACAACCCCACCGATTACGCCGATCTGGCCGCCACGCTGAAAAACTTCGATCTCGGTTCTTGGATCGACGCTTGGCAGACCGCTTATGACGCCACCGAAGCCGCCAAGGCTCAGCCGATTGATTTCAAGTCTGTGTTCGCGCGCGTCATTGTGCACGAGCCGAGCTTCCTCACTGGTCTTGATGCGTTCTGGGCCGAGGCCGATCTGGCCGACCTTAAGCTGTGGGCCCGTGTTCACATGATTCTGGGCTTCGCCTCCTCCCTGTCTCGCGACTTCGACACCACCAACTTTGACTTCTACGGCAAGGTGCTCTCCGGTGCCAAGAAGCAGCGCGATCGTTGGAAGCGCGCGGTGAGCCTGGTCAACGGCATTTGTGGTGAAGATGTGGGCCGCGAATACGTGCGCCTGCACTTCCCCGAAAGCTCGAAGCGCCGCATGGAAGAGCTGGTCGCCAATCTGATTGACGCCTACCGCGTGTCCATCACCAATTCCGATTGGCTGGGCGAGGACACCAAGGCCAAGGCTCTGGAGAAGATCTCCAAGTTCACGCCGAAGATCGGCTACACCAACCACTGGCGCGATTATTCGGCGCTGAGTGTTTCTGCGGATGCGCTGCCCGCCGAGAACGCCAAGGCCGCGAACCTGTACGAGACCGGCTATCAGCTGGCCAAGGTCGGCAAGTCGGTCGACAAGGACGAATGGCTGATGAATCCGCAGACGGTGAACGCCTACTACGAGCCGAGCATGAACGTCATCGTGTTCCCGGCCGCGATTCTGCAGCCCCCGTTCTTCGACCCGAAGGCCGAGGATGCGGCGAATTATGGCGGCATCGGCGCAGTGATCGGCCACGAGATCGGCCATGGCTTCGACGATCAGGGTTCGCAGTACGACGGCGACGGCAAGCTCAACAACTGGTGGACCGACGAGGATCGCAAGAACTTCGAGGCCCGTACCGGCGCATTGATCGCCCAGTACAACAGCTTTGTGCCGCTGCAGCTGGCCGAGAAGTACGCTGACGAGCCTGATAAGGCACCGCACGTGAACGGCGCGCTGACCATCGG
The DNA here is from genome assembly GCF_040916945.1 of Bifidobacterium sp. RTP21102st3_E2_RTP21102_210122. Classification (NCBI taxonomy): domain Bacteria; kingdom Bacillati; phylum Actinomycetota; class Actinomycetes; order Bifidobacteriales; family Bifidobacteriaceae; genus Bifidobacterium; species Bifidobacterium sp. RTP21102st3_E2_RTP21102_210122. Next base: position 190,774 of record NZ_JBCPAN010000001.1, on the reverse strand, counting down.
CGAGAATATCGGCGATTTGGGCGGCGTGAACATCGCGCTCAAGGCGTATGCATTCGCGCTCGGCAAGGCGGCAGGTAAGTCCGACGCCAAAGAAGACGGCTCCCCCGCCGCCATCAAGGCACTGCTCGATACCGCCCCCGAAATGGACGGATTCACCGGCCTGCAGCGCTTCTTCCTGAGCTACGCCTCCATCTGGCGCACCAAGAACCGCGACGAGCTGGCCGAACAGTACCTGCAGATCGACCCGCATTCTCCGGCCGAATTCCGCACCAACGGCATCGCCAGCAACGTGGACCTCTTCTACGATGCCTTTGGCGTGACCGAAGGCGACGCCATGTGGCTCGCGCCCAAGGACCGTGTGCGTATTTGGTAATCCCCGTTATGTAAAGGAAAACCGCTGTGTTTGCCTCGATTACAGGCGAACACAGCGGTTTTTCATGATGTATGGTTGGCACTCAGAATTCGGAATCACTGGGATTGGAAGATTCGGCGAAACCGTCGACGTAGGTTTGTTGGGCCACGGGCTGTGGTTGATTGGTGTCGGCGTCCGGTTGCGACATGACGGCATCGGCCACGGCCGCGGACTCGGTTGATGGCGACGGCGATTGGCCGGAATCGGAGGTGACCCCAAATTCGACGGGGCCAGATTCCGACGAGGTCGCATACGGGTCAATACCCACACCGGATGCGGCACCGCCCGCGCCATATTGCGTTGGCCTAACGTACGGCGACGATGCTCGTTGCCCGTTTCCGCCATCCATACCTTCGACGGCACCGTTGGCATTGCCGTTACCGTTGCCACCATTGCCTCCGTTCCCATTACCGGCACGCTGTGGCTTGATCAGCGACGTGGTGCCGAAGGTCAGGTCATGCCCAATGTTGGTGGCTTCGAGAACGGTTCTACTGCGCGGTTCGCCTTGCTCATTGGTCCACTGCTCGGTGATGAGTGAGCCGACCACAATGATGCGGTCACCGCGGCGAACCGAACTGGCGGCGTTCACGGCCAAAGCACGGAACGCTTTGACGCCCACCCATGCGGTTCCGTAATCCTCCCATTGTCTGGTAGTCGGGTTGAGTCGACTGCGCGTGCTGCCCATACGGAATGTCAGCACGCGGAAGCTCTCGGTTCCACCTAGTGTCGGATCACCGGCCACAAAGCCGGTGACGGTCACTGCTGCTTGTTGATTTGCCATGATCGGTCCTTTCCTCGGCCTGCTGGCCTGTTGTTTGGATGTGGACCGCCGGAGCCTGTCTCCGGCTTCATTGCCGGCTTGCACGCCCCAGCGGTACCTCCACTGTGAGGCATGACGTTTGAAGTGCACAAGGGCAACTGGCAAATGTGGATACTGTGACGCAGTTGAATTTTTAAGAATGTGGATAAGTTTCGGTTATCCACAGCAAAGCGCCATTCTGCGACTGGGCAGAATGGCGCTTGATGCGATTAACGCCGAGGCTGAGTAAGTGGGACTCAACTGAGGGCGGCGAAGCGCTCGGCGAGCGCGTCGGCGGCTTCGGTGGCGGGCACGGCGACCTTGTTTTCGCCGTTGCGGTCGCGCAGTTCGATGGTGCCGTCGTTGACGTAATCGCGGCCGACCACGGCGACCAGCGGCACGCCGATCAGCTCGGCATCCTTGAACTTGACGCCCGGAGACACCTTCTTGCGGTCATCGTAAATAACCTCAAGGCCCTTGGCTTCAAGCTCGGCGACCAGCTTCTCGGCACCTTCAAACGCCACGGCGTCCTTGCCGGTGGCCACCACGTGCACGGCAGCCGGGGCAATCACGGACGGCCAAGCCAAGCCGGCTTCGTCGTGGTGTGTTTCGGCGATGCAGGCCAGCACGCGGGAAACACCGATGCCATAGCAGCCCATCCACACCGGCACGGCCTTGCCGTTCTGGTCGAGCACCTTCAGGTCCAGTGCCTTGGAGTACTTGAGACCCAGCTGGAACACCTGACCGATTTCCACACCACGCTCGAAGCTCAACGGACCGGAACCATCCGGGCTCATGTCGCCGTGGCGAACCTCAACGGCTTCCACCACGCCGTCGACCTTGAAGTCACGGCCGTACACCAGGTTGTAGTAGTCGACCTCGTTCTCATCGGCACCAGTGAACCAAGCGGAACCCTTGACCACGTGCGCGTCGATCAGGTAGCGAACCGGGTTCTTCACGCCAGCAGCCTCGGCCTGCGGGCCAAGCACCATCGGTCCGATGTAACCGGGCACCAGTTCGGGGTGCTGCTTCAGGTCTTCCTCAGTGGCTTCCTCAAGTTCGGCGGGCGCGAACTGGGCTTCCAGTCGCTTCATATCCACCGTACGGTCGCCGGGCACGCCGACGACAATCACTTCACGCCACGGCTCGTCATGCTCTTCATCCTCAGGGTGCTTGACGGTGATCACCACGTTCTTGAGGATGTCGGAAGCCTGCCATTCACGGCCATCAGTACGCGGGTGGTCGGCGTTGGCACGCTCGATCATGTTATCGATGGTCTTGGCATCCGGGGTGGCTTCCTTGGAAGCGGCGGGAGTGGTGGAAGCATCGATTTCCGGTAGTTCCGGAGTGCTCAGGGCCTCCACATTCCATGCCTTGCCGGAAGGTGCCAGCGCGAAGGTATCTTCGCCGATCGGCATCGGAGCCAGGAACTCCTCGGATGCGGAGCCGCCCATCGGGCCGGACATGGCGAACACAGGTACGTACTTCAGGTCAAGACGCTGGAAGATACGCTCGTAAGCGCCGCGCTCGTCATAGTAGGCCTTGCGCATGCCTTCTTCATCGATGGTGAAGGAGTAGGCGTCCTTCATGACGAATTCACGACCACGGATCAGGCCGGCGCGCGGACGGAACTCGTCGCGGTACTTGGTCTGGATCTGGTACAGGGTGACGGGCAGGTCCTTGTAAGAGGAGTACATGTCCTTGACCAGAAGGGTGAACATCTCCTCGTGGGTGGGGGCCAGCAGGTAATCGGCCTCGTGGCGATCCTTCAAACGGAAGATGTTATCGCCGTACTCCTCCCAGCGATGGGTGGCCTCGTAGGGTTCGCGCGGCAGCAGGGCCGGGAAGTGCACTTCCTGGGCGCCGATGCCGTTGATCTCCTCGCGGATGATGGCCTCGATCTTGTTCAGCACGCGCAGACCGAGCGGCAGCCAGGTCCAGATACCGGGTGCGGCCTTGCGGATATAGCCGGCGCGCTGCAGCAGCTTGGCCGAATCGACATCGGCATCAGCGGGGTCCTCGCGCAGGGTGCGCAGGAACATGGTTGACATACGAAGGGTATTGGAAGTCATGTGTTCCAAGATATTCGCGTGAACCGACAAGCCCGCCTGCTATTCGCACTATTCCGGCCTTCATCTTGGCATTCGGACTCATTCGTACAACAATGATGGCTAGAAGGGTAGGAGGGCACGATGACGCGGCCGACCGAGAAACAGGGGAATCATGCAATAACAATTGGCTCTGTATTCCTGGCAATATGCCAGCATTACAGAGCCAAAACTATGCGACATGGGGGTAGACGCTATACGGCCGTCAATTACATATGAAGATGCTTGTTTTCTAAGCATTCTCATCGTCAGCCGCCGCACCTGTTCCTTTGTCATGCGCTGCAATGATGGCTTTCAGTGAGATGATCTGATTCTCCAGCTGAGCGATATACCGAATCTGCTGAACAATCAACGTGTCTCGCACATCGAAACGGCGCAGACTATATTCGCCAGGAACATTCGGCAACGCACCATCGAATTGCGGCAGTTCCGTAACAAGTCGGGCATTGGCATCCACGCTGCTATAAGCACTGTTTGGCTGATCATCTTCTGGCTCAGCACTTAGTATGGCGTCTTTGTTTTCTTTCCACCGGCTAAACGCACGTCCGATACGTTTATATCCGACCAATTCCGGAGGCAACCCCGCCTCACGGAACAGCTTGACCGGAGACTCCCCATTCAGGTATCGTCTCAGGCTCTCGCGCTTGAACGCAGCCGAATATGTGATACGGCTCGTAGTTGCGCGGTCCACGGCTGCCGTGGATTGCAAATACGCTACCTCCTGCTGTGTGAATCTTCCGCCCCTTGTAGACATAATGCTATCTCCCGACCTGAGACCTATGATGACCTGTAATAGTCACAACAACAAATAGGCACAGATACGACGGAATCGGCCCCGCATCCAATAAGGCGCAAGAGGCCGATTCAATCATCTGTTGTCATCGTTCAGTCTTTGCAGGCTGAACGATGACAGTTAATTGCACAAGCTCACGCGTTGAGTGCGCGCTTGGTGGAGCGGGACTTGGCGAACACGGTCGCGGCAACACCGGCGAGGAGCACGGCGACCACGGTGAACAGCATGGTACCGGCGGCACCGGTGAGCGGCAGCTGGGTGATGGACTTGACGTTCAAGACCGTCTTGTCGGTCGTGTTGACCTGATGGAGATTGTCAACGGTCAGAGTGCCCTCGCCGCCGTCCTTGCCGATGGTCACGGTGAAGGTGACCTTGAAGTTCTCGGCGTAACCGGTCGCGGCCTTGGTCTCCTGAACGGTGTAGACGCCTTCGGCGAGGCCGCGGACAGCGACCTTGCCAAGGGTCTTCTGTGCTCCCTTGCCGTCGGCTGAGGTCAGGGTCTCGCTACCGTTGGTGGCGTCCGGGTAGTAGACGCCGTTGGCGTCCTGGGAGAACTTGATGAAGGTCTTGCCTTTATCAGCGGAAACCTTGAACTCGGCACCGGCCAGACCCTCGGCGTCGTTGCCGACACCGATCTTGGTGAAGTCGAACTTGCCGAGCTTCTTGACGACAGTCGTGCCTTCGCCGGTCTGGTCGTTATTGTTCTTCACGGTGGCCGTGTTGGTCACCTGGTCGACGGCGTCAGAGGTCACGACGCCCTGGTAGGTCACCTGGATGGTCTTGCCGGCGTAGTCCTTCACGTTCGGGAACGCGATGGTCGTCACGGTGCCGTTCTCGTCGGAGGCGGAACCGTTCTGGGTCAGCGTGTAGTCGGTGTCCTTGGCCAGGGTCTTGTCGGTGCCGTCGGCGTTGCCTTTCTTGACGACGACCGTGAAGTTGGCGTTGTCCTCGGCCACGTTGAGGCCCTTGGATGCGGCATCGGTGATGGTGTACTTGTAGGTGTCGTAGCCGGCTGCTGCGGGCGGGACGACGGCGGTGATCGTGTAGTTCACGGTGTCGCCCACGTTCACGGTGCCCTTGCCGTCAGCCGTCTTGGTCGGCGGCGTCGGGACGTTCTCGTCCTTGGCGTTGAACTGGCCCAGCGTGTCGATGTTGTGCTGGCCGTCCTCGGTGTTCAGCGTGATCTTCGTGTAGGTCTTGCCACCGTTGGTGATCTGGGTGGCAACCAAAGCGGACTTGCCGGCCATCTTTGCCCTGCTGGTCACGAGGAACCAGCCCTCGGTGGCGGTGATCACGCCGTTCACGGCGGCAGTGCCCTGCTCGCCCGCGGGGATGCGCTTCGTCAGCTCGTCGGTGAACCTACGGGCGGTGGCGGCATCGAACGTGGCCACGTACGCGGCCGGGTTCTCGGCGTACTCGGCGGGAACATCGTTCTGCTGGCCGCCGTTGGCCGCGTCGGCCGCCTGGTACACGGCGTCCTTCCACGCGGCGACGGTGTTCACTTCGACGGACGTGGCATTCGGGGCCGTGCCCTGGACGTTATCGAACGTGGCGAACTTGTAACCCGTGTACGTGTAACCCGCCTGGGCGTTGTTCACCGTAATCTTGGCCGCGTCAGTATCCGCCGCGTTGGCGGCGGCGGCACCGAACGCCATGCCACCCAACAGGGTCGCCGCCGCAGCGACGCCCGCGAAAAGCTTCCTCAACTTCATGAGAAACCCTCTCTTCCTTTCTTTACTTTGTACTTGTTTTCTGCAATCACGGAGGCCGCAGCCCCATAGCAGGGCCTCCGCGATCCGCAAATCCTTATTGTTTTTTCGGGGAGGGAAGCCTTCATTGACTCCCCTCAGTCCGCCTTCGGCGGCCAGCTCCCCTCAGCGAGAGGAGCCAAAACCACCTCAAGTTTCTTGAAATCAGACCAGCTGACGCTTACGCCAGACCGTATAGCTCGCAGCAGCCAGCAGAGCCATCAAGCCCAGGCCACCGCCATACACCAGCCAGTCACGGGCAGACTTGCCACCAGTCAGAGGCAGGCTCGACACGGCCACGTACGTGTTGGTGAAGTCGGCCGACGTGGGCTTGTCCGTCTTGTCGGAATCATCGTCGGCGTACACGTATTCGACCTTGGTCTCGTAGCCGGAGCCATCAGTCTTCTTACTCACCGTGACCCTGACGGTCACCGCATCCGTGTCGTACTTCCAGCCCGCGGACTTGCCCGACTGGTCCTCGGAAACCGTGAACTTGTAGACGGCCGGAGTCGTACCGGTCGGGGCCTTGAGCTGCAACGTCGAACCATCGGGGAACTTGGCATCCGCCGGGGTACCGGTGGCCTGCAAGTCGGCCTTGGACGCGGTGGCGATCAACGAGCCGTTGCTATCCTTCGGCCAGGTCACGCCATCCTGGCATGCGGCGTTACCCGTGGCGCAGGTCAGGTTGAACGTGAAGTCCTCGGACGCGGCGGCACCCTGCACGGTCTTGCGCACCTTGACGTTCGCATTGACGTCAAGATCGACACGGTTCAACGTGTTCGTGATAGCCACGTCATATGTCTTGACATTGTCGAACTTCGTCATGTTCGGCTCGGCTTCCCACAGTTCGCCGGCGGTGATGGTCACCGTCTGGCTCTGGCTGTAGGACGCCGTGTAACCGTCTACATTGGTTTCTTCCACAAAGTAGGCGCCTGGGGCCAAGTTCCCCAAGGAACCAGTCCAGCCACCATCCTTGGTCAGGGTAAGGGTATCGACCTTCTGGCTGTCGTCGGCATGGTCACCCTTGTAGATGTTGACCGTCACATTCGAGCCATCCTTTGGCTCGGAATCGGTCGGATCCCAGTTCTTGGTCACCTGGATCTTGCCGGTCTTCACCTGCAGGACGGGGTGGTCATACTCCACGGAACCCGGGGTCTCGGTCTTATGGTCGCCGACCTGATTGACCGCGGTATACGTCAGCTTCGCGCCGTGATCAGCGTTCGAATGGAAGCCAGGCTTGCCGGAAGAGGTGTCGTTATTCGGCGCATCGGTGCCGGAATCGCCCGTCACTGTGCCGTAGCCGGTCGAATTGCCATCAGTCTGCTTGTTGGTGGCGTAATCGTCATAGGCCTTCTGCGTCGGCCTGACCTTGAATGTGACCGTATACGTCACACCATCCTGAAGCTCATAGCCGTCCACGAACGTGACCTTCACCGTCTTGCCCGAAACGGTAACCGTGTAATCGCTCTTGTTGAGATCGACACTATTACCGCCTTTAGATGCAGTCACCGTCACATCATTCGAGCCAAAGTTAGCACTAGCGAACTCCGCGTAATCCGACAGCGTATCGGTGATGGACACGTTCTTGTACGAAGAATGCTTCTCGATCTGCCCGATGATCGCGTTAAACGCCTTGTTCAGGCCTTCCTCGTCCGCGGCGCTGAAATAGGTACCCGCCGTCCGCTCAGCGAAGTCACTCATCTTGTCCGGATCGGAGGACACGCCAACCGAGAACAATGTCGCATCGCCGCGCTTATTAGCTTCGGCAACGGCGGCGTTGAAATTCCGGTTGGACGGGTCGGAGCTGCCTGTACCACATAGATATACTCGATTCCCATCTATCCGTTGATCTTTGCAATCCTTAGTGTAACCATTCGCCGAATCACGGTACGTCGGGTCACCGTCGGACATGAACACGATGTACTTTTTCACATCCTTACGGTTGGAAGACGCCAACAGAGTGTTGGCCCGCTTCAACGCGGCCTCCCAATTCGTACCACCATCGGCGCGCAGACCATTAACAGTACTGGTTATGCCCGCTGCAGTGTCAGTGAAGTTCGACACCGTGCCCGCCGTCGTCGAGAAGGAGACCAATGCCATCTGGATATTCTTATCCTTGCCGGCAGCCTTATTCTCCGCCGTCAGCAACTGTTCCGCCATGCTGTTGACGGCAGCTTTCGCAACCTGAAGACGAGTTTGGCTACCCATCCCGTTGCTCATGGAACCGGAGGTGTCGAACACCACGACGATGTCGGCCGGGGACACGGTCGTCTGCGACGAGCTGGACTGCGTGCCGGTCACGTTCAGTGACAGGTCATAGGTGCCATCATTGTTCGCCTTGATGTACTTGCGGTGCTCGGGCGCCGTGACGACCGTGTTCGTCACCGTGGTACGCGGCACATCACTGACCGCGACCTTCGTCGTGGTCGCAGAATCCTTCTCCTGCGTCACCTTGACCTGACCGCCGTTGGCGCTCACCGCATACTTGTCCTGAGCAACGTCGAGTTCCTTCACATAATACTTCGAGGACTCAGTGATCTTCTTCTCATCACTGCCCTTGAGCACGGCATACTGGCCGGCCTTGAGCGTGATCACACCGTCGGTCGCGGTCTGGGTTTCACCGACCTTGGTGCTGGTGGCGGTGTCGTACACGTCGTAATCGCCGGTGTACAGCTCGTAGTCGTCGCCCTCGCCGTCGTAGTTGACGTTGGCGTTGAACTTGAACTTGGTATCTGCAGAAACATCGCCCTCGGTCTCCTTGCCGATTTGAATCTGGCTGGAATCGATGGTCGGCAGGTTGAACCTGACCTTGCAGTTCGAGCTGCCCGCGCCACGCTCGAGGTAGAACATCTTCAACGTGTGGTTCCGGTAGGCCGTATTCCAGTCCCCGCCCAGCACCTCGCTCAGATTCCTGGGACGGCTGTTGCTGGCATGAGTGCCCAGCGCACCATTACTGTACGTGATCTTGCCGGTCGCGAAGTTGATGGAACCACCGTAGTTGTTGTGGATACCACCAAGGTCAAGCGCCAGCTTGCCGTCGAGGTACACCCACACATCATCATCGCCCTCGAACTCGAAGACCATGTCGTCGTTGTTGACTTTGCCATCCTTCGGCATCATGAACGTCGTGGAGACAGTCATGCCAAAGTAGTAGTTATTGTCCTTGTTCAGTCCATAACCATCAGTGCCATTGTAATTATGCGTGTTCGTGCTCAATGAATTGAATGGCATGAACGCACCGGCGTCATTCGGCAGACCGCCGTTATAGAAACGCCCGCCGTCATACAAATCGAACTTGTTGTCAGTGCTGTCGTATTGTGCGTAGTTCTTCGCGCTGTCGTACGTGTAATAGCCGTTTTTCTCCTGGAACAGGCCATCGACATCCGCGTGGCTCTCGGCCAAGCCATTGACATTGTTCTCCCCGCCGAACAGGTAGCCGAGCGACGTCGATCCACTCGCCAGCTGCGGATATCCGTCCCCAGTCAAATCCGAGGAGACGATGCCCTGATACAGGCCACCGTTATTGCCGGTCCAAGCGTTCAGACTACGACCGGCCACCGAATCAGTAGGGCCAAACGTGAACGGACGCATGATCCGATTACTGCCGGACGCGTAATTGATGTTGCCGTCCCTGCCGTTGGTGTTGTAATCGAACAGGTTGACCTTGATGCTGCCATTCGTGCTCGGCACATTACCGAGAATGCTCGGAAGCGCCTTACGCGCTGCCACGGCATCCACACTCGCCGGAGCCGGAGCAGCCTGCTTGGCCACAGCATCGCCGGACTGGGCAGTATCGGCATCCGCACCAGTTGAATCGCTCTTGGTATCAGCCTCAGACTCGCCAGACTCACCGGTCTTGTTACCGGAGGCACCATCGGTTGCCGGAGTCTCGGTAGTCTGCGTTTGCGTTGTTGACGTATCGCCAGACGTCGTGGGCTGCGAATCGCCATCCGCATAGGCGGCGACTCCCACTCCGGCGACGGTGCCCACCATCGCAACAGCTGCGATGATGCTTAAGAGGCACTTAAGGAGACCCCCCCCCCGGAACATTTCTTGTAGCTTCTTCATCAGAATCAGACCTCTCCGCCCACGCCGTTTACGGCTTTTACCACACGCGGTCACGGCAATGTGACTACAGTTTCTTGTGCTGTGAGAAGAATAAAACGGTCCGACGACACGAATTGCCCCTATTTTCGGGGCAAAAAATAACCCCTTGAACCACCATCGACCTTGAGATTCCAAGAAACCCCCTTACCCCCCGTCTTAAGGGTTTTCGGGCGTGTTGGATCCCCTCATTACTCCAGAAGCCCCCTCTCTTCAGACCACGGATGGTGATTTTTGCATACGACTATGCGAGAATCAATCTCCCACCATCTACCGGCCACTACAGTTCCACATGACGGGCAACGACCGTCATCGTCACGACCAACAGATATGCAGTTGGCAATGATTCGATACCAATCGCGTTCCACGAGCTTGGCCCGGCATTCAGGGTTTGGGCAATACGTGGTATCGCCTTCACGATCATGCACGTTGCCTGTGTACACATAATTGAGTCCCTCTTCGAGGGCGATGTCTCGGGCGCGGGTCAGAGTCTCGTGCGGGGTGGGCGGTACGTCCATCATGCGGTAACTGGGGTGGAATGCGGAGAAGTGCAGCGGCACGTCCGGACCCAAGTGCTCGCGTATCCATGTACATTCAGCATGCAGCTGGGCGTCGTCATCGTTGAATCCAGGGATGAGTAGCGTGGTGAGCTCCACCCACACGTGTTCGCCTTCTGGTGTGCGTGCCTCGTTGACCGCATAGTCGATGGTCTCGAGCACATCGGCCAGATGAGTGCCGGTCACTTTCCAATAGAACTCTTCGGTGAAGCCTTTGAGGTCGATGTTGGCGGCGTCCATGGCCGCGTAGAAGTCGGGCCAGGCTTCGGCGCTCATGTATCCGGCAGTCACGGCGATGGGATGAATGCCGAGCGCTCGGCAGGCTTCGGCCGTGTCGATGGCATATTCGGCGAACACGATCGGATCGTTATAGGTGAACGCCACCGAGTCGATGCCTCGGTCGGACGCGACCTGCGCGATTTTCTCCGGACTGGCTTCCACGCCGAGCCGTTCGAAGCTGCGGGCTTTGGCAATATCCCAGTTTTGGCAGAATCGGCAACCGGAATTGCAGCCAGCCGTGCCGAAACTCAGCACGCTGGAACCGGGGTGGAAGTGGTTGAGCGGCTTCTTTTCCACTGGGTCCACGGCGAAGCCGGAGCTGCGGCCGTAGGTGTCGGAGACGATGAGTCCGTCATGGTTCGAGCGCACGAAGCAGAAGCCGCGTTGTCCGGGGCACAGCACGCAGCGGCGCGGGCATAGTTCACAGCGGGCGCGGTTAGTGCCGTCGTGGAATTGCGTTTGCCAGCGTCCTATGGCGGGATTGCGGCCATGCGTGGCTACCGTATAACCGTGCGATTCCCGATGACCACCCTCTGATTCTCGATGACCACCCTCCGGCGCTTCGCGCCATCTCCCGCCAGCGGGAGGAGCAGTAGGGGCAGTAGGCGAAGAACTATGGAGGCTCACACCGGTGGGTGAGAAAACAGTTGCTGTGTTAGTGCTCGGCATAGGCCGTCACCTCGTAGCGTTGGCAGTCGATTTCGCCATCGGTCCAGTCGTAGGACGGGCGGATGCCAGCCTTGGCGAGCAGATGAGAGGCGAAGTCATGCGAATCGGGCAGCTCATCCCACACTTGTGGCAGGAATGTGGCGCTGCGGCCACGACGGTCGGCGAGAATCAGACCGTCCCTGCCGGGGCGCAGTGCAGCCTCTAGTTCCATGCGTGATCGTACCGGGCGTTCGTCGTTTTCGTCGTCCCGTTTGAACGCATCAGTTCCAGGCCCGGACTGAGTAGGTACCAAGCTCTCGGTCTTCGAACCGGTGCTGCGCAAATCGACATCACGGGAGTTCACGGTAATCGGCTCGGGCTCGCCTAAGACGGATATCTCCATATTGAGTAACGGGTATTCCGCAGCGGTGACCGGGTTGAAACGTGGGTCACGGGTGGCGGCGTCCACCGCATGTGCAGCTATGTCCTTGCCGAGCGAACGGTAGGCGACCAGCGAACCGATGCGGCCGCGCAGTCGCCCGCTTCCGGTCCGCCCCACAAAGCACGCAACACATCGCCCACCTCTTGCGGCGTGGCGTCGCCCGCATTCAACGGCACAATAGTGAGGTCTGGACCAAGCACGGTTTGCAGGAACGGAATTTGTACTTCCACGGCATGCTCCTGCGCATGTGTGGGGTCATTGACAATCATTGCGGGAGCCGGTGCCCCGGACGAGCATGTGTACCGGAACGAAGCGGCTCATCGGAAGCCGATTCCAAGCCTAAATCTTTACGCTCAGCAACAACATCTATCGGCACCGTGCCCAGCGGCGTTTCAAACGCCGCTGCGGTAGAGCAAGCAACGCCTCGCACGGCCACACGGTGAGTCGGCCCCACGATTACCGCACGACTCACGCTCCCCCGCCCTCGTTCGAGCAAGGCATAAGCAAGCGCTGCTGTCGTACCGGAATAGACATAACCGGCGTGAGGCACGATTACGGCCTTCGGAACCCCCGCTGGAAGCGTGGGTTCCAACTGTTTCAGAAGCTCTCGGCCGTAATCCAGCTGATGGTTAATGAGTTGCTTGAGCGCTGTGCGGTAGGCGGGGTAGAACAAACCGGCCACCGCTGGCGGGCGTATTGCGCCAGCACCAGCTCGGGCGGCCCCGCGAACCTCATTGTTTTCACGAAATATCTCGGATAGCATCATAACTACCACCTCTTATTCCATGGTAGTCGCCCAATTCTTCAACGAAGGCATGCCAGCGGCGTCTACTTGCGTTTCGAGGGGCTGATTTCGCCTTTTGGGGACATCTACTTGCGTTTCAAGGGGCTGGTCATCCGCTAAATCGGAAGTAGAATCGGCTTCATGCCAACGTCATTCCGCCATTTTTGATCGTTGTCTACTTGGGCATCAGCCCCTTGAAACGGAGATAGATGTCCCGAAAACCCAAAATCAGCCCCTTGAAACGCAGAAACGCTCCAATTAGTAGTCATTCGATACATCGACCATCAGAACAAGGCAGCTTGGGCGAAGTCGTCATTGGGATTGGCGGCGAATTCGTCCGGCTCGGCGGGTTTGAACGCGTTTGCGCCTTCGTCGGCCAACTGGTCGGAGGCCGCGGCCGAGGCTTCGCGCAAGTCGCCGTCGAGCACCACGGCATCGGGCGAGACGAGGAACATGCGTTCGTTGACGCCAGCCAAATACAGTCCGCCCAGCGATTCGACTCGTGACAGCGCCACATATCCCATTCCCGGCGCGAAGGTGCGCTTCAGGTCCATGACCGCACGGTCAAGCGTCATGCCTTGCGACTTGTGGATGGTGATGCCCCACGCGCAGCGCAACGGCACCTGGAAGACGGAGGCGAGCACGGTGTCGCCGTCCATCATCTCCCATGTGGCCTGTTTCATGGTGACGATGTTGCCGTTTTCGAATTCCACGATCGGCCAGCCGCCCTTGTTTTCCTGCGCGAAGCCGCGCACGGTGCCGAGCGAGCCGTTGACGTACTGACGATCGGTGTCGTTGCGCAGGGCCATGACAGCCGCGCCTTCCTTGAGTATCAATCGCTCGGGGGCCAACATGTTCTTTTTGAGTCGGTCGACCAGGTTGGCAGGGCCAGCGGTTTCGGCATGGAACTCATGCGGTTCAAGCATGATCTGGTTCAGGCGCATGTCGTTGAGATTGTCGGCCTGCCGGTTCACCGGGAACAGGTGAACGGCGACCTGGCCGGGCTCGGGCAGTTTGCCCAGACGGGTGACGAGCACATCACGGTCGGACTGGGTCACGTCGCCTTCGCGAATGTCGGTGAGCACGGTCAGCAGTTCGCCGGTGTCCTGACGGTGCTGTTCGGTCAGATAGCAAATCACCGGGTTAAGTTCGGGCCACACCAGCGATTCGGTGATGAAGCCTTCCGGATTGAGCCCGGCACGGGCATACCGTTCGCGACTGGCGATGAATTCGGGCGTGGGGGCGATGAGGTCGCGGTTGCGCCCGGACACCGAAACCGGCGGCAGTTGGAAGAAGTCGCCGGACAGCACGACCTGGATGCCGCCGAACGGGCGTGGATCACGGCGCACTTCGCGGCAGACCTGATCGACCATGTCGAACAGCCAAGCGTGCAGCATGGAAACCTCGTCGATGACGAGGATGTCCGTAGCCTGAATCTTGCGTTTGCGCCGGGATCTGATGAGTTTGAGCAGGCTGGCGCTCAGGGCGGTGGCCACGCCGACGCCGCTCCACGAATGAATGGTTTGGCCGTTGATATGCGTGGAGGCGATGCCTGTGGACGCGGTGACTGCTACACTGGCGCCGTCGGCCCGAGCCTGGCGGATGAACTCGTTCAAGACATAGGTCTTACCGGCACCGGGCGCACCGGTCAGGAACACGTTCGCGCCGGCGTTCAGAATGGCCAGGGCTTCGGTTTGGCGCATATCAACCTCTCTAGACTCCCCTCAGGGAGGGGAGCCAAGTACGGCGGACTACTTATTGAGGATGCTGGTGGCTACGATGTCGGCGGCGATGGCCTTGGATGCGGCATCGTCCGGGCCGGGGGCGGGAGCCATAAACGCCTTACGGTAGTAGCGCAGCTCGTCCAAGGACTCGATGATGTCTGCGAGAGCACGATGGCCACCGTTCTTTGGCGGGCGGTTCTCGTACACGGCCGGGTACCAGCGGCGGGCGAGCTCCTTGAATGTGCTCACATCCACGCTGCGGTAATGCAGGTGGCTCATGAGGTTCGGCATGTAATGGTCGAGGAACTTCTTATCGGAGCCGATGGTGTTGCCGGCCAGCAGCGGGCGCACGCCTTCCGGCGTGAAGCGCAGCACGTATTCGGTGACCTTCTGCTCGGCCTCGGCCAGGCTCAGGCCATTCTCCCACTCGTTGATCAGGCCGGAACGGGTGTGCATCTGGCGCACGAAATCGTTCATATGGTTCACGGCCTTCTCGGACGGCTTGATGACGTAATCCACGCCCTCGTCCAGCACATTCAGGTCAAAGTCAGTGGGCACTACGGACACCTCGACGAGTTCGTCGCCGCCGAAGATATCCAAGCCCGTCATTTCGCAGTCAATCCAAATCAGGCGCGAATCCTTTGCGCTGTAAGTTTCTGCATCATGGCTGTCGACCATGGTAAGCCTCTTTTCGTCATGTCACCCGTTATTACAAGAACAGTTCAGACTATACCCCAGCGCATACAAGCTATCTCGAGCCACATACGCGAAAAGGGCCTGCATAAGCAGACCCTTTTCACAAGGAATCAACCCCTAACTAGCGCAAGCTAGCGGGCATCAACCGATCAGTTGTTGTGGAAGCCGGAGTAGTTCGGGGCTTCGGTGGTCATCACGATATCGTGCGGGTGCGATTCGCGCAGACCGGCGTCGGTGATGCGGATGAACTTGCCACGCTCCGGCATCTCGGCGATGTTGTGGGCGCCGATGTAGAACATGGACTGGTGCAGGCCACCGAGCATCTGGTAGAGCACGGCGTTCAGCGGTCCGCGGTACGGCACTTCGCCTTCCACGCCTTCCGGCACGACCTTGTCGCTGGAGGTCACGTCGGCCTGGAAGTAGCGGTCCTTGGAGTAGGACTTCTTGCCGCGCGGGGCCATGGCACCGAGGGAGCCCATGCCACGGTACAGCTTGTACTGCTTGCCGTGCAGGAGCACCTTCTCGCCCGGGGCTTCCTCACAGCCAGCGAGCGTGCCGCCGAGCATCACGGAGGAAGCGCCAGCCACGAGGGCCTTGGCGATGTCACCGGAGTAGTGGATGCCACCGTCGGCGATGCAGGGCACGCCAGCGGCACGGCAGGCCTGGGCAGCCTCGTACACGGCGGTGAGCTGCGGGACACCGACACCGGCAACGATACGGGTGGTGCAGATAGAGCCGGGGCCAATACCGACCTTGACGGCGTCCGCGCCAGCCTCAATCATGGCCTGAGCACCGGAGCGGGTGCCGACGTTGCCGCCGATGATCTGCACGCCGTCGAAGGCGGAGTCGTGCTTCAGGCGGGAAATCATGTCGAGTGCCAGACGGGCCTCACCGTTGGCGGTGTCGACCACGAGCACGTCCACGCCAGCCTCCATCAGAGCGGAGGCACGCTGCCAGGCGTCGCCGAGGAAGCCGACGCCGGCGGCCACGCGCAGACGACCCTGCTCATCCTTGGTGGCGTCCGGGTACTGCTCGGTCTTGACGAAGTCCTTGACGGTGATCAGGCCGGTCAGGTGGCCTTCCTCGTCAACGAGCGGCAGCTTCTCAACCTTGTGCTGGGCGAGCAGACGGTGAGCGTCGTCCTTGGAAATGTTGGACGGGCCAGTGACCAGGTTCTCCTTGGTCATGACATCCTTAACCTTCAGGGTGTCGTAATCCTCGGAGGCGATGAAGCGCATATCACGGTTGGTGATGATGCCGACGAGCTTGTTTTCCTTGTCCACAACCGGCAGACCGGAGATGTGGAACTTGCCGCACAGCTTGTCGAGGTCGGCCAGAGTGACCTCGGGGTTGACGGTCAGCGGGTCGGTGATCATACCGGACTCGGAACGCTTGACCACATCGACCTGAGCGGCCTGGTCGTCGATGGACAGATTGCGGTGCAGCACACCGATACCACCGTTACGAGCCATGGCGATGGCCATCTCGGACTCGGTCACGGTATCCATGGCAGCGGAGAGGACCGGGGCCTTCATCACGATCTTGCGAGTCAGATGAGTGCTGGTGTCCACTTCGGAGGGAATGACATCCGTCTCGTTCGGCAGCAGCAACACATCATCATAAGCAAGGCCGAGCTTGGCGAAAATCGGAGGAAGGGGAGCATACGCCGATTGGGCGTTCAATTCATCGAGGTTTGTAGCCATACAAACACTATATGAACACGCGCTGACCTTCACGACACACGCTTGTGAGCGCTCACTTATCCGCTGCCGGGTCCTGCACCTCACCCGCCTGCGAGTCCCGCGAATCCGCAGGCGAATCAGTCATCGAATCCGCTGCCTGAGAGCCAATCGAATCCCGGCTCTCCCCTACTGCAGACTGCGACTTAACCGTAGCATGCTGCGCGTTCTTGCGTGCGGATTCGAGCGTCAGGTTCTCGGCTTGGATCTCGGGAATACGATGCCGCAGATAGGGGTACATCGTGGCTATGGTCAGCACCACCACGGCGATGGGCATGCCCACGGCCACATGCTGCGCTTTGAAGAACAGAATCGTCAGCGAACCGAATGCGATCAGCGCGGCCCATCCCCACAGGATCAGCACGGCGCCACGCACCGAATGCCCGATCTTCAGCATGCGATGGTGCAGGTGCATACGGTCCGGATGCATGGGCGACTGGCCTTTGGCCAAACGCCGCACAATCGCCAGACACATGTCGAGCACAGGCAGGAACAACACCAGAATCGGCAGCAGAATTGGCATGAACACCGGCAGATAGATGCTGGCATGAATCGAGGCCGGGTCAAGACGTCCGGTCATCACAATCGAAGCGCAGGTGATGAGATAGCCAAGCAGCATCGAACCCGAATCACCCATAAACAGTTTGGCGGGATGCCAATTATGCAGCAGGAAGCCCACGCAGATACCCACCATCATCACGTCGATCAGCGTGGCCAACGAAGCATAACTCGGGGAAGACCGGGCGATGATATACGAATAGGCGGCGAACGCTATGCCACCAATCGCCACGATACCGGCCGCCAGGCCATCGAGGCCATCAACGAAATTGACCGCGTTAATCGAGGCGACAATCAGGAATGCGGTGATCGCCATGGACAGACTCGGCGAGGCGGTAATCAGCGAACCGCCCAAAGGCAGTGAGATGATCTGCAATCCGCCCCAAGCCACGAATACGGAAATCAGCAGCTGACCGGCAAGTTTCAGCATCCAATCGAGATCCCACAGGTCATCGGCCATGCCCAGCAGACTGATCATGATGCCGCCGGCAAGAATCACCCACATCTGGTAATTGCCGTTGAACAATCCCGAGAGAAAAGGCAGCCGACTGGCGAATACGGTAGCCACGGCAAAACCGATCAGCATGCCAAGGCCGCCCATGCGCGGCGTGGGAATGGTGTGCACGTCTCGGGCACGCACCTCGCCAACCGCACCGATTTCGATGGCGACGTGGCGAATCAGCGGAGTCACCAGCCAGGTGACGCCACCGGCGATGGCAGCAATCAGTAGGTAGATTCTCATGCGCCGAGTCCCCCGCCGTTGAGGTGGAGGGCCTTGCGAATCACGTTTTGGGCGATGACGCCTTCACGCAGGATCTCGATGCCGTCGCGCGCGTACGGGTCGGCTTTGACGACGGTGCTGGAGACATGGCCTTGGGTGGGACCGCCGTCCAGATACAGGTCGACTTCGCTGCCGAACGCATCAACCGCCTCCTGGACGGTCTGTGCGCTTTCGTCGCCGGAACGGTTGGCGCTGGACGCAGCCAGCGGACCAGTGGCCTTGAGAATCGCGAGGCACAGCGCCGAATTGGGGATGCGGATGCCTTGCGTGCCGGGGCGACCATCGGCGGTGTCGGCCAAAGTCTCCAACGTGCAGTCGGGCCGGGCTACGGCAATCGGCGAGAACGCGCCGGGCAGGAACGCCGCCGACAAACGATTCAGTGGAGACGGCAGGTCTAGACCGAGTTCATCAAGCTGGTCGGTGGATGCGAGCAGTACCTGCAACGCCTTATAGCGCGGGCGACGCTTGAGCCGGTAGATACGGTCGATAGCGGCCTTATTACGCGGATCGCACGCCACTCCATATACCGTATCCGTTGGAATGACGACCAATCCACCATCCCGGATGACACGCGCCGCCTGTGCCAGCGATTCATCCGTGACTTTCAGCGTTGTTCCGCCCTCCACGCTCACGCCACCTCCGTTCGCTTGTGTATTCACAATCTACCATTGCACCATTGCGCCCCGACTTGCATAGTTCATCATCGCTCGTTTGCCGTACTGCCGTTTTCCGATTCGCCCCACACGCACAGACCGTAGATACAATGAGTCCATCCATGCTCTTTCGCGAAATTACAGGAGTGTTCAATGAGCGAAATCAATGCTGAATCCACCGCCATGCCTCCCGTCGAACTGCGTATGCCGCGCGCCAGCGAGCGCGAGGAGATGCTCGCCGGCAAACTGTACAATTCGGTAGACCCTGAATTGAATGCCCTGCGCGAGAAGGCCGGCGACCTGTGCGCGCGCTTCAACGCCGCGTCGCGTACCGATCATGCCGCCCGTGCCGCGATTCTCGATGAGCTGCTGCCCGGCCACGGTGCCGGCCTTGACGTGATGGGGCCGATTTTCTTCGACTATGGCTGCAACATCACCATCGGAGAGCGCGTGTTCGCCAACTTCAACTTCACTGTGCTGGATTGTTGCCCGGTGACGATTGGCGACGACGTGCTGTTCGGCCCGAACGTTTCGCTTCTGCCACCGATGCATCCGTTGCGTTGGCAGGATCGTAACGTGAGGCAGGCACCTGATGGTTCCGCATACGACTGCGAGTATGGCAAGCCGATTGTCATCGGCTCGAACTGCTGGTTTGGCGGCAATGTGACGGTAATCGGCGGCGTGACGATCGGCGAGGGTTGCGTGATCGGTGCCGGCTCGGTGGTGACGCGCGATATTCCGCCGCACACCGTGGCCGTGGGTAATCCGGCCCGTCCGATTCGCGAGATTACGGATAAGGATGCTTCCGCGCTACAGTATTACGCGCAGTGATATATGAATGCTCCCGCTGGCGAGCTGTCAGCGGAGCTGACTGAGGGTGGTTGCCGGAAATCTCCGATAACCACCCTCAGCCTCACTTCGTGAGGTAGCTCCCGCCAGCGGGAGCATAGTAATGTGAGACGTCACGCGCCGAGGTACGCCTTGCGCACCTTCTCGTCGTGCAGCAGGTCGGAGGCCTTGCCCTCCATGGTGATCTTGCCGGTCTCGAGCACGTAGGCGCGATCCGCGATGGACAGGGCCATCTTCGCGTTCTGCTCCACGAGCAGCACGGTGATGCCACGCTTGCGCAGCGTGACGATGATGTCGAAGATCTCCTTGACCAGCAGCGGGGACAGACCCATCGACGGCTCATCCATGAGGATGGTCTTCGGATGGCTCATCAGGGCGCGGCCCATGGCCATCATCTGCTGCTCACCGCCGGAAAGCGTGCCGGACAGCTGGCGGCGACGTTCCTTCAAACGCGGGAAGTAGTCGAACACCATCTCAAGATCCTTACCCAGACTGGACTGGTCTTTGAGACTGAACGCGCCCATCTCCAGGTTCTCCTGCACGCTCATGCGGGTGAACACGTGGCGGCCTTCCGGCACATGGGCCATGCCCAGCGTGACGATCTTGTTCGCATGCGTTTTGAGCAGATCGTGGCCATCATAGGTAATGCTGCCGGATTTGGCCGGCACCAGACCGGTGATGGTGTGCAGGGTGGTGGTCTTGCCGGCGCCGTTGGCTCCGATCAGGGAGACGATCTCGCCGTCGTTCACCTTGAGGCTAATGCCCTTGACCGCGTCGATCGCGCCATAGGAAACGCATAGATCCTTGATTTCCAGCATCAGCGCGCTCCTTCCGTCAGTGTCTTGGCAATGCTTGGCTCCGGTTCCGCCTTGGTGGTGGAATCGCCGTCCGCGTCATCGTTGTTGTCGCTGCCCAAGTAGGCGGAGATGACCTGCGGGTTGTTGGCGATCTCCTCCGGCGTGCCGGATGCGATGGTGCGGCCATAGTCCAGCACCTGGATGCGCTGGCATACGCTCATCACCAGGCTCATGTCATGTTCGATGAGCAGGATGGCGATACCGAAACGGTCGCGGATCGTGTTGATACAGTGCAGCAGATCCTCGGTTTCGGTGGGGTTCATGCCGGCGGCCGGCTCGTCGAGCAGCAGCAGTTTCATGCCGGTGGCCAGGGCGCGTGCGATCTCGAGCTTGCGCTGCTGGCCGTACGGCAGGTTGGCCGCCTGGGTGGTGGCCAGTCCCTCGAGGTTGAAGATGCGCAGCAAGTCGATGGCCTTCTCGTGCATCTCGTTCTCCTGCTTCCAGAAGCCCGGGGTGCGGAAGATGGCGCTGCCCATGTGGTAGGTGAACGACTCATCGAAGGCGACGAGCACGTTCTCCTCGACGGTGAGCTGCTTGAACAGGCGGATGTTCTGGAAGGTTCGGGCGATGCCGGCACGCACGACCTGATAGGTCTTCTTGCCGTTCATCCGGGTTCCGTCCAGCCAGAACTCGCCTTCGGTGGGCTTGTACACGCCGGTCAGCAGGTTGAACACCGTGGTCTTGCCGGCGCCGTTGGGGCCGATCAGGCCAATGAGTTCGCCCTTGTTGATGGTCATGTTGAAGTTGGACACGGCTTTCAGACCACCGAAGGTGATGCCGAGATGTTCGGCTTTGAGGATGGGCTGGGTTGCGTCGCTCATCGTGAGGCCTCCTTCACGGTCTTGTCGTCGGACTGGTCATGCTGCTTGGCGCTGGCCGCGGGTTTCGCGCCCTTGCCGGCGGCGCCGCGGAACAGCATGCGGTTGACCAGACGCGGCAGTGAGAACTCCCAGGATCCGAAGATGCCCTGCGGGCGGAAGATCATGACGAGCACCAGCACCACCGAGTAGGCGAGCATACGGTAGTCGGCGAAGGCGCGCAGCAGCTCGGGCAGGATGGTCAGGCCGATGGCGGAGACGATCGAGCCGGTGAGCGAACCCATGCCGCCGAACACCACCATGATCACGTAGTTGATGGAGTTGAGCCAACCGGCCATGGTGGGGTTGAGCGAGCCGATGTACTGGGCGAAGATACCGCCGGCGATGCCCGCGAAGAACGCGGAGATCGCGAAGACGAGCACCTTGAGGTACGTGGTGTTGAGTCCGGAGGCGCCGGCGGCGATCTCGTCGTCGCGGATGGCCTTGACCGCACGGCCGTAACGGGAGCGGCCGAACATGAAGAGCACGACCACGGTGACCACCATGATCCAGAACACGACGTACAGGTTGGCGGTGCGTTCGATGCCGATCAGCGCCTGTCCGGCGGCGCCCTTGTCGAGGCCCATGCCGCCGGCTACCTTGAGGTTCTGGATGATCACGCGGATGATCTCACCGAAGCCCAGCGTGATGATGGCCAGGTAGTCGCCGTGCAGTCGCAGGGCAGGAATGCCGATCAGGATGCCGAACACGCAGGCCACCACGCCGCCGATCAGCGTGGTGAGCAGGAAGCGGGCGGTGGGGTCGATGGCAATGCCGGCGGCGACCATGTATTTGGAGGTCAGTGCGGCCACGTAGGCGCCGATGGCCTCGAAACCGCAGCATCCCAGCGTCAGCTGGCCGAGCACGCCGATGGTGAGGTTCAGGGAGGTGGTCATGATGATGGCGATGCACGCGGTCATCATGATGCCCTTGATGTAGGAGTCGGCCAAGCCGGATTCGCACAGCGCCATCACGATGCCGAACGCGGCGAGGATGCCGATGAAGCACACAAGATAGGACTGTTTGGTGGAAAGCATTGTCTTCTTCATCTGATCAGACCTTCTCCCCTTCGTTCTTGCCCATAATGCCGGACGGTTTGACGAGCAGCACGATGATCAGGATGGCGAACACGATGGCGTCGGAGAACGCCGAGGTGATGATGCCCGCCGTGATGGTGCCGATATACGCCTTGGTCAGGCTTTCGATCAGACCGATGGCCAGACCACCGATCATGGCGCCCGGGATGGAACCAATGCCGCCGAGCACGGCGGCGACGAACGCCTTCAGGCCCAGCATGGCGCCCATCATAGGCGAGACCTGCGGGTAGGCGGCGCAGTACATCAGCGAGGCGACCGCGGCCAGACCGGAGCCGATGGCGAATGTCAGGGCGATGGTGGAGTTCACGTTGATACCCATGAGCACGGCGGCCTCCTTGTCTTCGGAGACGGCGCGCATGGCCTTGCCCTGCCTGGTGAATTTGACGAACAGCTGCAGGCCCACCATGATGACCAGGCCGATGACGATGGTCAGCAGGGTGCCTCCCGGCAGCTTGAGCTTGCCGAACGCGATGGACGGCAGGTGGAAGATGGTCGGGACGGTCTGGAAGTCGGCGCCGAAGATGGCCTGTGAGCCGTTCTCCAGCAGCAACGACATGGCGATGGCGGTGATCAGGGCGGTCATGGAGTTGCCCTTTTCACGCACCGGCTTATAGGCGGCCTTTTCGACGATCACGCCGACGGCCACGCATACCAGGATGGCGGGAATGACCGCCACCCAGGCGGGCAGTCCCATGGCCACGATGGCCGGAATGGTGAGCATGAGCACGTAGGCTCCGACCATGATGAAATCGCCGTGGGCAAAGTTGATCAGTCGGATGATGCCGTAGACCATGGTGTAGCCCAATGCCACCAGCGCGTACACGCTGCCGATTTTCAGACCGTTGAACAGCTGGCTGATGAACATGATGATCTGATCGGTCATAGCTCCCCCTTTCTATCAATGTTGTGGTTCTCTACCGCTGCGCGCGTAGAGATATTCGTATGTCTTGCGATTGATGGCGCGATACGCCCGCGCCTGGCGATATCCGCATATCGACGGCTGTCCTTATGCATCCGAGCCCATGAAAACACGAAAGGGAGAGGACCGGCAAAACCGGTCGCTCTCCTGTTCATGCGGAAGTCATGCTAGGACATCGTGATTATGCGGTGGGAATTCATGGAATTCACTTGGGCTGCACGGTGGTGTTGTACACCGGCTTGCCGTCCTTCATTTCCAGCACGGTCACGGACTTGGTCGGCGAGCCGGACTTGTCCATGGTGAACTTGCCGGTCACACCGTCGAAGGTCATGCCGGCCACGGCGTTGCGCACATCCTCACGGGTGGCGTTCTCGCCAGCCTTCTCGATGGCCTGCTTGATCATGTAGATGGTGTCGTAGCCCAGAGCGGCGAACGTGTTCGGCTCGGCGTTGTTCTTGGACTTGTAGGACTTGATGAAGTCCTGCACCTTGGTGTTGGTGTTGTCGTCGGCGGAGTAGTGGGTGGTGTAGTAGGTCTTGTTGTACTGGGACTTGTCACCGGTGAGCTTGAGGCCATCGTATCCGTCGGGTCCCATCACGTAGCCCTCGAAACCCACGGAGCGGGCCTGCGGGATGATGTACGGGCCAGCCACGGAGTAGTAGTACGGAGCGTAGAGCAGCTCGGCGCCGGAAGCCTGGATCTTCTGCAGCTGGGCGGAGTACTCGGTGTCGTCGGCGGAGGAGGAGCTTTCCTTGTCCACCACTTCGAGGCCGAGCTTTTCGGCGGCCTTGGCGAAGGCCTCTCCCACGCCGGAGGAGTACGGATCGCCGGTGCCGTAGAGCACGGCCACCTTCTTGACCTTCAGGTTCTCGGCGGCGAAGCGTGCAGCCACCTCACCCTGGTAGGAGTCCTTGAAGCAGGTGCGGAACAGGTAATTGCCGGTTTCGATGGAGTCGGAGGTGGCGGCCGGGGCGATGGTGACCAGCTTGGACTGGTCGGCCAGCGGGGCCACGGCTGCGGTGGTGGCGGAAATGGTCGGGCCGGCCACGGCGAGCACGTTGTTGTCGCCGGCGAGCTTGTTGTAGGCGTTAGAGGCTTCGGTGGCGTCGCCCTTGTCGTCCATGGACTCGAGCTTGACCTTCTTGCCGTTGATGCCGCCCTTGGCGTTGATCTCGGAGACCGCCAGCTCGAAGCCCTTGACCTCGGCCTCGCCGTAAGCGGCGGCGGTACCGGAGTTGGTGGTCACGGTGCCGATGGTGATGGAGTCGCCGGAGGCCTTGGCACTGGAGCTGGAGGAATCATCCATGCTGCCGCCGGAGCAGCCCGCGAGGGACAACGCCATAACAGCGGCCGCGCTGGCCGCAACGAACTTAGTGGAGAACTTCACGTTCATCCTCTTCCTTCTTCCTTGGGATATTTCAACATCGTTCATCTGTCAACCAACGCGCGGGATGTGCGCGTGAAACGTTCCACTCACATAATTCGCATACCACAGAACTACATCACACGGCTTGTGACCGTCATTCACGTCTCTCTCATCCGATGTTTGTCGCGGACTGTTATAACCAGACCGGCTTTGAACCCGCAATAAATTGTTCTTATTATGAGACAGCGCAATTACGGAAACGAGAATACAATCCCAAGGAAATGTGGGATTCGTGGGGCTTAGGACACTGCAAACAGGTAGCGGTCGCGACCCGTCCAGTCCTGGCCGGTCGATGCGGCAGCGAATCCGGTGGCACTGGCAAAGGCCACGAGACGATCCCCCTGGGTCACGTCATGTTCCATGACAAGCACGCCCCCAGGCTTGAGAAGACGGCAGGCCCGCTCGATAATGCGCTCGGGAATCAACGTACCGTCCATCGAGCCGCCATACAAAGCCAATTCCGGATCCCAATCACGCACTTCCGGCTGCTCGGGAATATCGGTCTGCGGCACGTAGGGGGGATTGGTGATGACGATATCGACGGTGCCGTCCAATTGGGCCAATGTGGCGAAGGACGTGGCATCCGCGATTTCCAGATGGTAATTCGAGGCAATGGATGGGTACTTTTTCGCGGTTTCCGACAGATTCCTTCGCGTCCATTCGGCGGTGTTCGGCGACAGCTCCACCGCCCACACCTGGCTGCCGGGCACCTCGCTGACAACGGACAGCCCAATCGCGCCGGAGCCGGCGCACAAATCGACCACACAAGGATGGATCATGCCGTTTTTTGTCAGCCAGTCAAGGCCGGCCTGCACCACGGTTTCGGTTTCCGGACGAGGAATGAACACTCCGGGACCGACCTTCAGGTCAAGGTAGCGGAAAGGAGCATGCCCGGTGATGTATTGCAGCGGCTCGCGCTTGGCACGGCGGTCGAGCATGGCACGGAAGACGGCAAGCTGTCCGGTTGTGCCAAGTTCCTCCCCCATAAGCAGAGCCCTGTCGACGTCGCGCAGTTCAACGCCTGCCGCCTCGGCAAGGAGCAACTTGGCATCATGCTCAGGCGTCTCAATACCCGCTTCGCGCAATTGCGAAGAGGCTTGGTTGATGATGTCGGTAATAAGCACTGGCGGTCTCCGTTGATCGGACATTAGGCTCCCCTCAGTCAGCTTCGCTGACAGCTCCCCTCACAGAGGGGAGCCATCCGGCAAAGTCATTTCTGATTGGCCAGACGGTCGGCCTCGTCGGCTTGGATGTCGGAATCGATGACGGCCTGCAGGTCGCCGTCGAGCACGGCGTCAAGGTTGTAAGCCTTGTAATTCGTGCGATGGTCGACGATACGGTTTTCCGGGAAGTTGTATGTGCGGATTCGCTCGGAGCGATCAAGCGAACGTACCTGCGAGTGACGCATGTCGGCGGCCTCGGCGGCCTCCTGCTCATGCTTCATGGCCAGCAGGCGGGACTTCAGTACGCGCAACGCGGCGGCACGGTTCTGAATCTGCGACTTCTCATCCTGCATGTTCACCGTGATTCCGGTTGGCAGGTGGGTCATGCGCACGGCGGAATACGTGGTGTTCACGGACTGGCCGCCGGGGCCGGAGCTCATGAAGATGTCGATTTTCAGGTCTTTCGGATCGATCTCGATCTCGTCGTCATCCTCGTCGGCCTCGGGGAACACGATGACGCCGGCAGCGGAAGTCTGGATACGGCCCTGCGATTCGGTGACGGGGATGCGCTGCACACGGTGTACGCCGCCCTCGTACTTCATCGAAGCCCACACGCCGTCTTCGGGAGCGGGCGTTCCCTTGGCGCGGATGGCGATCTGCACGTCCTTGACGCCGCCGAGCTCGGTGGTGTTCTCGGACTGCACGTTCACGCTCCAGCCACGCTTCTCGGCGTAACGGGTGTACATGCGCAGCAGGTCGCCGGCGAACAGTGCGGCTTCCTCGCCGCCGGTGCCGGCCTTGATCTCCATGATGGTGTCGCGCGCATCATCCGGGTCACGCGGGATCAGCGCGGTGCGCAGCTTCTCCTCGACACCGGGCAGTTCGTCTTCAAGACGCTTGGCTTCCTCGGCGAAGTCGGCGTCCTCGCCGGCCATCTCCTGAGCGGCTGCCAGATCGTCCTTCACCTGCAACCAGGCTTTGTAGGCACCCACGATGGCACCCAGTTCGGCGTGACGACGACCCAGCTTGCGCAGCTTGTCCGGGTTGGACACGACTTCGGGGCTTGCCATCTGTTCTTCGATGGACTGGTACTCCTCAAGCGCGGTTGCCGCCGCCGGGAACTGTTCGTCTGCCATAACACACTTTCTTCTGTATGGTGCTGTTCTGTTCGATTATTCGATTGCGCAGGTCAATGCTGCAACAAAACTTGTCAAAGAATACAAAAAACGCCAGTCCTCGATCGGGTATGCCGGAGCATGCCAAATCGAATCGGACTGGCGTGAAGTATGCTACTTGCTCTTCTTGCCGTAGCGCTTCTCGAAGCGAGCAACGCGGCCACCGGTGTCAAGAATCTTCTGCTTGCCGGTGTAGAACGGGTGGCACTGAGAGCACACGTCAACGAACATGTGATCTTCCTTGCCAGCGGTGCGGGTCACGAAGGTGTTGCCGCACGAGCACGTCACCTCAACGGGGTGATAATCAGGATGGATACCCTGCTGCATTTTACGTCTCCTATGGATTCGGGGGACCCGGGTCGTCATGCCCCTATGGCAAGACGTGAACCGGAACCTAAGGGATTGTACACGCCTATCTGGACGTGAAGACGCGCTGCGCCGCCGCAGGAGACGACGCAAAAGAGTGGGGCCGCAGGGGCTTGAACCCTGGACCGGGCGATTATGAGTCGCATGCTCTAACCGACTGAGCTACGGCCCCACGTTCGCTGCGTAAAACAGCCAACTTGCCAAAGTGTAGCACGAGCCCGCTAATGCCGGCACGCGCGCCATGCACCCATACCATGCACCCGCCAGCAACAAGCAGCATCTCCCGGCGCTACTTCTCCCCCATGTACCCCAACGGGTTCTCGATGAACCGTCGCAAGCCCATTTCGGCCGCGCCATATAGCGAGGGATGCAGCGCCACCGGCGGCACAAACACGCGAATCTTCACATTCGGGTATCCCAGAATTTCCGAACGCAGCCGGCCTTCAAGCACGGTGGCCAGCTCGTCGCCGAAGTGCGTCCACAGTCCGCCCAACAGCACCGTATCGACATCCACCAGATTCACGGCGGAAGCGATGGCGGAAACCAGCGCATCGGCGGCCTGATCGACCACTTTGGCCACATCCGAATCCCCGGCTCGCCAACGCTGGAGGAACATATCGATGGCCTCGCTGCTGGTGGCATCCCCATCCTCGGCAATGCCGGCAGCCTCGACCAAAGCGCGACGGCCCGCAAACGCCTCAAGACACCCGTGACGCCCGCAGCTGCACAACGGCCCATCCATCGCCACGGACAGATGGCCGATCTCGCCGGCGAATCCGTGCGAGCCCATCACCACTTCGCCGTCGCGCACCACCGCGCCGCCGATGCCGATATCGGTAGACAGGTAAATAAAGGAGTCCGTGCGGTCCACCACATTCAGGAAGGGCGCACGTTCGGTGGCATACCCCGGAATCTGAGCGATGGCGGCCATCTTCGCCTCATTGCCGGCCACCACATCCAGCCGGCGCACCACGTTGAACCGGGTGAGGTTGACGTTTTCCCAACCCAGATTGCGGGCCACCAACAGCCACATGTCGTCGGTGACGATGCCCGGCAGCGCAAACCCGGCTCCCACCACCTTGCAGCCGCGTCGTTTGAGCCGGCTTTCCAACGGGAAAGTCATCGCATCGAGCTTGGCGAAGATCTCGTACGGGTCAGTGCCGGTCATATCCTCACTCACCCACTCCCGGCCGAGAGTGTCGCCGTTCAGATCGAGTGCCAGGCAACCGTAACCATCGGTGTTGATCTGCAGGCCGATGCCGGCGATGGATCCGCCGCGAATCTCCAGCGGCGTGCTGGGCCGCCCATATGTGGTGGAAACGACCGGCTCGCCTTCCTGCACCACGCCGCTTTCAATGAGCATCGAGGCCAACAGCGAGAGCGTGGCCTTGGTCAGGCCCGTCTCCTTGGCCAGATCGGCACGACTCATCGGTTTCTGCGCACGCAATAAGGTGTCGAGCGTCACCGACAGGTTATGGTTGCGCAGATCCTCCTGATTGATCCTGCGTAGATTTGCCATTGGCCCCTACCTCCTCGCACCCCTAGTCTCGAGCGCCGCACAGGCGCTCACATCCGTCTATCACACCATGATATTGTGCGTCAAACGATTGAATCGGACCGCACCTTCGCGTGTTTCCGTTTGCAATCGAACGTTGAGATACAGTATAGTTTAATCGTCTAACTTATTGGCTATGGCGCGCCGAAACTTTTGAGCGCGACCCTCATCGAGGAGGAATGCATGACGAGAGTACTGGTTGCCGGCGTAGATACGTCAACCCAATCAACGAAGGTCCGCATCACGGACGCCGCCACCGGCGAACAGGTTCGGTTCGGGCAGGCCAAGCACCCGGATGGCACCTCGGTCAACCCGGAATTCTGGTGGGAGGCCTTCACCAAGGCCGCCGAGCAGGCCGGCGGGCTTGACGATGTCGCGGCCCTCGCGGTTGGCGGCCAGCAGCATGGCATGGTCATTCTCGACAAGCAGGGCAACGTGATTCGCGATGCGATGCTCTGGAATGACACCAGTTCCGCCCCGCAGGCCGCCGCCTTGATCGACAAGCTCGGTGCAGCTCCGGCCGAGGGCGACGAACCGGACGACGTGACCGCCCGCGGCAAGCAACGCTGGGTCAAGGCCGTCGGATCCTCCCCCGTCGCCTCCTACACGCTGACCAAGGTGGCGTGGGTGGCCGAGAACGAGCCTGAGAACGCCAAGAAGATTGCCGCCGTCTGTCTGCCGCACGATTGGCTGAGCTGGCGTATCGCCGGCTATGGCCCGGTGGCCGAGGGCGAGGACGCTCATCTCGAAGCCCTGTTCACCGACCGTTCCGACGCTTCCGGCACCATTTACTACGATGCCGCGCATGACGAGTACCGCCGCGATCTCATCGCCATGGTGCTGGCCCCTGCCGAGGGCGAGGAAGCCGCCAAGGCCCACGCCGACGCCATTGTGCTGCCCACCGTGCTGGGCCCGCGTGAGGCAGCCGCCGTCAAGGCCGACCCCGCCATTGCCGGCAAGGACGTTGAAGGCGGCTGCATCATCGGCCCCGGCGGCGGAGACAATGCCATGGCCTCGCTGGGCCTCGGCATGGCCGTGGGCGATGTGTCCGTATCGCTCGGCACTTCCGGCGTGGCCGCGGCCATCGCTGAAAACCCGGTGTACGACCTGACCGGCGCCATTTCCGGCTTTGCCGACTGCACCGGCCACTATCTGCCGCTCGCCTGCACAATCAACGGTTCGCGCATTCTGGACGCCGGTCGCGCCGCCCTAGGCGTGGACTACGACGAACTGGCCGAACTGGCGTTCAAGGCCGAGCCGGGTGCCGGCGGCATCACCTTGGTGCCGTACTTCGACGGCGAGCGTACGCCGAACCGTCCGGACGCCACCGCCTCGCTGACTGGCCTGACCCTACACAACACCACCAAGGAGAATCTGGCCCGTGCGTTCGTCGAAGGCCTGCTGTGTTCCCAGCGCGACTGCCTCGAGCTGATTCGCTCGCTGGGCGCCGAGATCAACCGCATCCTGCTCATTGGTGGCGGCGCGAAGTCCGTGGCCATCCGCACGCTGGCCCCCTCAATCCTCGGCATGGACGTGACCCGTCCGGCCACCGACGAATACGTGGCCATCGGCGCCGCCCGTCAGGCCGCCTGGGTGCTGTCCGGCGAGGCCGAACCGCCGACCTGGCAGCTCACCATCGAGGGCGTGGAGACCGGCGAGCCCACCGAAGCCGTGTACGAGGCGTACGCCAAGGCCCGCGGCTGATACGCTGCCAGCAAATCCATGAGATAACAACTGAATAACGATTCCTGATGAATGCCGCCATGGCGAGCATCGCGAAGAGCCGCTGTTATACCGCGCTCCTCGCTGAAGCACACATGGCGGCATTTTTCGTTTCCCACGCAATCCACAAATACGGCTATAATCAAGTCGTTTGAACAAGTCTGGAGATGATCCTATGAACGACCGCTCCCGTATGATGCTGTACGCCCTGACCGCCGTCGCCTGCGTGATGTGGATATGGCAGTCTGTCAAAGAGTCGATGAACGACGGCACGATCATCAGCACTTCGAACATCATTTTTCTGGTATGCATTGGCATCGCGGCCATCTACTGCGCGGCCAACGCGCTAATCCTGTGGTGGCGCCAGCCCGGCAAGGATGACGCGGCTGATGACGACGAAACCGACAGCACGGACGCCGAGGCCGAAGCCGAACAAGCCGAAGAAAACGAACACGACGACGTTGCCGACACCGCAGACACCGACACCGCAGACGCCAAAGAAAACCACAACCCACAGCACTAAAGGAACATCATGGATGCAACCACATTGTCAATAACCCTCAGCGCGATATTGGCCGTCATCTGCACACCTTGCGGCCTGTTTCTGGGGCTTGTTCCCATGAAGGCCGACTTGGTGACCGCCAAGCAGTCAAAGGCCTCGCAGATGGTGAGCTTCATCGTTGCCATAGTGTTCATCGGCTTGCTGGTCGCAGGCCATGATCTGGAGACCTGGGCCATGGTAATCGGTCTGGTCATCGGCTTCGCCGTTGCCAAGATCCCCGCACTGCACGCCTGGGCTTTGCACAAGTGGCCGTTCTTCGAACCCAAGAAAATGGCTCCCACCCCCAAGCGCGTCAAGAAAGCCAGGAAGAAGTAAGCTCTGGCCTTACCTATTCGCTGAAAGCGGGATATCGACATCGGTATCCCGCTTTTTCATTGGCCGCACATATCCGCTGAGGCACATCGCCGAATCATATTGTCGAAATACACCCCAAGTCAGGGCTGATTTCGCGAAGAACGTACACCGGGATCCATCCATCGCGACAAACGGAAAAGGGACGCTGCGTGCAACAGCGTCCCTTTCGGAGGAGGAATGGAACTCAGGTCCATCCCCGTGGCCACCGGGCGGGCCCGGAGGCCAGGTTTAGCTCAGCCTTTCTTTTTCTTGGAGAGCAGGTCGTAGGCGACGGCGGCGATGACGACGAGGCCCTTGATGGTCTTGACCCAGGCGGCGTCCACGCCCATGATGGACAGGCCCTGGTTGAGCACGCCCATGATCAGGGCGCCGACCATGGCGCCGGGGATGGTGCCGATGCCGCCGGTGACGGCCGTGCCGCCGATGAAGCAGGCCGCGATGGCGTCCATCTCGAACTCATGCCGGGCCTGTCTCGTTAAGTGTGTAACTGGCGTTTTCATTGTTGTGTTCCCTCGCTTGGCCAGCGGTCGGCGAAGGTGATGGCAAAGGCGTTGAGCGCGGGCTTCCAGCGCGCGCTCCATCGTATCCGTCCCTTGCCGGTGGGGTCCAGCGAGCGGACGGTCAGGTACATGCACTTGAGCGCGGCCTGCTCGTCGGGGAAGTGGCCGCGGGCGCGGATGGAGCGCTTGAATCTCGCGTTGAGCGATTCGATGGCGTTGGTCGTGCAGATCACGCGCCGGATCTCCACGTCATAGTCCAGGAACGGTATGAACCGTTCCCACGCGTCCATCCACAGCCTGCGGATCGCGGGATATCTCGCCTCCCAC
Source organism: Bifidobacterium sp. RTP21102st3_E2_RTP21102_210122 (assembly GCF_040916945.1). Classification (NCBI taxonomy): domain Bacteria; kingdom Bacillati; phylum Actinomycetota; class Actinomycetes; order Bifidobacteriales; family Bifidobacteriaceae; genus Bifidobacterium; species Bifidobacterium sp. RTP21102st3_E2_RTP21102_210122. Next base: position 158,220 of record NZ_JBCPAN010000001.1, on the reverse strand, counting down.
TTGTCCAGCATCGCGTCGCGGGCCGCCGCCGCGGTGTAGATGGGTTTGACATCGCGTTTGATGGCGTCCCAGTCCTTCTTCGACGCGTAGCGGAACGTGTTGCGCAGCAGATGCACCACGCAGGTCTGCACGATGGCCAGAGGCCATACCGCGCCCACCGCGTCGGGCAGGCCTTTGAGCCCGTCGCAGATCAGGAAGAACACATCGTCCACGCCCCGGTTCTTCAGCTCGGTGAGCACCGACAGCCAATAGCGTGCGCCCTCCGCGGCGGGCGACGCCCAGATGCCCAGCACGTCGCGGCCGCCCTCCAGATCCACGCCAACGGCCACGTAGAACGCGCGGTTGGCGACCTGCCCGTCGCGCACCTTGACGACGGTCGCGTCGATGAACACGGCCGCGTACACACGATCCAGGGGACGCGAGCACCATTCGTCCTTCTCGGCCATGACCCGCTCGGTGATGCGACTGACGGTCTCCCTGGACACGTCCGCCCCGTAGATCTCCTGGAAGTGGGCGCTGATCTCGCCGGTGGTCAGGCCCCTGGCATACAGGGACAGCACCACCTCGTCCACCCCGGGCAGCCGCCGCTGCCGTTTCCTGACGACGACCGGCTCGAACGAGCCATCGCGGTCTCGCGGCACCTCGATCCCGACCGGACCTACCGAATCGGTGACCACGGTCTTGGCGGTGGTGCCGTTGCGCGTGTTCGCGGCCCTGCCGTCCTTGGATTTCTTGTGCTTGGCGCGGCCCAGGTGCTCGGTCATCTCCTCGTCCAGGGCCGTCTCCAGCACGCTTTTGGTGAACTGTTTGAGCAGTCCGTCGGGCCCTGTCAGGTCCAGTCCTTTTTCCTTGGCCATGCGCACGAATGTGAGCGCCGCCTCCCGCTCGGCGTTGCGTTTTTCCGCGTCCGGCTTCTTCGTCGGTGTCATGTTTCCCCTTGTCCCAGCAGACATCGTCCACCAGCCTTTCCGACCGGCCACACGACCGGCCAGTTAAGGCCAGTTACACACTTCGAGAGACAGTCCCGTTTTCAGCGGAAGGAGAGAAAGGAGAAAGAAAGAAGGAATGGAAAGGTGCCATGCGGGCATAACACAACACCGCACATGGCGAAACTATCGAATCAGCCCATCGGGCGCACTGGCATCATAATTGATGTGTACACGCCCGATGGAGCGAATTCAATCGGTCAGACCGATGGTCACTCGACCTCAGCCAGGGCATCAATGATGTAGTTGTTGATGGTGGCCTTGACGGACTCGAGGTGATCGGACTTGGTGGCGGCGATGAGCTCGGACTGCGGCTTGTCGAGGCTGTAGGCTTCGAGGTCGGCCAAGGTGACGTTGCCCTCGTCGATGTCCTTGCCGATGCCGGAGTCGTAGGAGCTGTAGCGCTCGGCCTGAAGATTCTGGATGAAGCCGTCCTGGTTCATCTTGTCGGCAACCAGCAGGCCGGCGGCGTAGGCATCCATGCCGGCGATGTGGGAGCGGAACAGGTCCTCCTCGTAGAAGGAGGTACGGCGCGGCTTGGCGTCGAAGTTCAGACCACCGTGAGGTCCGATGGAGCCGGCCTGCAGGACTTCCCACATGACGGCGACGGTCTCGTACAGATCGGTCGGGAACTCATCCATATCCCAGCCGATGAGCTTGTCGCCCTGGTTGGCGTCGAGGGAACCGAGGAAGCCGGACTCGCGGGCCACGCGGATCTCGTGCTGGTAGGTGTGGCCGGCCAGGTTGGCGTGGTTGCCTTCCAAGTTCAGCTTGAAGACGTCGGTCAGGTCGTGGTTGCGCAGGAACTCGATGGCGGTGGCGGCATCGAAGTCGTACTGGTGCAGCGTCGGCTCCTTCGGCTTCGGCTCGATCAGGAACTGGGCCTCAAAGCCGATTTCCTTGGCGTAATCTGCGCACATGTGGAAGAACTTGGCGATGTGGTCGGTCTCGCGCTTCATCTCGGTGTTCCACAGGTTCTCGTAGCCTTCGCGGCCACCCCAGAACACGTAGTTCTCGGCGCCCAGGCGCTTGCCGATCTCCAAGCTCTTCTTGAGCTGGCCACCGGCGTAGGCGTAGATGTCGGCGAACGGAGAAGTGGCGGCGCCGGACACGAAGCGCGGGTTGGTGAACAGGGAGGAGGTGTTCCACAGCAGCTTGACACCGGTGGACTTCATATTCTCGTCGATCTTGTCAACGACCTTGTCGAGGTTGGCGTTGGTCTCGCGCAGGGTGTCGCCTTCGGGGGCGATGTCACGATCGTGGAAGCAGAAGTACTCGACGCCCAGCTTCTGGAACAGCTCGAAGGCGTAGTCGACCTTGGCCAGAGCCTGGTCCATCGGATCGGTGTACTTGTAGTACGGGCGGTGCGCGGTGCCGGTGCCGAACGGATCAACCAGTTCCTGGTTGAAGGTGTGCCACCAAGCAACGCCGAAGCGCAGCCAATCCTTCATCTTCTTGCCGGCAACGACCTTGTCGGCATCGTAGTAATGGAAGGCGAAGTCTTCCTTCGGTCCTTTGGCGCGGCCGACGTACTCGATCTTGTCAACATCCCACAGACCCATTTGGGCGCTCCTTTGCAGTAGGCGATATTACGGATTGCAGGACTAATAATAAAACGAACGAACTAAGTTTGTCAAATGATTGAATTAATACGCCGCGTCTCAGCGTGTTGCTAGTCATTGCAATGGTTTTCGAATGCAGTCAAGGCACAGATAGTATGGGCAAGCCAAGAAAGACAACTCAGCCAAGGAAACGAGACTTGATAATTGGCGTCACGCAATTCCTCGCCGGCCACCGCTGAGGCCGGCTCCACCACCCCGCCAACTCCAACAGCACCACCCCCGCCAACACCACCGCCATGGCCATCACCCTGATGATCGGCTCGTTTGTGGCCATCCTCAACCAAACGCTGATGATCTCCGCCCTGCCCACGTTGATGCACGAGTTCGACGTGCCCAGCAGCACCGTGCAATGGCTGACCACCGGATTCATGCTTACCAACGGCATCATGATCCCGATCACCGCGTTCCTCATCGAGACCTTCACCACCCGCCAGCTGTTCCTGTACGCGATGGGCATATTTGCAGAATGATCTTGGCGTTAATGCACTGGTGTCCGGTCTGGTGATGATGCCGAGCGGCATCGCCATGGGCATCCTGAACCCGGTGGCAGGCAAGATGTATGACCGTATCGGCGGCCGGCCGCTCGCCTTACTGGGCTTCGCGATCATGACGTCTGCGGCTGTGCTGCTGGTCACCATCATGAACACGCACACCGCGGCGGCCATGCGCACCGGAGTGCCGGAAGCGGCGGCATCGGCCATTGGCGTGCGGGCTTCGTTCCGCACGGTCGCCATTGTGTGCGCGGTCTGTTTGGTTGCGTCACTCTTCATTCGTGATCGCGGCCGCCGACTTGGACAGCAGCGTTAGGCGAATCCTTCACCGATTGCTGGCCTTCTTGATCAGCGCGTCCAAAGTACCGGCTTGGCGCGCGGCTTCCACATCTTCCCAGTCGAGACCGGTGTCTTTGGCCCTCCCGTAGAAAAACCGCACCAGACCGGCAAAGTCCGGTTTATATCCGGTTTCCCGGAATGAACGGGCCAGCGAATCACCGATTTGCGGGTCATCAGGCCTTCGTGCCTCATAGATCGGGATGGAACAGGATCGCCACACGCCTCTCACATGTGCGATGCGAATGACGATCATGCCGCCGTGCGCACCATCGTATTGCGAGGCGGCATGTACGTCCGCCACCTCGTAGACACCACCATGAATGATGTCCTCAACTGTCAGACGACCTTTGACCGCGCTGGCATCGCGAATCCAGAACATCGAAGCGAAATTGGTGTCATCAAGTTCGCGAAAATCACGTATCTCGCGTGTGCCGATACGTTCGTCCTTGTCATACATGAATTCGGCCAAGGCTAGGAATGGCGAGATACCTGCGCCCGGACCGTACTGCAATTCGATACGTAAATCTTCGGATTCATTGCCGGTCAGTCCAATACCGCTGACGGCGCAGTCATAGGCAAACCAATCCCAGAACCACCATTCGATCCTTTGCAGCACCTGCTTCGGATACTTTTTGCATGGGTTCAGATTCACTTCGCGATAATATATGCGTCTCGCTTCGGCATAGACGGCGAGATTGCAGCGTTTGAACATCTCGGCTACGTCTTTGGTGTCCAGCATTGCTGGCAAACCGGCATTTTCGGCAGTAGTAGTGATTGCGGTGCTCATGGTGTTTCCCCTTCATGTGATGTGGACGGCGGGCTACGTTGCCCGCCGTGAGGCACACTGTATGACGTTCGTGCGGTGGCTCGCAAGCCCACATGGCGAGATGGTGGATAAGTGGAAAACCCAATGATTCCAAGGGGTATGGAATGTGCATAACAGTGGCTACCGTCGGTGGATAACCGCACTTTCTTGCAGGTTATCCACTGATCGCGCAGCTGTTATCCACCGTCCCTGGGTTATCCACATCGTCTCTGGCGTGTCGTCCACTGTCAGCAGTCGATTTCTGCTTCGTTTGGCGTGTATAAGTGCACGGTGAAGTGTATAACTCCGCGCATTAGGCATATTTGCTACTGAGAAAGGTCCCGAAATCGCCTTCGAACGCATAGCTACACTCAGCAGATGTATTCAGCATGGCAATAGACCCACTTAGGCACCAGCGAATGATTTCCCCCCGCTTATAGAGTCGGCAAAGGCCCAACACCTGTCCCAACGCCGACGCTACTGCACTGGCAGCGTCGGCAGAGGACCACAACTTGGCACAGCAACGACGCTAAAACCGCCCAGCATCGTTACACGTCCAAGTTTTGGCCGCTAACGACGCTTAATGAACGCTTAGCGTCGGCAGCAGGTCACGCACTGGTTCTCCACCGACGGTAGCGCTCCTTAGCGAAGCCAGCCCGCCACTCTTTGGCACATCACCGACGCTGAGAGAACCTCCAGCGAAGCCAACCAGCCAACCGCTGGCGACATGACACCACCCACACCCCTCAGCGAAGCCAACCTGCCAGCGCATGGCACCCCAACACCGATGAGAACACCCACCCCACCAGTGCACAAAAAGGCTGGTCATAGCGGTTGCGATGTAATCGCATCGTAATCGCGATGACCAGCCTCGGGAGTTGGGCTGCAATGAGCACCAATATGAATCAGATAATGATGCCGTTGCAGTGATCGACTTCATGCTGGATAATCTGCGCAGTCCAACCGGCGAAGGTGGCGTGGCGGGCGCGGAACCGACGGTTCTCGTAGTTGACCTCAATACGTCGATAACGCAGCGTGCGGCGTTCGCCGGTCAGGGACAGGCATCCTTCCTGGGTATCGAAGGCACCGTCCGAAGCGGTAATCACGGGGTTGAGCATCACCGTTATGCGCCCGCCAAGGTCTTCATCCACAAAGACGATGATGCGTTTGCCTACGCCAATCATGTTGGCGGCCATGCCCACGCACCGTGAACGGTTGGCCTCCAGCGTGTCTACGAGGTCTTCGATCACCTGCTCGTCGCCGGGCCCGGCCGCTTCGGACGGCGTGCGCAAAAACGACCGCGAAGTCATAATAGGACGTTGCATGCTGGAATCACGCTTCTTCGTGCCAATGGGGGTTCTGGCCGAAGGTGTGACCTTCGGGGTTGTCCATTGCGGCGATATCGGCCATGTCCTGATCATCGAGTTCAAAAGCGGTCAGGTCGAGGTTCTGACGCTGGCGCTCCGGGTTCAAGGACTTCGGGATGGCCACGTCGCCGTACTGGAGGTGCCAGCGCAAAATGGCCTGGACCACGGAAATACCGTGCTTGGCGGCGATACGCTTCAGGTCCGGGTCGCGCAGCATCTGGTTGGCGCGGCCCAGCGGGCTCCATGCCTCGGTGATGATGCCGTGCGCGTTGTCGTAGGCCAGCTGTTCGCGCTGCTGGAAGTACGGGTGCAGCTCAACTTGGTTGACGGCCGGGGTCACGCCCGTATCGCGAATGAGCAGATCAATATGGCCGGGCAAGAAGTTGCTGACGCCGATATGCTTGACCAGCCCACGTTCACGGGCTTCGACCAGCGCCTCCCATGCCTCAACGAACTGGCCTTGGCTCGGGTTCGGCCAGTGGATCAGATAGAGATCGATGTAGTCGAGGCCCATACGGCACACGCTCTCCTCAATGGTGAGCAGCGCCTCGTCATGGGCGTGGTGGCGGCCGGGCAGCTTGGACGTGACGATGATGTCTTCGCGCGGCACACCGGATTCGCGGATAGCGCGGCCCACCACGCCTTCATTCTCATAGTTGAAGGCGGAATCGATGAGTCGGTAGCCCTGATGAATGGCGGACTTGATGGCGTCCACGCCGGCCAGGCCGTTGACCTTGTAGGTGCCGAATCCGGTGGCTGGCAGTTCGAGGCCGTCGTTGGCCTTGCGGATCGGAGTGACCGGTGGTTCAAGCATGATAGTTCTCCTGCTTCTCCTGTGATGGCATATCTGTTCCATCATAAAGCCAACCAATCCGCTGCGGGCATACTATTTGACTTCCCTCATTTCCGGCGGGCGGCGAGTGGAGAATCGGAACATGAGCGAGGCGAGGATCACGCCGAGCACGGCCATGCCGGCGAACACCATCATGCTGCGTGGGAAGGCGATCATATACGAACCGGCGGCGTCTGCCCCATCGTTCGCGGCGATGGCCACCACCCACACATTGCCGGACAGCGTCACGAACACCGCGTCCATGATTACGGTGCCCGCGAAGCCGATGATGATGAACTTGGGCGGGAAGTGGCTCTTCAGCACGCCGCCGAATACCGGGCCGATGGCCGGTGCAGCGCAGGTGACCAGACTGACGATGCCGAGCATCGAGCCGCGCTGTTCAAGCGGCGCTTTTCCAGAATGATGCTGGTGATGAGCGACAAGGAGATGCCGGTGCCGAGCGACATGACCAGTCGGGCGGCGAGCAGCATCGGGAAGTTGACCGCGAGCGCGCCCAGCAGTGTGCCGGCGGTGAAAATCACGATGGCCATGATGAACAGTGTTTTGGTGGCGAATTTGCGCACCATGAACGGCGAGCTCGGAATCGACACCGACAGCAAGAGCAGATAACCGGTGACAAGCCACTGCACCACCGAGGCGCCGATGGAGAACTCCTCCATCGGCGTGGAGTAGGCGATGTTCAGTGACGTTTCCGATAGGATGCCGAGGAAGGTCAGGATCGCGAGCGAGACGACCGCGATGACGAGTTTGTTGGAGACCGGTTGCTTGCCGCCGTTAGGCAGCTGTGTTGCGGAATGAGTCACGATCTTGTTCTCTCCTCCATTCATTCAGATATTCTGACTACGACGTTGGAAGTCTTCCTGCATGAGTCGCAGAGCCTCGGTCAAGGTGCGTACCGTGGTTTCGCACTGGTCCGAGGTCAATCCGCCCAGCAGTTGGCTCAAATGCGCGTGATATTCCTCCACATAGATACGGCGGATATCCAAGCCGCGTTCGGTGAGCGTGAGCGTCACCGCACGCCGATCGGCGGCATCGGCGTGTTTGACGACGAGTCCGAGGTCGGCCATTTCGCCGACGAGCTTGGTGATGCTCGGCGTAGTGACGCCGAGGAATGCGCTGACGTCGCCCACGCGCGCGGTGCCGGTATCTTGCCCATTCGGTTCGTTGATATGCCAGACGGCGTCGATCACGTGGACATAGCGCGGTTTCATACCTTTCGGCAATGCCGGCATCAGTTCGGTGATGGTCTTGGCCTTCCAGCAGACATCCAGGAGGCTCCGCACCTCATTCACCGGAAGCAAGCCGGTCTTGGTATCGGTTCGGGAATCGCACATCGCTGGCCCAACCTCCAATTAGTTACCAATAGTCATTACCATAAGTAACTATATGCAGGCTCTAGACAAACCCAACGGCCTGCGCGCCCGTGTCGAGTTCCGTTTCGACATAAAAAAGCCAGGGAATCCCTGGCTTGCAATGCGCATATCGCTGCAGATTTGCCGGGACCTATATGTCCCCGGCAACAACAGCCGTATATACGCTACCGATCAGTGCTGCCCTCATCATCCTTGGCACCTGCCGTGGCGGCCTCAGTCTCCTTGGCGTTCCACCCGGCGACGGCATTCCAACCACTCCATCCGATGACCACTAGCAAGCACAGCGAGAAGACAATAGTGGCCCAATTGAACAGCGAGCCATCGTTATTGGCCTCGACCAGTGACTGCCAGAGCCAGATAACGCAGGCCAAGCAGGTCAATGCATACATACGGGAGGTGGAGCGCGCGGTGAGTTTCATGGCGGAAAAAGTCCTTTGATTACAAGAATGACGGCAGATAACAGTGTGGGATCCGCACCAGCGGCACCGGCACGAATCCCACATCGAGGAGGAGAAAGGGGAAGGTCAGCTCTTCTTGCGCTTGGACATGATGTCCACGGCGACGGCCAGCAGGAGCACGAGGCCCTTGATGGTCTTCACCACGGCGGTGTCAACACCCATGATCGACAGACCCTGGTTGATAACACCCATCACGAATGCACCGATCACAGCGCCCGGGATGGTACCAATACCACCGGTAACGGCCGTGCCACCGATGAAGCAGGCGGCGATGGCGTCCATCTCGAACTCCATACCGGCCTGAGCAGTTGCGGAAGCCAGACGGGAGAGCATGCAGACAGCGGCCACTGCGGACAGGAAGCCCATGTGGACGAACAGCAGGAAGTCCACGCGGCGGGTGTTGATACCGGAGAGGATGGCGGCCTTGCGGTTGCCACCAACGGCGTACACGTGGCGACCGAACACGGTCTTGGTCAGGATGAAGTTGTAGATGAAGACCAGCACACCGACGATCACCAGCATGATCGGGGTACCACCCTGATCAGCGTTACCGGAGGAAGCCAGCAGGTAGGTGACGAAGGCGATGACGACCGCGGCAAGCACAATTTTGAGGACGGTCAGGCTCATCGGCTCGGGCACCAGGCCGACCTTGGCCACACGGGCGCGCTTGCGCAGCTGGCTCCAGGCAAAGCCGACGATGCACAGGATGCCGAGTACAATGGTCAGACCATCGAACGGACCCCACCAGCCAAGGATGTTGGGCAGGTAGTTACGGGCAATGCCACGGAATTCGAGGGAGGTAATCGGCACGGATTCGCCGACGATCACGGTGGCGAGACCACGGAAGATCAACATGCCGGCCAGAGTGGTAATGAAGCCCGGGATGCCGATGACGGCGACCCAGAAGCCCTGCCAGACGCCGACGATCAGGCCGACGACCAGAGCGATGACGATGGCGAGCATCCAGTTGACTCCGGCGCGTTCCATCAGCAGTGCACACACACCACCGATGAAGGCTACCAAGGAACCAACCGAAAGGTCGATGTGGGTGGCGATGATGACCATCACCATACCAATGGCCAGGATGATCACGTAAGCGTTCTGCTGAATCAGGGACACGAAGGAGTTCGGCTTCAGCAGCACGCCTCCGGTCAGGACCTCGAAGGCCACGACGATGACCAGCAGTGCGCCGACAATACCGTATTGACGGGCATTGTTGGCAACCGTGGCCAGCAGGCCGGTCTTTTCTTCTTTCTTTGCAGGTGTTGCAGTTGCGGCGCTCATCAGGCTGCCACCTCCCTTTCCTTGGTCATACCCTTCATCAGGTATTCCTGGGTAAATCCATTCTTCTCAACATTGTCGGTGACGACACCGTAGGACACCGTGTAAATGCGGTCACAGATACCGATGAGCTCGGGCAGCTCGGAGGAAATCACGATGACGGCCTTGCCTGCATCGGCAAGCTTATCGATGATTTCGTAGATCTCATACTTGGCGCCGACGTCGATGCCTCGGGTCGGCTCATCGAGGATGAGGATGTCCGGCTGCGAGATAACCCACTTGGCGAGCAGCACTTTCTGCTGGTTACCACCGGAGAGGGTGGAGACATTCACATCGATGTCATGGCACTTGATGTTGAAGTCCTTGCGGTACTGTTCGACTTCCTTGCGCTCAAGGTTGTCGTCCACAACCCCGCCCTTGCTGATCTTGGTCAGGGAGGCCAGGGACGCGTTCTCTCGGATGTTCTGCAGCAGGTTCAGACCGTTGCCCTTACGATCCTCGGTGGCGTAGGCGAGACCTGCGTCAATCGCGGACTGCACGTTGGGCATCTTGACTTCCTTGCCCTTGACGAACACCTTGCCGGAGATGTTGGAACCGTAAGAGTGGCCGAAGATGGACATGGCCATCTCGGTACGACCCGCACCCATCAGACCCGCCAGACCGACGATCTCGCCGGCATGCACGTTGATGTTCGCATGGTCTACGATCACGCGCTCCGCGTCGAGCGGATGATGCACGGTCCAATCCTCGACACGCAGGTATTCCTCGCCCGGGGTATTGGAGGGGTGGTTCGGGTACAGGTTGTGCAGCGGACGACCCACCATCTTGCGGATGAGTTCTTCCTGGTCGAGCGGCGTCTCCGGCGTCACGTACATCACACCGACGGTCGAACCGTCTCGAATGATGGTGACATTGTCGGCGATGGCGGCGACCTCGTTGAGTTTATGAGTGATGATGATGCTGGTCACGCCCTGCTCGTCACGTAGCTGACGAACCAGGTCAAGCAGGTGGGCGGAATCCTCATCGTTCAGTGCAGCGGTCGGCTCATCGAGGATGAGCAGCTTCACGTCCTTGGACAATGCCTTGGCGATTTCGACGAGCTGCTGCTTGCCGACGCCGATGTCCATAACCTTGGTATCCGGGTCTTCGGGAAGTCCCACACGATCGAGCAGCTTCTTCGCCTCGGCACGGGTCTTGTCCCAGTCGATTACGCCACCCTTGGCCTGCTCGTTGCCGATGAAGATGTTCTCCGCAATGGACAGGAACGGGCTCAACGCCAGTTCCTGATGAATGATTACGATGCCGTCGGCCTCGGAATCATTAATAGTATGGTATTTGCATTCCTTGCCATCAAAGGTGATTTTGCCGGAATAGCTACCGTATGGGTACACACCCGAAAGCACGTTCATCAGGGTCGATTTACCTGCACCGTTCTCGCCGCAGATGGCGTGGATCTCGCCGCGATCGACGGAAAGATTCACATCGGTGAGGGCTTTGACCGGACCGAACGTCTTCGTGATGTTTTCCATCGTCAAGATGGTGTCATTTGATGACATGTCACCACTCCTCGTCACAGTTCTGTGTTCATGGACATGCGGCGCATATCGGCTATGCGCCGCATGTCATTGTGTTTGTTTACGGATTGCCTGATGAGGACTACTTAGTCAGCTCGTCGAAGCGATCCTGGGTGATGTAGTTGGCCGTGACCAGATCCTGGAGGTTGTCCTTGGTGATGTTCTGGGGGTCAAGCAGCTTGGACGGGACGTCGATGTTGTTGTTGTTGAACTTGCCGTTCAGGCCGGAGACTTCCTTGCCCTCGGCGATCTCGACGACCATGTCGTACACGGCGTCAGCCAGCTTGTTCACGTCCTTGAACACGGTCTCGCCCTGCTTATCCTTGGCGATGTTGGCAACTGCGATCTCCATGGCGTCCTGACCGGTGATGTACGGCCAGGAGTCGGTGCCCGGCTTCATGTCGGGACGCTTGGATTCGATGGCGTTGATCACACCCTGGGCGATGCCGTCGTACGGAGTGAGGACCGCGTCGAGCTTCTCGCCGTGGGCGTAGGTGGAGTCAAGGATGGATTCCATGTCCTTCTGCGCCTGCTCGGTCTTCCAGCTCATCACGGAGATCTTCTGCCAATCCTCAACGGTGAAGTCCTTGGTCACGCCACCCTGACCGTGCTGGGACGGGGAGACGAGCACGCCCTTCTCGAAGTACGGCTGCAGCAGATCCCAAGCGCCCTTGAAGAAGTACTTGGCGTTGTTGTCATCCGGGGAACCGGTGAACAGCTCGATATTGAACGGGCCGGTGGCGCCATCCTTAAGCTTGAGCTGGTCAATGAGCCACGTGGCCTCGAGCACGCCGACCTGCTCCAGCTGGAAGGTGGCGTAGTAGTCGACGGCGTCGGTGTTCATGATCAGTCGATCGTAGGCGATGACCTTGGCGCCTGCATCGCGGGCCTTCTCAACGGCGGGGCCCACTGCGGTGCCGTCCTTGGAAGCGACCACGACGATCTTGGCGTCGTTGTTGACCATGTTCTCGATGTCAGCGTTCTGCTGGGCCGGCTTATCGTCGGCGAAGGACAGGATGACCTTGTATCCGGCCTTCTCCAGCTTGGCCTTCAGGTTGTTGCCGTCCTTGTTCCAACGCTCTTCGGACTTGGTCGGCATCGAAATGCCGATAGTGGCGCCCTTTTCGATCTTGGCATCACCGCCAGTTGCCTGGCCGCTACGGCTGCCACCGCAGGCCGCGAGGCCCGCGCACATGGCAACGCCTGCCACCACGGCGACGATCTTCTTAGTGAACTTCATTTGTTCTCCTTCATCTTCGAGGGGATGGCGAACCCTCCTTGGTCGCCCGAACCTGGGAATAACCTCAGGTTCATCTCATAGAATACCGTATTGAGTTAAGTTGTCAAACTCAAGAAAGCGAATTTCCTGTCGTTTATGTTCAACCAATGAACGCAATGGCGATTTTTCGCGCATCACAAGGCGACACGCCGAAAAATCCACGCTCTGCGCCTCGCTGTGCCTCATGCTGGTAACGACTACACTGAACTCTTATGGCAACAAGGCTTTTCGGTTCGCAGACCTCGCTTCGCGAGGCAAACCGCGCCAACTTGCTGGCCAGCATCCACAAGTTCGGCGCCATGACACAGGTCGAACTGGCAGAGGTGACAGGACTGTCCACTGCGACCGTGTCCACGCTCGTCCATCAGCTTGTCGACGAAGACCAGCTGGAGACCAAAAACACCGTTCGCAACGGTCGCAGAGCCACTCTGGTGACCCTTGCACGGCATCAGGGCCTCGGCGTCGGGCTTTGGATCGCGCGACGTCATCTTACGCTTTCTATCGTTGACTTCTCGAAGTCAATCATCGCTGAGCACACGCTCCCCCTGCCGTTGGGCCACAAGGCGGACACAACGCTGGAACGCGCCATGCTGCTCATCAATGAGACCCTGAGCAGCATCGACGCCGAAGCCAGCGAGCTGGTCGGCATCGGCGTGGCCGTGGCCGCACCGGTGGCCACCAGCGACCACACCATAGCGATTCCCGGCATTCTGCCCGGATGGGACGGCGTCGATATCACGTCCCCGTTGCGCACGGCGTTCAACGTTCCCGTATACGTCGATAATGACGCGAATTTCGCGGCATACGGCGAATCCCGTATGGGCGTGGCGGCAGGCAAACGCAATTTCGTATATATCTCAGCCAGCGACGGGGTTGGCGCAGGCATCGTCATCAACGGCGAAATCATGCATGGCGTGACCGGCCTGGCCGGTGAAATCGGCCATATCCAGGTCGACCCGCTGGGTGCCATCTGTTCGTGCGGCAACCGCGGCTGCCTTGACACCGTCGTGGCGGAAAACAGGCTGGTGCAGTTGCTCAGCGTCACACACGGCAATATGACGCTGGATGATCTGGTGTCCTTTGCCAACGAAGGCGACCCCGGTTGCCGTCGCATCATCGCCGACGCGGCCGTGCGTATCGGTCAGGTGGCGGCTGATCTGTGCATCAGCGTGGATCCGGAGGTCATTGTGCTCGGCGGCAAGCTGGCCATGACCGGCGACGTATTCACCCAACCGTTCAATGAAGCGTTGCAGCGCATGCTGTTCCCTGATGCCGTGGCACCCATCGATGTACTCGTGTCATCCCACCCGGACGACAATTGCGCGCTAGGCGGCGCATTATGCGCCATCGAGTTCTCGGTTCGCAATGACGTCAGCCAGTGACCGGTACCAGGAGAAGAGTGATAAGAAGGAACACACCATGAGGAATTCGAGCACACCTCCTCTGCTGCGGCTGGAGGACATCTGTGTGAAGTTCGGCTTCGTCGAGGCGTTGAAATCGGTGAATCTGTCCATCCAGCGCCAGGAGGTCATCGCCATCGTGGGCGATAACGGCGCAGGAAAGTCCACTCTGATCAAGGTCATCGCGGGATTTCTGCAGCCGGGATTCGGCCATATTTATCTCAACGGCGAACAGGTGACCATTCCCTCGATCAGGGAGGCGGACCGCATGGGCATCGCATCGGTGTTCCAGGGGCAGGAGTTCTGCGACAACCTGGACGTGGCCTCGAACCTGTTCCTCGGCAAGGAGATCAATCAGATTGGCATACGCGATGACGATTCGATGAACTCGCGTGCCCGTTCCGTGCTGAAGACCCTGAGCTCGGCGATTCGGGTCGGCTCCCCTATCGCATCCTTATCCGTCGGCCAGCGCCAGACCGTGGCCATAGCGCGCACGCTGCTCAATGACCCGCAGCTTATTCTGCTGGACGAACCGACCGCCGCACTGTCGGTGATGCAGTCGGCGGAAGTGCTCGCATATATCAAGCGACTGCGCTCCGAAGGCCGGTCCGTGGTGATGGTCTGCCACGATCTGCCGGATGTGTTCGCGGTATCCGACCGCATTGTCGTGATACGTCAGGGGCACGTCACCGGCGTGCATCGAACCGTCGAAACGTCCTATGAGGAGATTATCGCCGAAATCGCCGGCGTGACCACCGAACACGAGTATGAGGAAATCGCCGAGAACCCGAAATTCGATTCCATGGTCAGGCAGCGGAAACTCATCGACCGCACTATCAGCGCGGCAGTGAGCCATGGCACCGGCCATGACTCACCATTAGACTAACGCCCCGTTGCCGGAGCGGCATCGTCAGCGCAGAGCCAGGTTGGCGGCACCGATGAGGCCGGCGTCTTGGCCGGCGGTGGCGGCGACGATCTTGGCATGGCCGCGGTAGGCGCTGCCTTCCAGGAAACGCTGGTAGTTGTAGCGGGCCGGCTCCAGCAGAATGTCGCCGACGGCCACCACACCGCCGCCGATCACAAACAGGTCCGGATCGAGCACGGCGGAGACTGCGGCCATCGTGCGGCCAAGCCATTCGCCGATCTTGCCGAATGCGTACAGGCCGAGCACGTCGCCTTCCTGGGCGGCCTGGGAGACCATCGGGCCTTCCAGCTTGGAGATGTCGCCGCCACACAGCTCCATGAGACGCTTGGCATCCTGCGGACGACGGCGCACGGCGGACTTGGCGAAGTTCTCCAGCGAAGTGCCCGAGGTGTAGCGCTCGGCGCAGCCGCGCAGGCCGCAGCCGCAGTGGTCGCCGTCCGGGACCATCGGCAGGTGGCCGAGTTCGGCGGCCATGCCGAAGGAGCCGCGGTACAGCTGACCGTTGATCACGATGGCGCCGCCGAGGCCGGTGCCCACGGTCAGGGCGACCATGTTGGAGCTGCCCTGGCCGGCACCGTGCACGTATTCGCCCCAGCCGGCGCAGTTGGCGTCGTTCTCGACAACGACCGGCACGGCATGGTCGATCAGCGCGCCGACGTGCTCGGACAGGTCGTAGTTGATCCAGGCCGGGATGTTGGCGGAGAAGGTGAGCGTCTTGCGGTCGGCGCTCACGTTGCCGGCGGCGGAGATGCCGATGGCCTCGATATCGGTGTGTCCGGCGGCCACAGCCTCGCGGTACACCTCGGCGATGTGCTGGTTGATGGCGTCGGCATCCATCGGCGTGGGGACGCGCCAGCGCTGGATGATGCTATCGTTTTCATCGCAGACGGCGGCGGCGATCTTAGTTCCTCCGATATCAATGGCGAGCGTGGTCATGGCTTACTCCTTGAAGGCTTGTGTGGCGTACGAGACAGCGAAAATAGTAACGAGTTGCCATGACCTCCCATAGCGTATTTTTCATGATTTGTCATATCTCGCGCACGTTCTGCCAATGTGACCCTGCACACGTTTTTCACCATTTATAAGCACTGTTAACGCTAACGTTGTCATTCAATAGCAAACGTTGTCATTCAGACTATCGGCGTGTCGAGCAGAGCCCCAAGGCCAGCACGAAACCTTCGGTATTTCCATGCGATACGGCATCGGCATCGACTGAAACAGCTTCCATGCCAGAGTCGAATGGCCATCAAACGACTAAACACCAGACACACATTTTGGCCTATAACCCCATATTTCGCCCTACACCACGAAATACGGCAAAAGAACAAAAAAGCTCCTGACATTTGTCAGGAGCTTGGTGGCGACCCCGGCCGGACTTGAACCGGTGACCTCCGCCGTGACAGGGCGGCGCTCTAACCAACTGAGCTACGGGGCCATCTGTACCTCAATGAAGCACAAGAGGATATACTACAGCATCACTGGACCACGGTGCGCCGCCCGGCGCGTCGCGCCACGGCAATGTCAGGCCCATCCATTACCCCTCCAAGCCATAGCGACGCCCGCCATTCCAGCCCTTCCGATACCATGGTGGGCGGTGGTTTGGCGTGGATTCGATCGTTATGCGGACAGGGCGGCACAGGCCTGACGCGGCGCACCGCGATCCGTGATTCGGGGGCGTGCTCCGCGCTGCACACAGCGTATCCATCACAAACTAAAGACTAAAGAAACAGCGGAATTTCAACCCCTTTTTAAGGAGTAACTGCACAACATGGCAGAATTCGTATTTCAGATGATCAAGGCCCGCAAGTCTTACGGCGACCGCGTGATTCTCGATGACGTGACCCTGAGCTTCCTGCCCGGCGCAAAGATCGGCGTCGTGGGCCCGAACGGCATGGGTAAGTCCACCCTGCTCAAGATCATGGCCGGCCTGGAGACCGTGAGCAACGGCGAGGCCAGCCTGACCCCGGGCTTCACGGTCGGCATCCTGCAGCAGGAGCCGCCGCTGGACGACACCAAGACCGTGGGCGAGAACATCAAGATGGCGTTCGGCCCGATTGCCGAGAAGGTCGCCCGATTCAATGAAATCGGTGAGGAGATGGCCAATCCGGACGCCGACTTCGACGCCCTGATGGAAGAGATGGGCAAGCTGCAAACCGAGATCGACGCCGCCGACGGCTGGGACCTCGACTCCCAGCTCGAGCAGGCAATGGACGCCCTGCAGTGCCCGGACCCGGACACCCCGGTCAACGTGTGCTCCGGTGGCGAGCGCCGCCGTGTGGCCCTGTGCAAGCTGCTGCTTGAGGCCCCGGACCTGCTGCTGCTCGACGAGCCCACCAACCACCTGGACGCCGAGTCCATCCTGTGGCTGGAACAGTTCCTGCACCAGTACAAGGGCGCAGTCATCGCCGTCACCCACGATCGTTACTTCATGGACAATGTGGCCGAATGGATTTGCGAGGTCGACCGCGGCCACCTGTACCCGTACAAGGGCAACTACTCCACCTACTTGGAGACCAAGGCCAAGCGTCTGGAGATCCAGGGAGCCAAGGACGCCAAGCTCGCCAAGCGACTGAAGAACGAGCTCGACTGGGTGCGCTCCTCCCCCAAGGCCCGTCAGGCCAAGAACAAGGCCCGTCTGGAGCGTTACGACCAGATGGAAAACGAGGCACGCAACAACAAGAAGCTCGACTTCTCCGAGATTCAGATTCCGGCCGGCCCGCGCCTGGGTTCCACCGTGCTGGAAGCCAACCACATCCACAAGGCCTTCGGCGAGCGTGTGCTCATCGACGACCTGTCCTTCACGCTGCCGCGCAACGGCATCGTCGGCGTAATCGGCCCGAACGGCGTGGGTAAGTCCACGCTGTTCAAGACCATCGTGGGCCTGGAGCCGCTGACCAGCGGCGAGCTGAAGATCGGCGACACCGTCAAAATCAGCTACGTGGACCAGAACCGTGAGGGCCTGGACCCGAACAAGAACCTGTGGGAAGCCGTGTCCGGCGGCCTCGACTTCATCGAGGTGGCCGGTGTGGAGGTGCCGACCCGCGCCTATGTGGCCAGCTTCGGCTTCAAGGGCGCCGATCAGCAGAAGCTGACCGGTGTGCTGTCCGGTGGTGAGCGCAACCGTCTGAACCTGGCCCTGACCCTGAAGCAGGGCGGCAACCTGCTGCTGCTCGACGAGCCCACCAACGATCTGGACGTCGAGACCTTGGAATCCCTCGAAAACGCGCTGCTCGAATTCCCTGGCTGCGCTGTGGTGATTTCCCACGACCGTTGGTTCCTCGACCGTGTCGCCACGCATATCCTCGCGTGGGAAGGCGACGACGACAACCCGGCCAAGTGGTACTGGTTCGAAGGCAACTTCCAGGCCTACCAGGAGAACAAGGTGACACGCCTCGGCGAGGATGCGGCCCGCCCGCACCGCCTGCACAAGAAGCTTGTGCGCGGCTGAGATACGCCGGCATTAGTGCCACAACGCGCTTTATACGTCGAAAGCCGTCCCTCAGGGGCGGCTTTCCCCATAATTGCCCCATGGCTGCCCGCCCCGCATCCCATAAAATCCCACAGTCGCCTACGGCAACACACCGGCAGCGCAGCAGCAACGTAGCGGCAATGCGCCGCATAACCCACCGTTTACCTTCCAAACAGTCTCGTTACATTTCGCTCCCGGAACTCTTAACCCCCACCGGATAGACTGCCAACCATAGGTTGGAATACGATAACCGAATACTGAACACAGCAGAACAAGAATCGAGGAACGCCATGGCTCAGGCAACCACCGTAACTCCATTGGACCATCTGGTGAAGGTGCTGAAGTTGGGCGAGCCTTCCGCTTACCGCAATCACACATATATCAATGGCGAGAGTATGTACTTCCCCACCGGCCGCGTCTACGGTGGCCAGGTCATCGCCCAGTCGGTGATCGCCGCGTCCAAAACAGTGGGCCCTTCACGCCTGCCGCATTCGGTACATGGCTATTTCATTGCCGCCGGCGATATTCGTCAAGACCTGTTGTTTGACGTCGAGAACCTTCGCGACGGCCGCTCGTTCTCCGCTCGTCGGGTCAACGTCACCCAAGCCGAGGGGTCGATTCTCACGGCCATCGCCTCTTTCCAGGAGACCGGCCAAGAGGGTGTGGAATTTGCCGATCCGATGCCGGAAAACCTGCCCGATCCCGAAACGTTGACTTCCGCCAAAGAACTCATGCAGCCGTTCGCCGAGAAGTCGCCGTTCGCCAATTACTATGCCGAGAAATCGCCGTTCGATATCCGCCACGTGACGCCGACCGTGATGCTGCGCGCGGACAAGGATTCCGCCGAGCATGATTCCGGCAAGCAGATGGTGTGGATGAAGGCCGATGGCCACGTCGATGTGCCGCAGGTCATGCATCGTGCGATGCTGGCGCTTGGCTGCGATCAGGTGATGATGGAGCCGGTGCTGCGCCGCGCCGGACTGTCGATTTCCACACCGGGCATTTCCTATGCGTCCATCGACCATTCGATGTGGTGGTATCAGGATATCGATATCAACGAATGGCATTTGTATGTGCAGGATACGCCTATCGCCGCGCACGGACGCGGACTCGGCATTGCCAAAGTGTATGCGCAGAATGGCGACTTGGTGGCGGCCATCGCTCAGGAAGCTATGGTGCGCGTGCCGTAGGAATAGTCACCCCTACCGCTTGTAGGCTTGGGCTATGTCGCTACGGCGCTTGGCTTCCTTGATTTTCGGGTTTTCGGGGCCTTCGTTCGGCGGTAACTGGCACAACCATTCGCCGATAATGCCGATGATCATGTCGGCGATGCACACCACGGCCGCGATTGCACACTCGGTGACGGCGTGTGCATAGAAATCCGCCTCGATATGGCTCAGGCTCATCACAATCTGACCGCCATACCAGCCGGCGAGCGTTGCGCCCGCCAATCCCAGTGCCTTAGACAGCACCAGCGTATACACCGCGATAGTGGGATTGATGAAGCTATGCGGACGCTTCTTGGGGTCGGTATTCGCGTATTTATGCACTTGCAGGGCCAAGATCAGCACGATAACGCCCAGCACGGCCAGCAATCCGGTCACAATCCAAGGCGCACCAATCAGCGACAGTCCCGAGCTTTCGCCGTAGGAGGCCAGACCGATACCCGCCAACAGGCCCAGCACGGCACCGATCACATACTGCCACCATGCTGTTCGCCGTGTTTTCATGTCCGGCCTCCTTATCGTTGCGTTGCTGTTTGCTGTTTGCGAACGGCCCTCGCGCCTGGGCTGTTCATCTTGATTTGGTTTTCGTCACTGCCGTGCCCGGCTGTTCGAGGCCGGATACCGGTCCGTCACCGTCTGGTTTCTAGCCTACCGTTCGTAACTGGTTCTGCCATCAGCTCAACTGTTCGACAGTATCCAGTTGTCCGATAGCAATCCGACCTGTCCGGCATCCGGTGCCATGGCCAAAAGGAAGGCCACCGGGTCGCCGCCCAGAGAAGCATTCGGGTCCATATCCAGCCAAGGTGCCAATACCGACGCATGGTTACGGGCCGACGGCCAAGGAATGCTGCAGTTGAGCTCGTCGGAAGTCACGCCTTCCATGTCGACAAGGTCAAGGTCGACTGCCAGATCATGAACGCTTTCGATGCTGCCCAATACGGCAATCAGGTCGGCGGGCGGCAACTTGGTTTCGATTTGGATGACCGCGCTTATCGCGTCCGGGCCGTCGAAATGGCTGACATGGTAGAGCGGCGAGATGCCCTGTACCTGATTGCCAGGAACACTGTCGATGGAAACGATGGTTTCGCGGAACAGCCGTTCGGCATCCTGCGAGGTGGAATCCAGCGAAATAATCGCCTTGCGTGAAACGGGTGCCGACTCCGACGCTGATTTTTGCTTGACTGCATGCCCGCCGAGCATCCAGTCTTCGCTCTCGAGCTGCACGGCGTTACGGTCCGATGCGGCGGCCAGCAAATCGGCTACAGGCCCCTCATGGGCTCCAGCAAGTTTGGCGTTCGGATTCAGCGCCGCCCAGGGAGCCAGCACAAATGCGC
Organism: Bifidobacterium sp. RTP21102st3_E2_RTP21102_210122; assembly: GCF_040916945.1. Taxonomy (NCBI): domain Bacteria; kingdom Bacillati; phylum Actinomycetota; class Actinomycetes; order Bifidobacteriales; family Bifidobacteriaceae; genus Bifidobacterium; species Bifidobacterium sp. RTP21102st3_E2_RTP21102_210122. Next base: position 137,438 of record NZ_JBCPAN010000001.1, on the reverse strand, counting down.
GCTGCCAAGCACGCGGATGGGGCAATGCCAGATCCGGATCCGCGCTGGTGATGCCATCAAAGTCGATAATGTCCAAGTCCAACGGCCTGGAATCCCAATGATTCTCACGAATTCGTCCATGGTTCGCTTCGATGTTTTGCAACGCGGCAAGCAATTCGTGGCTGCCCATTGTGGTTTCAAGCTCCACCACGGCGTTCAGGAAATCCGGCGTACCGTCGGCCATGCCCCACGCGGCCGTGCGGTAAAGCGGCGAAATACCGGTCACCTGTGTGCCGAGCAGCGCGTCAATCTCCCGAACGGCGGCTCGCAAGGTGGATTCCACCTCGCCCACATTGCCGCCCAAGGCCACCACCGCGTTATGGATGGCATGCTCTTCAGCAGTGCGTCCATTATCGGTGGCACGCACGCGCGAGATGGAGACCGATACATCTGCAAAAGCCACGACGATGGGCGCATGAGGCTTGTGCACGGTGACGTCGATGGAGGCGACGGCCGGCGCATCGGCAAGGATCTTATCCGCGATACGTTGGGCCAGACGCTCGATCAGGTCCACATGAGGGCCTTCGATGACAGCCGCGATATCCTTGGCCACACGGCCGTAATCGATGGTGTCGTTGAGATCGTCGGATTGACCGGCGGCGGCCAGATCAAGGTGCAGGGTGACGTCCACGACGAAGGTTTGTGGCCGTTCGTGTTCAAAGGCGAGCACACCGTGGGTGCCGTTGGCATGTACGCCGGTAAGAGTGATGGTGTCCATTGGTAAGGCTTTCTGTTCAAATGCTCCCCCTCAGTCGCCTTCGGCGCCAGCTCCCCTCGCCCGAGGGGAGCCAAGACCTAGAAGCAACCAAAAACAGGGAGCCAGGGGAATCATGCGTATTCGCGCCAGGTGTTGCCGGCGATGACGGCGGCGCGGCTTTTGGCCACATCGTGTACGCGCACGGCCCATGCGCCGTGCTCGGCGGACAGGGCGGACAAGGCTGCGGTCACGTCATCGCGCTGGGCCATGGTCGGGCCATCAGCACCGGCAGTACCTGCCCCGGTAAGCATCGCCGAAATGAAGCGCTTGCGGGACTGGCCAATCAGCACCGGATATCCAGTGGCGCGGAAGGTCTCGAGCCCGGTCAGCAGCGGTAGGTTATGCTCGATGCCGGGCTTGGAGAAGCCCAGACCAGGATCGATGATAATGCGCTCAGGCTTTACGCCGGCGGCCAGCACGCCGTCGACTTGGCGCATGAGTTCGTCGTGCACGTCGGTCAATACGCCATGCTCGTATACGGAGGTGTCTTGATCGGGGTTCGCGCCCTTGGAGCCGACGAGCCAGCCGCGCCAATGCTGCACGACGTACAGGCAGTCGTGGTCGGCGACCACATGCGGCAGCTCGGCGTCCAGCGTGCCGCCGGAAACATCGTTGATGATCTGTGCGCCCTCGCTCAGCGCGGCGGCGGCCACGGATGCGCGCGTGGTGTCGATGGACAGTACGGCACCGGCCGGAATCAACGTCTTGACGGCACCGGTGATACGGGCCAGTTCGTCGGCCTCGGACACGCGCTTGGCACCGGGGCGCGTGGATTCGGCGCCGATGTCGATGATATCCGCGCCGGCGGCCATCATGTCGCGCCCGTGCTGGGCCGCCTTGGCCGGGTCCAGCCACAGGCCGCCGTCCGAGAACGAGTCCTCGGTGATGTTGAGCACACCCATCACCATGGTGTGCGTGGCGTCATGCAACGCCTGCAAATCAGTCATAGGTCATCTCCCCTTCATTGTTTCCCCTTCGCTCCCCTCAGTCACCTACGGCGACAGCTCCCCTCAGAGAGGGGAGCCTAGGTTGCGTCACTTGTCAAGAATCAGACTCATGGCTTCGGCTCGGGTGGCGGGGTTGCGTAGCAGACCGCGCACCGCAGAGGTCACCGTGCGGGCGGAAGACTTCTTGATGCCGCGCATCGACATGCACAGGTGCTCGCATTCGGTCACCACAATCACACCACGTGCGCCCGCATACTCGACCAGCGCGTCGGCGATCTGCTGGGTCAAACGCTCCTGCACCTGCGGCCGGCGAGCATACACCTCAACCAGTCGGGCGAGCTTGCTCAGCCCCATCACCCCATCCTTGGCGGGAATGTAGCCCACATGGGCCACGCCATGGAAAGGCAGCAGGTGATGCTCGCACACCGAATACAGTTCGATGTCCTTGACCAGCACCAGCTCGTCGGTATCCACGTCGAAGTGCTTCTCCAGCACATCGGCCGGCGAGGCCTGCAGACCGGCGAACAGCTCGCGGCACGCGCGGGCGATACGGTCAGGCGTTTCCACCAGTCCCTCGCGCTCGGGATCCTCGCCAATCGACTTCAGGAACAGACGTACGGCTTCGCGCACGCCTTCCTCGTCGTATGTGCGTTTCTCCCGCTGGCAAGACTCTATATTTTCGTTCATCTCATCTCTCCCTTGTCATTGTTCACAACGACGTCGGCCCGGCCTGCGTACGTGAGAAACCACATGAACAGGTCGGGCCGAATCGTCATCGTGTCTACTCTTCCGGCTTCATGCCGACCGAGCGCTTGAGGCTTTCGGGAATCTCCACCGGCGGCTTGTCCGAGTCGGGGCGGCGGTCGTTGGACAGCCACACCGGACGAACCGGAGCCTTCTTGATCGGCGCGAAGATCGCCGCAAGTTCCTTCTCGTTCAGGGTCTCCTTGACCAGCAGCTGGCGGACCAGCTCGTCAAGAATCTCGCGGTTGTCGTTGATGATGGTCCATGCCTCGGTGTGCGCGGTCTCCACCAGCTTCAACACTTCGTCATCGATTACCTCAGCGGTGCGATCGGAGTACTTGCGCGGCTGCAGACCATCCATCACAGTGGTCTGATCGTCGTCGGAACCCCACTTGATGGCGCCGAGCTTATCGGAGAAGCCGTATTCGATCACCATCGTACGGGCGATGCTCGTAGCCTTCTCGATATCGTTCGAAGCACCGGTAGTCGGGTCGTGGAAGACGATTTCCTCGGCGGTGCGGCCACCCATCGCGTAGGCCATCTGGTCGAGCAGCTGGTTGCGCGACTGCGAGTAGCGGTCGGAGGTCGGCATGACGGCGGTGTAGCCGAGGGCGCGGCCTCGCGGCAGAATCGTCACCTTGGTCACCGGATCGGTGTTGTTCAAGGCGGCGGCCACCAGCGCATGGCCACCCTCGTGGTATGCGGTGTTGCGCAGCTCTTCCAGAGCCATGCCCTTGGACTTGCGCTTCGGGCCGGCCTGAACGCGGTCGATGGCCTCGTCGATGGCGCGGTTGTCGATCAACTGGGCACCGGCACGGGCGCACAGCAACGCAGCTTCGTTGAGCACGTTGGCCAAATCGGCACCGGTGAAGCCCGGCGTGCGCACGGCAACCATATGCAGGTCGACGTCCGGTACGAACGGCTTGCCCTTGGCGTGCACCCTCAGAATTGCCTCACGGCCTTCCAGATCAGGCGCGGCCACACCTACCTGACGGTCGAATCGACCCGGACGCAGCAGAGCGGGGTCAAGCACGTCAGGGCGGTTGGTGGCGGCTATGATGATGAGGTTGGTGTCGTTGTCGAAACCGTCCATCTCGACGAGCAGCTGGTTCAGCGTCTGCTCGCGCTCGTCGTGGCCACCGCCCATACCGGAGCCACGCTTGCGACCCACGGCATCGATCTCATCGATGAAGATGATGGCGGGAGCGTTCTTCTTGGCCTCATCGAACAGGTCACGCACACGGGAGGCACCGAGACCGACGAACATCTCGACGAAGTCGGAGCCGGCCATCGAGTAGAACGGCACGCCGGCCTCACCTGCGATGGCTCGGGCCAGCAACGTCTTACCGGTGCCGGGAGGGCCGTACAGCAGCACGCCGCGCGGGATGCGCGCACCCAGCGCCTTGTACTTGGACGGATCCTTGAGGAAGTCCTTGATTTCCTCGACTTCGGCCACGGCCTCGTCTTCACCGGCCACATCGGCGAACTTGGTGGTGGGGGTCTGGCCCTCGAACAGCTTGCCGCTGTTCTTCTTGCCGCCCATGCCGAGCATGCCGCCGGCACCGCCCATGCGGCTCATCAGCCACCAGAACAAGGCAAGGATGATGACGAACGGCAGAATCGAGGTGATGAGGTAGCTCATCACACTGGTCTGCTCGATATTCGAGGTCCAGCCCTTTTCGAGATCGCCGTTCTCCACGGCCTTGGCCACCTGCGCGCCCTGGGCGAAGGTGTAGTAGAACTGCACGTTCTTGCCGTAGTTGGTCACCTTGCCGGTGTCGGCGTTCTTCTTGGTGTAGTCATTCTTCAGCTCAAGGCGGACGACCTGCTTGTTGTCCGTGATCTCGGCGTATGTGGCCTTGCCCTGATTGATCAGCGCGAAACCATCTTTAGTATCGATGGTTTTGGTGCCACCGCCGGCGAACATCTGGAACATCAGCACAACCATGACCACGAGCACGGCACCCCACAGCCAAGGGGACTGCCATATCGGTCGGTTCTCGTTGTTGTTGCCTTTGCCATTGGTCCCGTTATTGCCACGGTTGAACGGGTTGGTGAACGGGTTGCCGTTGTTACGGTTGTTGTTCGGGTTCGGATTATTGCCGTTACCCGGCCCTTGCGGGAAGCTCATGCTTGCACTCCTTGGTAGACGGACGGCTTGAGGACCGCGATCGAATCGAGGTTGCGGTAGCGTTCGTCAAAGTCGAGGCCGAAGCCGACGACGAACTCGTCCGGAATCTCATAGCCGGCGTACTTCACATCAACGTCCACTTCTCGGCGGGAAGGCTTGCTCAGCAAAGCGAAGACCTCCACGGAAGCGGCACCACGACGTTTCAGTTCTGCGACCAGCCACGCGAGCGTGCGTCCTGAATCAACAATATCCTCCACAATCAAAATGTGCCGTCCGCGAACATCGGCGGACAAATCCTGCCTGACTGTGACCTCACCGCTCGACACTGTGCCCGAGCCATAGCTCGACAGGCTCATGAAGTCGATCTGTACAGGAATGCTCATGGCCTGGGTGAACGCGACCAGCGTATTCACGGCCCCTTTCAGCACCGCAACGAGCAGCGGATTCTTATCGCGGTAATCCTCGCTCGCGAGAGCGGCCATCTCGTGGATCTTGGCATCGATCTGTTCTTTGCTGACCAGCTCGTGGTCAATATCTTCCTCAACGTCAGCGATTCGCATGCGCTCCATCTTGGCACACGCGAATGACGTGTTTCTTGCGATTGGCTGAATAACCTCTGGGAAGTGAGACGCCGCCTTGGCCATGCCAATCGACGACCAGCCGGTCGATGGCGGCAATCTGGGCGGCACTGGCGTTCACACCGGCCTGGCTCAGCGCGTGAGCGATGACCCGCAACCGAATCGCCTCTGGCTCACGTGCAATACGTTTGACGCCGATCATCAGGCCGATGCCATGGCCCGAATCGTTGGTATCGTCTGCAGCACAGGCTCGTGGCGTATCGGTCGATACCGCTGCCGACGATGCCGGCCGGTCAACTGCCGTAACCGCCTCCCCCATCACCTCGTCGGATCGCTGATCCAGATACTCCTTGTCCATTCTGGCCAGCTGTGCGCTTTCGGCGAAATGGCGGGTGACATTGAATCCAGCGAATCGTTCGATGGCCGGCAGCAGGTCGTGGCGCACCCGCGAGCGCAACGGATAGTCGTCCGGCAACTCGCCGTCTACCGCATCGCCATTGGTGGGGTCATCCCAATATTCCACACCCAAGTCTTCACAGAGGCCGGTGGTTTCGTCTCGAGTAAGGGTCAGCAGCGGCCGCGCAAAAGTCACGCCACTGCGTGTGAAGACCTGCGGCATGCCGGCCAACGCATCCACGCCACGGCTGCGCAGCAGTCCGATCAATACGGTTTCCGCCTGATCGTCCATAGTGTGGGCCAACAGCACGGCAATGGCACCTGATTCACGCGCCGCGGCGCACAGCTCGTTGTACCGGGCCTGCCGTGCGGCCGCTTCGAGGCCCTCACCGCGTGCCTGCACGGTTGCGTTGCGCACGATGACCGGGCCCAGTCCCAACGCACGGCAACGATCCGCGGCCTCGCCGGCGACCTGTTCGGAACCCTCCTGCAAGCCGTGATCCACAATCACGACACCGCAACGCACGCCCATGGACGTGCATACGATATGGCTCACCGCGGCCAGCGCCATCGAATCGCGCCCGCCTGAACAGGCCACGAGCACGAGTGGTGCATCGGCGGCAACGGCATGGTCCCCATGCTGCGCGAATTCGGGAGCCTGCACATCGCATAGTTCCACGGCGCTCAGCGTTGCGCGGACCGCGCCTACGGCCTTGCGCAATCGTGCGGAATATGCCATGTACTCACCACCCTTTTCTGGTTATAGGCACTCGTGCGTTTATGGACGTTTACGGCCTTTGTAGCCCTTGATGGCCCTTGATGCCTCTTTTACAGCCCCGCGAGCTTGGTGATGAACGAGTCGATGGCGCTACGCGCGGCGGCATAATCCTCAGGATTGTTGACCACCACGGCAAACGACAACGCTCCCCCATTGGTACGGGACACATTGCCGGCCATCGACGTGACCGTGCCGAGGCTGCCGGTTTTGACGCGCAGCAGACCGGCCACGGCATCATCCGTATACCGATCCTGCGCCGTGCCCACCAATCCCGCGATGGATAGACCTTCCGCACCAGCAGCACCGCTCTCGGTGGTCAGATTACGTTGTTGGACGGCCGCCAGCGTGCGTACGGTGAGCCGGGAGCCGGGAGACAGGCCGGAGCAATCGGCCATGGTCAGACCGGATGTGTCGAGACCGAGATCGTTCAGAGTGGATTTGACCGCTTCCGTGCCGCCTTCAGGACTGTTTGTCGCTGATTTCGCCAAGGCGGTGAGTCTACCGAACTCCTCGGCCAGCGTATTGTCCGAATGCCGCAACGTGTATGCCATGATTTCGGACAGTGTTGCCGAACTCACCGAGGCCAAAGGCGTTTCGCCGGATGGAGCGGTGTTTGCCGTCACGTCTCCGGTAACGGCCACACCGTTCGATTGGAGCAGTTCGGCGAATTTCGTGGCCACGTCGCTGGCGGTGTGCTGGGACAGTTCCGGGTATCCGGCCGAATCATCAGGGTCGGCCGGCGCAGGCGTATCGGCGGTGTATTGGCGGCCTCCATCAATCGCCATTGATGAGACCGGCGTGAAGTAGACGGTGTAGTCGCTTAAGACCGCGCCGCCTTCCGACAGACCTGCGGGAATGCGTGAGTCGTCGAATAGGGTGTCGTCGTACTCGAGATTGACGGAAGTGATGCCTCGCTGGGCGAGCGCGGCCACGGTGGCCTTGGCCAAGGTGTTCAGACCGGCACGTCCGTTGGTATGGTGTGCGTCGGAATCGCCTGCAGACAGCAGCATGTCGCCATTGCCTTTGAGGGTCAACGTATTGGTGCCGTCATCGGATTGGGTCAGGAACACTTGGGTATCCAAGGTGGATGCCATGTTCAGGGTGGATGAGGCGGCGAGCGCGGTCAGCGTTTTCAGTGTGGATGCAGGCTCGCGTGGAGTGTTCGACTCATGTTCGGCAGCGACGGTGCCTTGGGCGTCTTCAATGATCACCGACGCATCGTTTCCCACGCCTTGCGCGGACAGCAATTCGTTGACCAGTGCAGAAGCGGCCGTGGAATCAATGGCCTTGTTCGCGTTCAGGGCACCGGCGATGGTGCCGCCTGATTTGGCGGTGGCCGGATTGGCGAAAACAGGTGCGGTGACAGGTTTTAACGTCAACAATCCGGGGGCCACGTCGGTGATGTCGGCGGCGCAGTACCCCGCGAACAGGGCGATGGTGGTCAGTGCGGAAATGATGACGGTCAGTGTTCGGCGATGCGATCGTTGGGTCCGCCGTTGCGCTTCACGTCGCTGACGGCGTGATACCGCTGTAGATACCATCGTGCTCCTTATGCCAAGGCAATCATTTCTGCAATGAGGCGAACGAGTCGAGTGTTGCCACAATCGAGAGCATTCGCGCATCCATCAGCTTACCGCCCAGCCATGTCCCGAGTGCCAGAATGCCGATGCCATTGGCCAGCGCGACCGGAATAATCGCCAGCCACATGCCGCCTTCGGCTCCTGTCAGCAGCATGACCAGCGCCACGATGCCAGTGGGCAGCATGAGCAGCAGGCTGCCAAGCATGTAGACGAACGGGAAGAAGCCTTGGGCCATGGCGCGGCCTTGAGGCGCGGAGAACGGCTTGTCCATTGAGGCGACCGGGTACATCAGTACACAGGAGGTGACTTCGGCCACGCCCAGTCCGCTCAAGGCGATGCCCATGCCCGTGGCGAGGAAGATCAGGCCGGTAGCGAGGTCATCGGGCTGCGCCCAGCGTCCGGTCAGTGCGCCGACCAGCACGATGCCGGCGAGATAGAGCAGCACCATGTAGACGACCATGATGCCGACGTAGACGCGTACGCGGCCGATTCTGTCGGTCCGGCCACGCACGCCGGCGATGACTTCCATGGTGAAGCCGCGGCCGTCATATGCGAGCCCGTTGCTTTCCACGACGGACATGAACCAGCCGCACCAGATCAGCGACTGCCAGACGACCGCGCTGATGCCGTGTGCCTGGAAGGCGAAGATGATCAGGAACAGGACCGGCATGGCGAAGGTCATGGCTTGACGGGGGTCTCGTTTGAGATAGGTGATCAGGCGTGCGGAAACCGCGCCGGATGCCGAATCGGGCATCCATGCGAATGCGCCGATGCCTTTGGCGGTCTCGGACGGACTGTTTGCGCCGATGGTGAGCCGTTCATGTCTCAGACACCAGGTGCAGACGGCGAAGCAGACAATCCATGTGACGGCAAGGATGGCGATGCGGGCGAGCAGCACCGCCCAGGCTCCGGTAAGCGCGTCGAACGGTAGTTGGAAGGCCGCGCCGAACGGCGTCCATGCGACGATGGTGGTCGCCGCGCCCCAGGTTTCGGTGTTGAGGCTGAAGGCCACGCCGGAGTTGACCAGAATGTTCGGCAACTGACAGATGATAACGAACGTCAGCACGATGAAGATATAGAACGCGCCTTTGCCGCGTTTGCTGGTCACCAGCGTGGTGGATAGGGCGATGAGCAGTTTGGAGATGCCCATCATGGTGATGACGGCCAGCACTGCGGCGAGGAGGGAACTGATGATTACGGCTGGTCCCATATGCCGATAGGCCAGTGTCCAGAGCATCAGTGAGGCCACGCCGGTAAGGGCGGGGATGCCGGACAGGCCGGAAAGCAGCAAGCCGAATTGCAGGTTGCGGTCGGCGATGCCGTAGAGCGCGAATTTGCGTGGGTTCATGGTGGAGCCTTCGCCAAGCATCATGAGCTGGATGAAGCCGATGAAGATGGTCATGGTCGCGCCGACCAGCACGACGACTATGTTGACGATGCCTCCGGAACCAAGGATGTTCAGCGGAAAGCCATCCGCGTTCACGGTGAAGGGCGGCAGTATGCCGATGAACCATGCGAGCACGCCGGTGCCGATGATGGTGCCGGCCGCGAGTACGGCGGAAAAGACATAGGCGACGGTCTGCCACGCCGATTTTCGCAGGGTGGCGAGCGTGAGCGTCCAGCGCAGGCGGACCAGGGTGATGGCGCTGCTGATCATCGGCGGGCCTCATCGGTGGGTGTGGCGGGCGTGGCGGTTGTAAGCGGAATGGGCTGGACCGGCTGGACCGAAGTTGGTGCTTGGGCTTGGGCTTGCCCGCCGTCGAGCCATGCGAGATGGGCGGCTTCGTGACGGCCGCCGACCAGTTGCAGGAAGCGGTCTTCGAGTTCTTCGCCGGCGGCGACCTCGTCCACCGTGCCGGCCGCGCACACCAGACCGTTGTTGATTACGGCCACATGCGTGCACATCTTTTCGACCAATGCCATCACGTGCGAAGAGATAATCACCGTGCCGCCGGTCTTCGCGTATTCGATGAGGATGTCTTTGAGGTTGGCGCTGGACACCGGGTCCACGGATTCAAACGGCTCGTCCAGGACCAGAATGCGCGGGCTATGAATCATCGCGGAGGCCAGGCAGATCTTCTTGGTCATGCCGGCCGAATAATCGGTGACCATCGTGTTGGCGGCCCCGGCCAAGTCGAAAGCATTGAGCAGGTCCTGGGCGCGACGCGTGGTCTCATCGCGGCTCATGCCGCGCAGCATGCCGGAGTAGACGAGCAATTGCAAACCGGTCAGTCGGTCGAAGATCTGGTCGGGCTGGGGCATGACGCCGATCATGCGCTTGGCCGTGTTCACGTCGCTCCACACGTCATGGCCCAAAATCATGGCGGTGCCGGCGTCCGGTACCAATAGACCGGTCACCATATTGAGCGTGGTGGTTTTGCCGGCGCCGTTGGGGCCTACAAGTCCATAGAACGAGCCGACCGGAATATCGAGCACGAGTCCGTTGACGGCGATCTTCCGGTCGAAGTGCTTGAACAGGCCACGAATGGACACCGCCGCATTCGGATTCGGCGGCCATGCTTGTGGCTGCGGTTGCGACGGCTGTGCAGGCGCGGGGGCGGCGGCTGGCATCATCGGCGGCTGAAATCCGACATTCCTTTGAGTATTGTCTAAGCTCATACATCCACTCTACCCCACCAGTCAACCCTCAGCGAAGCAAACCCCCGGGTTGCTGTTGGATTGCCCCGCTGAGCGGCTCCGGACTAGCGGACTCGGTCAACCCTTATGCGCGATGGGCTTCCACTGGGCTTTGGCGAAGATGGCCTGGAAGGAGATCGGCACGTAGCTGAGTATGTAAATCGGGAAGCTGAGCACATAGGCGAGCAGCTCCTTGTTCGTGGCACCGATCTGGTCGCGCTCGACAATGATGGTCAATGCAGCCAATGCCATCAGGCCCAACACCGATATGATGATGCCGCTGGACCAATCGGCCAGCGATTGCAGCTGGCTCGGCCAACTCACGAAGCCACACGCGGCGAACAGCAAGCCCATCACCGCGCGAATCGCGCCCAACACGGTAAACGGACACAGCATCAATGTGAAGTCGATGCAGGAGAAATCACGTTCGCGAACCGCGCGTTTCAGCAATGCCGAGCCATAATAACGGAATACCTGCAGGAATCCCTTGCTCCAACGCAAACGCTGACGCCAACTTTGCGAGAAGGTAACCGGCTGCTCGTCGTAGAGGATCGCAGTACCGCAATAGCCGATGCGGTCGCCATGCAGAATCGAATCCATAGTGAATTCAAGATCTTCAGTGAGCAGATGGAACTTCCATCCCTTGTTCCGCTTCATCACCTCGCGGGAGAACATGAATCCCGTACCGCCCACATGGCAAGAGGAACCGAGAATCATACGCGAGTTAGACAGGAATCGCGATTCACGGATGAACCACAGCGCAGAACCAGAAGACACCCAGTTATCCGCCAGATTCACCGAATTACGGTAGCTGGTCAGAATCTTGAATCCGGAGCAGAACGCCTTGTTCATTTCCTCGAAGTAGTGCTTGTCCAGCTTGTTATCGGCATCGAACACGAAGTAGGCCTCATAATCATCGGCCACACCGATGTCGAGCATATGCCCCAACAGATACGTCAGCGCATATCCCTTGCCAACCAGCTCAAGATTGTGGCGTTCCACCACATGGCAGCCCAAAGACCGCACCACGTCGGCGGTGTTGTCGGTGCAGTTGTCGGCCACCAGCCAGATGTCGATGAGGTTGGACGGGTAGGTCTGATCGCGAATCGACCCAATAAGGTTGCCGATCACTTTTTCTTCGTTGCGCGCGGAGATCAGCACGGCATACCGGTTGGTCATCGGGGCGTCGGGGAAGCGCACGGGCTTGGCGAACAGGGACATCACGATGCACAGTCCCTGATATATCATGCCGGCACCGCCGACGATCATCAGAAGAATATCGAGTACGGAAAGCAGGGTCATCAGCGCCACCCCGCCCTAGGATTGCTGGAGGCAGATTGATCAGACTGCTTGGTTTGCTTGCGTTGCTTGGGCTGCTCAGACTGCTGCGTATCCGCGGCACCACGCTGCGGAATCGCCACGGTGGCGGAATCGTCCAAATCGGATTCTTTCGTCTCGTGTGGCGGAATCGCATAGATCTGTTCCTGCAGCAAACGCAGTTCCTCATTCATCGGCACACGGCTGGTGGACCCCTTGGCCGCACGCGGCATGTGCTCGCCGATCGGCTGCAGCACATGCTCGCCGAACGCTTCGGACGCCTCGACGATCTTGGACTTCTTCTCCGGAGTCGGATCGTTCATCAGTGGTGAGTCAATCAGCTCATAGCGCTTGGTGTACGCACGGAAGATGGCCTGCAGCGATGCGGTGACCGGCAGCGCCAGGAACGCGCCAAACGCGCCGAACAGCGAGCCGAACGCCAGCACCGCGAGGAAGGCGACGGCCGCGTTGATATCCATCGTGCGCTGCGAAATCCTCGGCGAGAGAATCAGGTTCTCGATCTGCTGGTAGACGATGATGAACACCAGCACCGCCACGGCGTACGTCCACCCGCGGTTGCCCCAAGCGAACAGCACCGGCAGCGCACCGCCGATATAGGTACCGACCGTGGGGATGAACTGGGATACCACGCCGCAGAACAGGGCCAACGGCAGCCAGTAGGGCACATGCAGGATCTCCAAGAAGATGGCGGTGCAAATGGCGTTGATCAACGCCAGAATCGAACGGGAGAACAGGAAGGACGAAATCTGGCCTTGGGCCACGGTCCACACCAGCAGGAATCGGCGCTGCGTGTTGGGGGCCAGCCACTGGCAGAAGGAACGGCGCAGCTTTGGGCCGGCGGCGGAGATGTAATACGTGGTCATTACCACGGTCATGAGGTTCAACAGGAAGGAGAACAGGCCACCCACCGTACTCATGGCGGTGCCGGCGAAATCGGTGACCCACGAGGTCTGGATATTGTTGAAGATTTCCATGCCAAGATTGCTGATCTCCGGCATCTTGAACGTGGTGTACTGGTCCGCGAACTCACGAATCTGCCCATACATTGCCGGCAAACCGCGGACCATGGCAATCATCTGCTGTACAAACATATTGCCGAACAGCGTGAGCAGCACACCCACGACCACGGCCACGCCCACCAGACTGACGGCGGAAGCCACGCCACGCTTCCAGCCATGAGCCACCAGCGCCACCACCAGCGGTTCGACGGCCAGCGCCAGGAACAGCGAGATGATGATGTCGAGCACCAGATAGGAGATGTCGCCCCACGAGCGCCAGCAGAACATGAATACGATGACGGCGAGGGCCACATACAGCAGCGCGCGGCCGAACCATTCCGGTGGCCTGCGGGAATCTCCCTTGGCGGGGAACAAAGTACCAAAGTCGATACGATTCTCGTCGTCCGGGCCTGCCCCGGCCTCTGCGGCACCGGTTCTCGACGTGTCGGTGCTGTTTACGTTTCGCACGCGTTCGCTCATGGCTCCCCATTGTAGCGAGGGGTTTGAAGCTCGGATACGCCGGCGGCGTACACCCGCTTTTCTATTGTTGATGTTATGCTCAACGTTTCGATCATCATCCCAGCGTGGAACGAAGCCGAACGCATCCGCGACTGCCTGCTGAACGCCACCCGTCAGACCATCATGCCGCATGAGGTGCTGGTGGTGGACAATCGTTCTACGGACAACACCTGTGCGGTTGTCGAACAGTTCATTGCCGAACATCCTGAGGCCCCGGTCAAACTGTTGCACCAGAACGATGAACAGGGGCTGATTCCCACCCGCAACTTTGGCCTGAACGCCGCGACCGGCGATGTGCTGGGCCGTTTTGACGCCGACTGTATGATCCGGCCTGACTGGGTGGAGGTGGTCTCCGGCATCTTCACCGAAGACCCGGCCGCGATGGGTGCCACTGGTCCGGTGATGTATTACGACATGCCCTCACGCCATTTCGGGTTGAAAGGCGACAATTCCTTGCGCAAGCGAATCTACCGCGCCGATGGCGGCCAGCCGCTGCTGTTCGGCTCGAATATGGCCTTGCGCGCTTCGGCCTGGCATCAGATTGCGAATGAGGTCTGCCGGGATAAGGCCGATGTGATGCATGAGGATATCGATATTTCCCTGCATTTGATGGGCAAGGATCTGAAAACCGTGTACTCGCCGCGCATGATCGCCGCGATGAGTGCGCGACGGATGGATACGTCGTTGAGTTCGTTCCTGAGCTACATGCGACGTTTTAAGAATACGTTTGATGCGCATCCGCAACATACGCGCACGCATAAGCCGGAGGTGTTGTTCACCGCCATGTATCCGGCGATGCATATGTTCTACCCGGTGTGGCAGAAAGTGCTGAATTCCGCGGATATCAATCCGGCTGAAGCCGCGTGGATCAACGAGCAGATGGAACTGGCGGAGGCGCAAGGCAAGCAGCTGTACGACGAGACCCCCACCGACGAAGTCTACGACGAAAAGCACGAAAAGTAGCTCGATATACGAGCCCTCTCTGCTTATGCAAGCTCCCTCTGATGAGGGAGCTAATGTTTACTGTCATTGACTGATCACATCAGCGACTTGTAAATCGCGAGGATGTCCTCTTCGGTTGCCTGACGCGGGTTGCCGGGGGTGCACACGTCGTTGAAGGCGTCGTGAGCCAGCGGCTCCAGATCAGCCTCGGTGGCGCCGACCTCGCTGATCGTGGTCGGGTTCTTCAGATCCACGGTCAGCTTGTGGACGGCCTGCACGGCCTCTTCGCGCACCTTCTCCAGGTCGCCGGTGTAGGCGTCCTCGACGCCGAACGCGTCGGCGATGTCGCGGTACTTCTCGCCCGTGTAGTCCTTGTTGTATTCCATGACCGGGGCCAGCAGAATACCGTTGGCCACACCGTGGGCCACGCCCAGACGGCCGCCCAGCGGGTGAGCCATGCCGTGCACCAGGCCGAGGCCCACGTTGGAGTAGGCCATACCGGTGATGTAGGAGGCGTACGCCATCTGCTCGCCAGCCGGAATGTCGCCGTCGGCGGACTTGGCTAGGTTCTTGGCAATCATGCGAATAGTCTGCATGGACAGGCAGTCGGACAGGCTCCAGGCACCCGGGGTAATGTAACCCTCGATGGCGTGGGTCAGGGCGTCAAGTCCGGTGGCAACCTTCAGGCCGCGCGGCATGGAGTCGGTCAGATCCGGGTCCACGAAGGCGACGATCGGGATATCGTGCGGGTCGACAGCCACGAACTTACGCTTGTTGGCGGTATCGGTGACCACGTAGTTGATGGTCGTCTCGGAAGCGGTACCGGCGGTGGTCGGCACGCCGAAGATCGGGACGGACGGGTTCTTGGTATCCGCGACGCCTTCCAGGGACAGCACGTCGGCGAACTCCGGGTTGGCGGTGATGATGCCGATGCCCTTGCAGGTGTCTTGCGGGGAGCCGCCGCCCAGGCCGATCAGGAAGTCCGCATCGGACTCGGCGAACTTGGCGACGCCGTCCTTGATGCACTCGACCGGCGGGTTCGGCTTGACGTTGGAGAACACCTCGTACGGCAGGCCGGCCTCATCCAGAACCTTGGTGACCTTCTCGGCGGTGCCGGTCTCCAGCAGTACCGGATCAGTGACGATAAATGCCTTGGTGAAGCCGTGCTGCTTGGCGACGGCCGGGATTTCCTTGATCGCGCCACGTCCGAAGTATGCAGTCTGGTTGAAAATCATGCGGTACACCATAGGGGACTCTCCTTTTGAGCTCGTGTCTTAACTGGTGGTCCACTCTGTCTTTGAGTGGTCCAACGGTTCCCCAGTCTACTCCGCGCATGAGCATTCACCTGAAAACACACTGAAAGAACAACACTGAAGATAATGGCAAGAAATGGCGGAATTCCGCACTTGTCGAATTATTGTCCATTGACCAAACCAGTTCCATCGCCCGAAATCTCAACGATAAGACCGTTTCCGGAGTCATCTGACGCTCTCCGGGAAACTCGTCTCTCATCCGCTTACTTCGCGCGTAGCGCAATCAATATGCGAGATGCCTAATTCCATTCGTGCTTCATCAGCCGAACGCGAACTGGTTCGCCAGATGGTGTATTCAACGGTTTCAGTCTCCTGAAGAGGACTAAGATATCTCGATAGTTGGGGTGATCATCATAAGAGAATGAGGTAGCTAATGGCAAATGGCAAGGCTATGACGGTCGGCGAGATGGCATCCCTGTTTCTCGACCCCGACACGCCCGTTCGTATCGACGCTTTCGACGGCTCGCATTTCGGCCCGGCAGACGCGGATTTGAAGGTCAAAATCGCCGCGCCGAACTGCATGTACCAGCTGCTCGCGCACCCGAATGAAATCGGCATCGTGCGCGCATACATTCTGGGCGATTTCGACGTGGACGGCATTGACTACGCCGACCCGTATCCGGCGATGCGCAAGCTGGTGTCGCTGGCCAAATACGTTCGCCCGCTCGCTCTCGCATCCATTGCCCGCGTATCCGCCGGCATTCTGAGTCACGGCTTCAAGAAGCCGCCGGTGCCCGCCACCGAGGGCCCGAGCAAGTTCGCCCGCATCAAGCGTGGCCTGATGCCGCACACCGAAAAGGCCGATTCGGAAACCGTCAGCTTCCACTACGACATGTCCAACGAGTTCTACGCCGACTTCCTCGGCCCCTCCATGACGTACACCTGCGCGGTATTCGACAACGAGCACATGAGCCTTGAAGACGCACAGGCCAACAAACTGCGCCTGATTCTCGACAAACTGGACTTGCAGCCCGGCCAGCGCTTACTGGACATCGGCTGTGGCTGGGGTTCGATGGTCATCACCGCCGCCCGTCGCGGCATCAAGGCGCTCGGCGTCACCCTCTCCAAGGAACAGGCCGCGTACGCCAACGAATGGATCGCCCGTGAGGGGCTGCAGGATCTGGCCGAAGTGCGCGTACAGGACTACCGCGAGGTGCCCGAGCATGACTTCGACGGTATCTGCTCGATCGGCATGATGGAGCACGTAGGCGTCAAGAACTACCAGAGCTACTTCGAAGAGATGTTCCGTCTCCTGAAGCCGATGGGCCGACTGCTGAACCACCAGATCACCATCAGCCATGACAAGCCTCACGGCAAGCCCGGCACCGACGAATTCCTCGACCGTTACATCTTCCCGGACGGCGACCTCGGCGCGCCCGGCTTCATCGAATCGTGCATCCATGACGCCGGCTTCAACGTGGTGCATCAGGAGAACCTGCGCCAGCACTATGCGCTCACCCTGCATCACTGGAACCAGAACCTCTCCGAGCATTGGGACGACGCGGTCAAGCAGGTCGGCTTTGAACGCGCCAAGGTATGGGGTATGTACATGGCCGCCTGCGCTCTGAACTTCGAGCTCGACGGCATCCAGATTCACCAGTTCCTGGCTGTCAAGCCGGATCGCGTGGGCCACCCGGACGGCAAGTGGTACCCTCTGCGCCAATGGTGGCAGGCCTGACTCCGTTTCTGTGGGACGGCACGCGGTTTTTACCATTGTTCATCTGCCGTCCCACAGAAGTGTGGGATAGCAGATACATCAATCGTTTGACGTATCTGCTATCCCGCATGACATAAGCCGAGAACCGCAGAATAGAGCCGTTCTTTGCCCTCAGCTCTGAGGGCGTTCTTCGAACGCTGTGGGACGGCACGTCGAAAATCGGCAAAATCACGTGCCGTCCCACACGATTCCCTTCGCACGCGCATTTCGCAGGTGCTTTTTCTGCAATACTGACTCTATGAGCGCCACAGCCCCAGAAACGGCTGGGGCGGACGATCGCACCGACCATGACACGCGCGGATAAGACCCACGTTTCTTTGTTTAACCCTAACCCGATGTTCGCATTGGTGCTGTTGGCGTGCGTAGTTGCGGCGAGGAAGACAGTTGTTGGCGAACGCGAGCCTTTGCATTGACCGGCCAGCCCGCCATTTTGGCCTATAACCCCCGCCGGAGTAGGTACGCGACGGATATGCAAAAGCCCCGCACAAGGCGGGGCTTCATTATGGTGGCTCCGAACGGCGTCGATCCGTTGACCTAGCGATTTTCAGTCGCTCGCTCTACCAACTGAGCTACAGAGCCATGAACAGTCAAAAACCCGGATAATCCGGGCTTCATAACCATTCCAGCGACCCCGGCCGGACTTGAACCGGTGACCTCCGCCGTGACAGGGCGGCGCTCTAACCAACTGAGCTACGGGGCCATTGTTCTCACTTGCGTGAGGCAACAGATGTATATATTACTGAAATTCGCCAGTCATGCAAACTTCGGCGTGTTCCGCATAATTTCAAGGTTTTTGCTATCACCAGCACGCGAACACGTCTGTCACAAACATCCACAAAACGACGAAGGGCGCGACCGGAACCCCGGCCACGCCCTTATGGACGGAAACGCTTCGCGGCATCCACCGCAAAGTGACCGTCAATCTCAGTCAGCCTGCTTCCAGGTGTCGACGTCGATGTGGTGTTCGGGGTTGGCCTGCCAGGCATCCCACGCGGACTTGACGATGTCTTCCACGTCGTACTTGGCATGCCAGCCCATCTCCTCGTTGATGCGCTTCGGGGAGCCGATCAGGTGCGGCGGGTCGCCGGCGCGGCGGGCCATGACAGCCTCGGTGAACGGCAGACCGGTGACCTTCTTGACTTCGTCGACGATCTGGCGCACGGAGGTGCCTTCGCCGGTGCCGACGTTGAAGGCGTCGTACTTGCGCTCGTCACGGTCGAGGTACTTGAGGGCGGCGATGTGGGCGTCGGCCAAGTCGGAGACGTGGATGTAGTCGCGCACGCAGGTGCCGTCCGGAGTCGGGTAGTCGTCGCCGAAGATGGCGGGAGCCTTGCCCTGCTTGAGGCGATTGAACAGCATCGGGATGAGGTTCAGGATGGCCGGATCCTCAAGCTCCACCGGACCGCAGCCGGCCACGTTGAAGTAGCGCAGCGCGCAGAAGCGGATGCCGAACGGCTGCTCGCAGGCGCGTGCCATCCACTCGCCGAACAGCTTGGTCTGGCCGTAGGGGTTGATCGGCAGCATCGGGACGACGTCCTCAGGCACCACATCGACCGGCGGCACACCATAGGTGGCGGCGGAAGAGGAGAAGACGAGCTTCTTGGCGTTCTTGGACTGGGTCATGCCGGTGAGCACGTTGAGCATGCCGTTGATGTTCTGCTGGTAGTACCACAGCGGCTTCTCCACGGATTCGCCGACCTGCTTGCGAGCGGCAAAGTGGATCACGGAGTCGACGCCTTCGGCATCGAGGATTTCGGCCAAACGCTCACCGGCGCCCGGGGCGGCGATATCCATGCCGTACAGGCGGGAACCTTCGATGCGAGTGGGCTTGCCGTAGCTCAGATCGTCGACGACAACGACCTTTTCGCCGGCCTGATGGAGTGCGTGAACGACATGAGCGCCGATGTAGCCGCAGCCGCCGGTGACGAGAACTGTCATAGTTGACCTTTCCTTGTGCGGGTTGCAAGTGTCGGCCGTGGGGAGTTCAGCGGCTGTTCACTTTTGGTCCGCTTTGTTACCTTTTGAAACAATTTGAGTATATCACACGAACATAATCGCACAAAACGGTGGTGTCGTCCGGCAATATCTGCATTCATTAGGTCGATTTGGCGTTCATTAGGTAGGTCGGCCCGGAGCCGGCCCGCACGGACACCGGGTAAACGGCTTGATATGGTGGTTGGTATCGCACACCACCTACCTAATGAACGCCAAATCGACCTAATGAATGAACAGCGGTGCGGCGCACAAGGAAAATCCGAGGAATATATGACCAATCCCGAATCCACAGCAATCGATCCCGTCGCCGCGATGGGCACAGACCACACCGAGGCACCGGCGCACCCCCTGCACAAGGTGCTCTCCTTCGTACGCCGCTCCGGACGTTTGGACGATCGCCTGCAGCGCGCATGGGACAACTATGCCGGCACATATCTGTTGGATATTGCGGCCGGCAACCTGCTGGACGTGCGCGAAGGCGTCACGCTCGACCGCGCGTTCGTGGAGTCCGCATGGGGCAACGATAATCCGCTCATTGTGGAAATCGGCACCGGGCAGGGAGAAAACGTAGTGGCAGCAGCCGCAGCCCACCCGGAGACGAACTTCCTTGCTCTAGAGGTCTATGACCCCGGCGTGGCCCACACGCTGCTGCTCGCCGGCAAGCAGGGGCTGACCAACATTCGCGTGGCCCAGGTCAATGCGCCCGAGCTGTTCAAGGTGACCGCGGCCGGCACCGTGGCCGAGGTATGGACCTTCTTCCCCGACCCTTGGCCCAAGAAGAAGCACCACAAGCGCCGCATCGTGCAGAAGGCCATGGCCGGCGACATTCATCGCGCGCTGGTCACAGACGGCGTCTGGCGTATCGCCACCGACATCGAGGACTATGCCCTGCACGTGCACGAGGTGATGGACGGCCTCGATGGCTGGAAGAACCTGGGCAGCGTAACCGTCAGCCTGCCGCTGGAGCACGTGGGCAAGGGCAATGCCGACATGGCCGCCGATATGCCGCACGCCGACTTCACCGAATCCGAGCGGTTCGAGGGCCGCGTGCTCACCAACTTCGAGAAGAAGGGCCTGGCCGCCGGCCGCGTGATTCATGACTTCACCTATCAGGCCGTTACCCTGAACTGATTGCGACACGCCGAAATGCCGTCGATTTGCATAACCGAACAACCTCCCGTAAAGTAATTCGAGTTGTTCGCCCCCATCGTCTAACGGTTAGGACACCAGACTTTCAATCTGACAACGAGAGTTCGACTCTCTCTGGGGGTACTTCACTAAAGACCCCGGTCATAGCGACCGAGGTCTTTTCGTATTCGCGGGACCAGGTCTGAAAGCATTCGGCCCGCTTGATACGTGCTCATGGTTTCATCTCAGCACGTGTTCGCGCCCGCCACAAGGACTATCCCACCGTAGACGATGTGACATCCTCCACACTGTGACTTCGCGCACAGGGTCCCGACGCCACCCTCACCCCGTTTATCGACACCATGCGTGTATAACCGCATATGGCATCATCGGCGAACATCGGCCGGCAGACCAGTTGTACAAGGAGAACATCATCCACATGGCAGACACCGCCAACACCAACACCAACGCCTGGCTGCCGGCGCTCAAAGCGGCGTTTCCGCTGACCATACCGATTTGCCTGGGGTTCCTGTTTCTCGGCGCCTCGTATGGCATTCTCATGGGCACCAAAGGCTTCTCCTTCGTATGGCCGATGTGTATGAGCGCGTTCATCTTCGCCGGTTCAATGGAATTCGTCACGGTGAATCTGCTGCTCTCCGCGTTCAACCCGCTCGCCGGCTTTCTGCTGGCCCTGATGGTCAACGCCCGTCACCTGTTTTATGGACTATCCATGCTCGGCAAATTCAAAGGGCTCGGCTGGAAGCGCCCATACCTGATTTTCGGTATGTGCGACGAGACTTTTGCCATCAACTCCACCGCGAAAATCCCCGCCGGCATCGACCGTGGCTGGTTCTACTTCTGGGTTACGCTGTGCAATCAGCTGTATTGGGTGACCGGCGCCACACTGGGCGGGCTGATCGGCGCGCATCTGCCGTTCAATACCGACGGTCTTGATTTCGTACTGACCGCGCTGTTTCTGGTGATCTTCCTCGATCAGTGGCTCGACGGCAAGCATCGCGAGCGACTGTCCGCCGTCATCGGTGTGCTGACATCACTGGCCTGCCTGCTGATATTCGGGGCCAATGATTTCATGATTCCCTCAATGATCGCCATGCTGATACTGTTCGTCGCGCTACGCCCGCATCTGGACGTGTTGCGGCCGGCCGCCGACGCCCCGGAAGCCACGGCAGACCATGCCATGAGCCACGCAGCGGACCAGCAGAAGGAAGGACAGACGCGATGACGATGACCATCTGGCAAGGCGCAATCACTATCGTGACGGTGGTGCTGGGCACGATGTGCACCCGTTTTCTGCCGTTTCTGGTGTTTCCCGAGTCCAAGCAGCCGCCGCGCATCATCGAGTATTTCGGCCAGGTCCTGCCCTATGCGATGACCGGTCTACTGGTGGTATACGCACTGCGCAACACCCCGATTCTGACCGGTTCACACGGCCTTCCGGAACTCATCGCCTGCACCGTCATCGTGCTGCTGCACGTATGGAAACGCAATATGCTGCTTTCAATCGCCGGCGGCACAATTGTATATATGTTGCTGGTGCAACTGGTGTTCTGAGGCACCCGACTCGTTAGTCTCTCCCTCCGCTTCGCTATGCTCAGCACCTCCCTTACAGAGGGAGGTAATCTTCTGTACCTTCCTCTGACGAGGGAGGCGGCACCGCGAAGCGGTGACGGAGGTAGAGACCCGCAGTCGTAAGACTGCGAAACACACAGCATCGGCCACAGGCCGATTCCTACAGCTGCTTCGCCACCCAATCGACGATGTACGGGGCGACTTCCTCAATCTGGTCGATGGCGACCTCGAACTCGTGCTTGCCGCCGTACCACGGGTCCACCAGATCGATCTGATCTTCGCGGCCGGGCTTCGGCTTGGGCAGATTCGGGTCGAAGCTGCGGTACATGTGCACTTCGGCGCGCTTACCGGCCGGCAGCATGCGCAGCAGGGCGCGCATGTGGGAGGCGGTCATCGGCAGGAACAGGTCGGTACGGTCGATTTCCTCACGCGAAATGCGGTGTGCGAAGTGGTCACGCGGAATCTCATCACCATAGCCACGTTCGCGTAGCACGCGCACGGCACGCGGGTCGATCGGGTGGCTCCACTCCTCGTCGGACACACCGCTGGATTCCACGTTCACCTGGTCGCCAAGACCGCGCTCATTAAAGAAGTGACGCAGAATGATCTCACCCATAGGCGAACGGCAGATATTGCCGGTGCAGACGGTCATTACGGTGTAGGGCTGGGTATTGCTCATAGCTTTGAATCAATCCTCAATCGGGCTTCACCGGGCCGCACACGGCCCGACTGTATTGTTGGGGTCGAATGAATATGAATCCGGCTCATGCCGCTATAAAGGGCATAAGCCGGATTCGCATGCTTACTTGGTTTTGGCCAAGATACGGAAACGATAGGAATCGATGCCGGACTCCTCCTTGGCGGGCGTATGCCACTCGCCCGCTTCGGCTTCCCGCCACATCCCGGCCTCGACCAGCGACGCCATATCGGGCGCGTAGCTGTCGGCATCCACGGTGGCGGCCAGATCAGTCACATAGGCTTTGTCCGCGAACGGCAAAGCCTCGGCGAACAACTGGGCGCCGCCGATGATCCAAATCTCCGAACGGTCCAGACCGTCGTCCGGAATCGCCTCCTGACGGGCCATATCGAGCGCGTCGTCAAGACTGGTGACCACAGTGGCCCCCGGCGCACGGTACATCGGATCGCGGGAAACGACGATGTTGTCGCGGTTGGGCAGCGGCCGGTACTTGCCCCCCAGCGATTCCCAGGTCTTACGACCCATAATCACCGGATGGGAGACGGTCAGCTCCTTGAAATGCTTCATATCCTCGGCACAGTGCCAAGGCATGCCACCATTGAGGCCGATGGCACCGGCGCGACCTTCCTTGTCACGGGCTTCGGCCCAGATAAGATTCACCGAGAAGGTCTTGGGATAATCGTCACCCCAGTCTTCTTCAGTGGCAGACAGCCCGGCAGATCCGGGCTCGGGTTCGTGATAGCCGCTACGGCTACTGTCATGCTCCATTTCGCTTACTCCTCCTGGATTGCGGAACTGGGCCTTAGTGTAGTGGACAGCGAAGACTCGGGGGCCGTCACCTTCACAGTATTCGCTGTCCACGAAACGGTAATCAGCATCAGACCGCAACAGGTGCCTTAATAGTGGGGTGATGCTGGTAGCCGACGACCTTGAAGTCCTCATACTGGTAGTCGAACAGGGAATCGGCCTTACGGATCTCGATGGTCGGGTACGGGTAGGGCTTGCGGCCCAGCTGCTCAAGGAACTGGTCGACGTGGTTGTCATAAACATGGCAGTCGCCGCCGGTCCAGACGAATTCGCCCGGCTTGAGCCCGGCCTGCTGCGCCATCATCATGGTGAGCAGCGAGTAGGAGGCGATATTGAACGGCACGCCGAGGAACATGTCGCAGGAACGCTGGTACAGCTGGCAGCTTAGCTTGCCGTCGGCCACGTAGAACTGGAAGAGCGCGTGGCAGGGCGGCAACGCCATCTTCTCCACCTCGGCCGGATTCCACGCGGAGACGATCATGCGGCGCGAATCCGGATGATGCTTGATGAGGTCGAGCACATTGGAGATCTGGTCGATGGTGCGATTCGGGTCCTCGGGGGTCGGCGCGGGCCAGGAACGCCACTGCACGCCATAGACCGGGCCCAGATCGCCGTTCTCGTCCGCCCACTCATCCCAAATATGCACGTTGTGCTCCAGCAGCCAGTTGATGTTGGAGGAACCCTTCAAAAACCACAGCAGCTCATAGGCCAGGCCTTTGAAGAACACGGTCTTGGTGGTCAGCAACGGGAAGTACTTCGACAGGTCAAAGCGCATCTGCTGGCCGAACAGGGAAATCGTGCCGGTGCCGGTGCGATCGGACTTCAGCGTGCCTTCGGTCAGGATCTTGCGCACCAGGTCCTCATAGGGCATCGGAATGTCCGTTTCGGGACGTGCGGGGATACGGGAGCGAATATCTGCGAGTTGTTCTTCGGTCAAAGCCATGTGCACCAGTGTAGCTTAGGGGCATAATAGAGAAGTCCACTGATGCGGGAGAGCGGCCAGGTGCCGCGCTCCCCCGCTGGCATGGCGATGGGCCAGATCGCCGGCGGCTGAAAATAAAGGAGCAGCTATGGGTAAGCGACTGTGGGTTGAGCGTAACAAGGACGGTTCGTGGGATGCGTTCAGCGACGATGGCGCACACATTAAGTTCGGCAAGGATCGTGGCCAGTTCACGCCGGGCGATCTGATGAAGGTCGCGCTGGCCGGTTGCGCCGCGCTGTCCAGCCAGTTCGCCATCGAACATACGCTGGGTGAGGGCAAGGGTGCCAAGATTGTGGTGGATGGCACGTACGACCCGGAAAATGACGCCTACACCGGTTTCGAGGAGCAGGTGGTGATTGATGCTTCCGACGCCGGTCTGTCCGAGGAGGATGCCGACAAGCTCAAGGAGCGCGTCACCCGCCATATCGACAAGGGTTGCACGGTCAAGCACACCTACGTGCAGGAGACCCCGGTGCGCATGAACGTCACCGTCAAGCACTGAGACGGGATATAAATTGAAGAGGCTCCCTGGCGGGAGCCTCTTTCCGTATATTCGGACTTTACTGGCGATCGGGATCGATGGTCTTTTCGATCTGCTGGGCGACTTCAGGCTCGGCTGCGGACACCGGAATCTCCTCGACGCCGGCAATCTCCTCCAGCGACTTGGTAGGCACTTCGGCGGGCGAGCTCGGCACGGTGTCGAGACGCGATTCCGCGGCCTCAACATACTTGCGTGGCACCACGTACACCGGGCCGACCGCATGCTGCAGCAGGCCCTGGCTGGTGGAGCCCAGCAGCAAGCCAGTGAAGCCGCCGCGACCACGGGAGCCGACAACAACCACATCGTGATCGTAGCTGGCCTTGGTCAGGGCGCTCACGGCCGGGCCGGAAACGATCTGCTTGTTGATCTTCAGATCAGGATGCGATTCCTGCAACGGCTTGATGCGCACCTCAAGATCGTCCTTGTAGGACTCCATGACGGCGTCCTCGCCGTCCACACCCTTCAGGTTCGGCACAGCGGAAATCACGTCCAGTTCCGCACCCCAGCACGTGGCGAAGTCGGCGGCAATGTCCAGCGCCTTCAGACCCCACTTGGATTCGTCGGAGCCGACGGCCACCTTGGTGATCGTGTTGTTCAGGTGCATCAGGTTACCGTCATCATCGGTGTACGGCACCACCACAATCGGGCAGTAAGCATATGCCGGCAGCGATGAGGACGTAGTGCCCAGCAGGCGCTCGGCCAGACCGCCCTTGCCACGGTTGCCAATGACGATCAGATTGTAGTTACGAGACAATTCGACGAACACCGATGCCGGATCTCCGGTAACAATCAGTGTGGCGGCTTCGACGCCCTGCTCGTCTGCGATGGCCTTGGCCTTGGACAGAATCTCCTGAGCATCGGAATGCGCGGCGTTATCGTCCCCCATCGCCGTGTAAGTGGCATCGAACGAAACGGCGGCATAGCTCGGCAGGGAATATGCGCAGACAATCTGCAGCGTCAGCCCCGCGTGCTTTGCATAATTCGCGGCCCACCATGTTGCCTTGTAACTGGCATGCGACCCGTCAACGCCGACGAGAATAGCCTTGTCGTTAATCATGACGACCTCCTTGAAGTTATTGCGGCACGAATACCGCGTATCTCAACAATACCCCGCGACACTCGGTTTGGCCGGTATCCTCCGCTCAAAAAGAAATCCGCGTATACGAAAAAGGCACACCCCAAAGGACGTGCCTTAATACGAATTCGCTTACCGCATAATTCTTGTCACATCACGCGGCGAATGGAATATCCAGCTCCACCGAATACGGAAACGTCGCTTACTGCCGTTCCCTGCACCGGGTTCATAGCATTCATCACCTGTCCGTTACCGATGTAAATGGCCGCATGAGTACCATTCGCAAGAATGTCACCCGGCTTGGCATCCGCCAAGCTTGCGACCGGAGTACCCACGGTGGCTTGAGCACCAGAGGTACGAGGCAGGGAGATGCCAAACTGGGAGAAGACGTACTGCACAAAACCGGAGCAATCCCATCCTGCCGGAGTGTTGCCGCCGGCAACATACGGATAGCCTTGGAACTTCAGTGAGAAGCTAGCAAGCTCAGCGCCAGTGCCAGTGCCAGTCATTTTTACCCAAGTCAACCTGTGGAATCGACGCACGCTGTTCAGAGCGGCTGGCTGCCGCAGCAGCAGCGGACTGGGCTGCAGCAGCTTCATCAGCGGCTTTCTGAGCCGCCGCCGCTGCAGCAGCTTCCTTCTCGCCCTGAGACTCGGTCTGTGGCACATCAAGAGTCTCGATGCCACCCCATTTAGAGTTCTCATCAACCGAGGTGGAGGTGGATTCGGCGAACAAATTCTTCTTCACCGAACTCGCCTTCGGGAAAGAACGTGAGGACACCACAGCACTCGTCTGCGCGGAATCGGCAGAGGCAAACGGGGCTACGCACGCAAACATGGCACCCGTGGCGATAATCGCCACTGATGTGGAAATAATAGTCTTAACGCTCATCATCAACGCCATACACTAGCACACATGGGTCGATTTCATAACAGGAATAGCATTTCGAAGATGATGTCGCGGGTGCATCATTCGGCAGGAGAACGCAACAGGCCTCGGATACCGATCGGCATCCGAGGCCTGCAATAAATCAATCAATAAGACTGCATCACGGGATACGCACCACGATGGTGAGCTTTTCGGTCATGGCACTAGCGAGAGCCACGCTATAGCCATTCCATCCACCATGGACCGCCTGACCGTTGCCGACATACAACGCCACATGATCGTAGTGTGCACCACCGTTCCATCCACCGGTGTTGGCATAAATCAGAATATCGCCCGGCTGCAGGGATCCGTCTGTGACTACGTGGCCACCAGGAACATTGACGTACTCTTCAGGCCAACCGTGGAAGTTAATGCCACGGGCCGCCAACGCTTGACTGACCAATGCGGTGCAGTCCATGCTCTGTCCGATCAAAGAATACGCACGGTCGATAGAGGCACCGGCACCAGCGGAAACCGAACCACTGGCATCGGAATAAGTAACAGAAGAGCGAGACTCATTACGGCTCGCGGCGTTGGCCTGCTCCTGGGTCGCCTGAGCCTCGACCTCCGCCTGCTTCTCGGCCTCCTCTTCGGCAGCCTTCTTGGCCGCTGCGGCATCCTTTTCCGCCTGAGATTCCGTCTGCGGCACATCGAGGTTCTCAATGCCGCCCCAATCAGCATTGTCCTCAACGCTCGTGGCAGTGGCTTCAGTCGTCAGATCTTTGCGCACCTGGGTGTACGAGGGGAAGGACTTGGTGGAAGTCACAGTAACACCCTCAGCTGCAGTTGCTGTAGGAACAAACATAAACAAGCAGGCACAGGAGACAATCGCGGCAACAATGGAAGAAGCTACAGTTTTGGTCTTCATAGAACTATCACCCTACACGGTGCGCATTAACTCGTACAGGATGGAAGAAATAAAACACCCCGGAGCTATTGGGATATATCGGCGTGTCGGCACAGGTCAGTTCGGACTAATACGCGGCCGCAACACTTGAAATGTCATTTCGCGCGAACGATTGCCGATAGGGCGACGTCACATCCGAACAGTAATCACCGAATGTAAGCCAATGAAATGAATCAGTAGTGAACGTACTGGAACTTACCGGCTTCGGCGGCGCTGAACGTACGGGTCGAAATCACACCCAATCCCTTGGCATTGGATTCGGAGATCTCAATGGAGCCGTCGGCATTGATCTTTTCCAGAACGGCAACATGGCCGTACGCGCCATCGGCATCGGCCTGGCCAGGAGCGAACACCACAGCATCACCGACATGGCGAGGAGTGTTGTCCACCCAATAGCCCAGAGCGGAAGCTGACGCCGCCCACGCGCCACCATTGCCGAAGTTGCCGCTGGAAGGCAGGCCCAGTTCGGCACGACGCTGGTACGCGTACCACGTGCACTGACCCCACGGATAGTTGTTGGAGTTGGTGCCAACGGCATGGTTCGGGTTGAAGCCAGCCGGCACAGCATCGCCATCGGCATCCACGAGAGCCGACACCACAGGATTGTTCGCATTATTGCGATTCATCAGCTTGGCGTCCAAGGTGCTGTCTGAATTGCTCAGCCCCCAGCCGCCTTCATTGGTGGACTGTGCGGTAACGGAGGATGAACTCAAATCAGTACGCGCTTCGGAACGAGAAGCCGCAGTCACATCGCTGATGCGCTTAATCTGCGTGGTCGTCGTGGCCGGATCAGCCACGAACGAGTTCGTGGCGTCTTCATTGTTGGAAAACGCGAGAGCACCTGCGGCCGTGCCGACCAGAGCGGCCAGTGAGGCCGAGGCAAGAATATGGCTACGGCGTTCAGCGGCACGAGCGGCCTCACGAATGGAACGGCGGGTCTGGGGAGCGATTTCGTTGATCTTCTCGGCAATGGCCGGATCAAGCCCCAAAACAACGGCGTCGCTACCAGCGGATTGCACCGCACGCACAGCACGAACGGAATGAGAACCCTTGCCGGAGGCAAACAATGCCTTCGCTAAGCTGAACTTCTGGCGCGAGACCGTGGTCGCTTTATGCGAAGCATGCTTCATACTACGTTAACTCCTTGGATGGGTTCGGCGGGGTCATTTCGATGACCTCGTATGACCGTCACAATTGAGTACTGTACAACGAACAGAGGTCAATCCTCAATGTGATCCCCCACCATCCGGGTGTGTCAAACGATTTACGTAACCGTGCGGCCGGGTGAAAAAACTGCCTTGTTTCCGCCCGTTCACGAACCTCACTATCCGGTTATCGGAAGAATCACTAACTCATGTCATTCCGACACACCGTAACCATGATGTGCTGCGTACATTCTGCACTGCATTCCGCATTGCCACCACTGCCGCCCGGCACCCCGGAATTCCGCAGTAACCCCGCAGTAATCCCGCACACCGAGCATTATCCGCGATATTCCCCAACACTGGTCTACCCTTGAAACCATGACTATCACACTGAGTATTCCCGAGTCGCTGAAGCCCGAAGATGGTCGCTTCGGCTCCGGCCCCAGCAAAATCCGCCCCGAACAGATCGCCGCGCTCGACGCCGGCGCCACCACCCTGCTTGGCACATCACATCGCCAGGCACCAGTCAAGCAACTGGTCGCTTCGATTCGTGAAGGTCTGCGCGAGTTCTTCCACCTGCCTGAAGGGTATGAGGTGGCGCTTGGCAACGGTGGCGCCAGCGCGTTCTGGGAGATTGCCTGCGCTTCGCTGATCACCCGTCGCGCCGCATTCGGCACGTATGGCTCGTTCAGTGCCAAGTTCGCCGCGTCCGCCGCGAACGCACCCTTCCTTGAAGACCCGGTGCTGTTCCCCGGCGAGCCGGGCACTTACCGTCTGCCTGAGCTCACCGAGGGCGTGGACACATATTGCTGGGCTCACAACGAGACCTCCACTGGTGTGGCCGCCCCGATTCGCCGCGTGGCCGGAAGTCGTGAAGCTGGTGCCTTGACCGTCATCGACGGCACCAGCGCAGCCGGCGCTTTGCCTGTGGACATCAGCCAGACCGACGTCTACTACTTCTCACCGCAGAAGGCCTTCGGTGCCGATGGCGGTCTGTGGGTCGCCATCCTCTCCCCCGAAGCTATCGATCGTGCGGCAGGCGTCGAATCAAGCGCTCATCTGGAAGGCGCACATCGCTGGGTGCCGCCGTTCCTCTCGCTGACCACGGCACTGAACAACTCCCGCAAGGATCAGACCCTGAATACGCCCGCCGTGGCCACCCTGATCATGATGGAAAACCAGATTCGCTGGCTCAACAACAACGGCGGCCTCGCCTGGGCCACCACACGTTGCGCCAAGTCCGCATCCATCCTGTACTCGTGGGCCGAGCGCTCCGAATACGCCGCTCCGTTCGTCGTCGATGCGGACGCACGCTCGAACGCCGTGGTCACCATTGATCTGGACGAGCGAGTCCAGGCCTCTCAGGTACTGTCCATCCTGCGCGAGAACGGCATTGTGGACGCCGCCGGCTACCGCAAGCTGGGCCGCAACCAGCTGCGCGTTGGCGTGTTCCCCTCGGTGGAACCGGCTGATGTCATGGCCTTCACCAAGTGCGTCGACTACGTGGTCGAGCACCTGTGATGGCATATATGCCCCGCATTGCCGACCATATATGACATGCACATTGATCGGTCTCAACTGATGCCGATTGAATAAATCGTAGGGAGGGATGTTTGACGCCCCTCCCTACTCTTACTACAGTGCATGAGTATGAAGTTCGCGCCTCTCATTGACCCTGCCGTCCGCAAACCCGCACCCAAGCCCGTACGGGTGGATCTGCGTAAGGTGTTTGCCATCGGTACCGGTCTATGGATTGTGGCGTTGATTGTCGTGCTGATTCTGCTGGCCGTGGGCTACAGCGTAATGCCGTTGGTGATTATGTGCGTGGCCGGCGTCATTATTGGCTTGCTACTGCTGGTCTGGGAATACTTCGACCGCTGGGACTACCGCCGCCTCGGACAGTAACGCAACACAAGCTCCCTCTGATGACGGGAGCTGTCAGCGTAGCTGATTGAGGGAGAGACCGCGGCCGCAGGTCGCTCATCAAACAGCATTGGTGGCATGCAAGGCATGCCACCAATTCCTTACCTCACTGCGCCAACGGCAACGTAAGGCTGAACGTACTGCCTTGCCCGGGCGCGCTCCATACGGTCACATCGCCATGATGGGTCAGCGCCACATGCTTGACGATGGCCAAGCCTAGGCCCACGCCATCCGCCGTGCGATTGCTCTGTTCCACGCCCCGGTAGAACCGCTCGAAGATGCGCGCCTGGTCCTTCTTAGCGATGCCCGTGCCTTGGTCAATCACGCGAATCACCGCGCGGTCGCCATCCTTGTCTTTGGATGCGGACACGCTGACCACGCCATTTTCCTTGGAATAGCCGATGGCGTTTTCGATGAGCTTGGTCACGGCGCTGTCGATCTGGTCCGCCTCACCATTGATGACTAGATCATCGTCGCCCTTGATGTTCAGCTGCACGCCAGCCTCGGCTGCCTGCGGCTCCAGTCGCGCCGCCGTGGCCCTGAGCTGTTCCATAACGTTCAGTCGGTTGGCGGAAGACGGCGTAATCGGCTCCTGCGCGCGTATGAGCAGCAGCAAATCAGACACCATGTGGTTGAGCTTGCTGCAGCTGGAACGCACCTGGCGAGCGTCGGCAGCCACCTGCTGTTCGTCCAGATTGCCGGACTCCAGCGAATCGGCGAGTTTGGCCAGAGCCTCAGTGGGGCCCAACAATTGCTCGGACACATTGGTAATAAACGAGTCACGCACTTGAGCGAAACGAATCACATCACTGACATCGGTAATCAACACGATGACGAACTGCTCGTTGATACGCCCTACAGTCACCTTCAGCCAGTTGGGGCGGTGGACGGACTGCGTGGCGACGTGATCGCCCTTGTTCTGGTCTGCGACGTACCGCTCCGGAGTATCGGTGGTCAAGTCGAACTGGCGCTTGCCACCGGACTTGCGCGCCTCGTGAATGGCATCCAGCACATGCTGCTGGGCAATGGCGTCATCTGACACCACACCCAGGCGGTAGGCGGCGGGATTGCAGCGGACCACCTCGTCGTGCTCGTCGACCACCACGGACGCACCTGGCAGCATGGACAGCAGCGTGGCGGTGTCGTCGGACAGATCGTCATTGTCGTCATCATCGGCCAGCGGCGATTCCATGGACACTCGATGTGTCGCAAATCCCACGATGAGCGTGATGATTCCTACCACAAATAAAACAGCCGTGACAATAAGAGCAATCGCGGCGACGAGCGGCATCTGTGTCATGCCCCCATTCTTTCACACCACACGCCGGGATTGCGGTTTGCCGGCACGCCGGTAACATGAATTTCAGGTGAACAACCCAATGAACAGTAGAACAACTTGAGGTTGCCATTACCTACGTTGAAGTGGGGAACAAGTACTGGAATAATACACTGGTACAGGTTGCAATAAGCAAGCATGAAAGGCTAGAGAAATGCGCGTTATTTTCAACGAGGAGCTGAAGCAGGTTGCTGACGACCTCGACCGTATGGCGCAGAACGTACGCAAGGCGATCAAAGGAGCTGGGGAAGCCCTGCTGAATCAGGACGTTGAAGCCGCACAGACTGTGATTGACGGCGACATCGAAATCGATGCCCTGGAGTCCTCTGTGATTGACCAGTGCGTCAAGTTGCTCGCCAAGCAGAATCCGGTGGCCACCGATCTGCGTGTGGTCGTTTCCACCATGCGTCTGGCTTCCACGTTCGAGCGTATGGGCGATCTTGCCCGCCACGTGGCCGAGGCCGCTCGCCGCACCTATCCGGCCGCCGCGATTCCTGAATCCGCTCAACCGGTGTTCGCCGAGATGATCGACTTCCTGGACAACACCGCTGACCAGCTGGTGGCCATGCTCTTCGATCGCGATGCCAAGACCGCCGAGGCCATCATCCTGGCTGACGACAAGCTGGACAATCTGCACCACCAGACCTTCGATCTAGCGCTGTCCGATGACATCACCCGTCAGCAGACCGTGGATATCGTGCTGCTGGGCCGCTTCCTGGAGCGTCTCGGCGATCACGCCGTGTCCGCCGCCCGCCGTGTGGTGTACATCGTCTCCGGCTTCGACCCCACTAAGGAGCCGACCCGCGACGAGGGCACCGACATCGACTGATTGGGACTTGTTCTCACATTGGGCGAATAACTGAACACTTGTTCTCCTGTGGTTTGAGGAGGATGCCCGAAAGCGGCGATCCGGCTACGGCTGGACGCCGTTTTTTGTTGCTTTTGGGCGGTACACCGGCGTATCCATGGGGCGGCAAAACACCCATAGGGCGGTAACTTGCCCATGGGGCGGTTTGAAAGATATGTGAAACCGCGGAATTAAGCCATTCTGGCATACCGCCCCATGAGAGTTTTACCGCCCCATGAGGGTTTTACCGCCCCATGGGGTAATCACCGCCCCATGGGGATTTGGCAGGCATAGCAAAGGGGAGCCACACATTATGTGCGACTCCCCTTACAGCTTGTACCGTGTTAGCGGCTTAGGCTCACTTCTGGCCTTGAGCGGCGACAGCGGCGGCACCGGCAGCAGCAGCCTCCGGGTCCAGGTACTCGCCACGCGGCTTGATCGGCTTGAAGTTCTCGTCCAGCTCATAAAGCAGCGGGATGGCGGTCGGGATGTTGACCTTGGCGATCTCTTCCTCAGACAGGTTGTCCAGCATCTTGACGATGGCGCGGAGGGAGTTGCCGTGAGCGGCAATCAGCACGGTTTTGCCGGCCTTGAGCTCCGGCTCGATGGCGGACTCGAAGTACGGCTTCACACGCTCAACAACGTTGGCCAGGCACTCGGCTTCCGGAACCGGATCGCCGGCGTAGCGCGGGTCGTTGTTCTGGGCGTACTGGTCGTTCGGGTCGATCTCGGGCGGCGGGGTGGCGTAAGAACGGCGCCACAGCATGAACTTCTCGTCGCCGTACTCTTCGCGGATCTCGGTCTTGTTCTTGCCCTGCAGAGCGCCGTAGTGACGCTCGTTGAGACGCCAGTCACGCTGAACCGGAATCCACAGACGATCTGCGGCATCCAGAGCGATGTTGGCGGTGTTGATGGCGCGACGCAGCAGGGAGGTGAACACGATGTCCGGAAGGACGTTCTTCTCCTTGAGCAGCTCGCCGCCACGCTTGGCTTCGGCTTCACCCTGCTCGGTCAGCGGTACGTCGACCCAGCCGGTGAACTGGTTGGTTTTATTCCATGCGCTCTGTCCATGACGGAGCAGTACTAGTTTATAAGTCATACGGTTCAGTCTACAGCCGCGTGCGCCCAAACACGAGTATTCGTCTTATTATTTCGCTCTCATAGCGCCACGGCAACCGCCAGCACCACCGCAAACAGCAAGATCTGGAAGCTGGCGGCGGGCAGAGCCGGGCGGAATTGACGTTTATTCACGCTGGAGACCATGCGCACAGGTATTCCGGTGCCCGAGAGCAACAGCACCGCACCCCACGGCCACCATAATGTACCGCACATCAGCAGGGCGATGATCCATGCGATGACGCAGCACACAATCAGCAACGTACGCGCGCCGGACTCCCCCAGCCGTACGGCCAGCGTGTGTTTGCCATGCTCACGATCCTCGTCGATGTCACGGATATTGTTCACCATCATGATCAGGCAGGAGAACAGGCCAGCCGCCACAGCACCCAATAGTCCGCCGACGTCCACCGTGCCGCACAGCGCGTATTCGGTGCCCAATACCGCAGCCAAGCCGAAGAACAGGAACACGCCGACTTCTCCCAGCCCGACGTATCCATACGGATGCTTGCCACCGGTGTAGAACCAGCCGGCCAGCAAGGAGGCCACGCCCACGGCCAGCAACCACCATGCTTGGGCGAGCACGACCGCCACAACACCGCATATGCAGGCGATGGCGGCGCAAATCATCGCCGCGAACAGTACATGCTTGGCCGGTACCAGTCCGGATGCGGTCAGTCGCTGGGGTTTGCCTGATTTCGATTCGTCCATGTCACGCCCGGCGTCAGTGCCGCGGATGCCGTCGGAATAGTCGTTCGCATAGTTGACGGCGATTTGCAGGAACAGCGCGACTAGCAGGCACAGGATGGTCACCGGCCAGAATCGGTCCATCAGCAGGGTCTGCTGTTCACGGGCCGTGGCGCAGGAGGCCGGTTCTGGATATATTGCGATGCAGGTGCCCGACCGCTCGATATGCACGTACGCCATCACCGCCCCAACCATCACCGACGCGATGGAAGTGACCAAGGTCTTGGGACGCGCGCCCCGAACCCATAAGCCGATAGACATAAGCAATCCCTTTCATATATAACGCTGGCTCCCCTCTCTGAGGGGAGCCAGAGTATGCCTAATCAGCCAACGAGCGGCTTGACCAGCGGGAAGGTGATGGTCTCGCGAATCGTGGCACCGGTCAAGGCGATAAGCAGTCGATCAATACCCATACCCATACCGCCGGCCGGAGGCATGCCCACGCCGAGAGCCTCGAGGAAGTCCTCATCGATGTCGCAAGCCTCTTCGTCGCCAGCGAGCGCGTCCTTGGCCTGAGCCACGAAACGTTCACGCTGCACGATCGGGTCGTTGAGCTCGGAGTAGCCGGTAGCCAGCTCGAAGCCGCGCACGTAGAGATCCCACTTCTCCACCACGCCGGGCTTGGTGCGGTGGCCCTTGACCAGCGGGGAGGTTTCGACCGGGAAGTCACGCACGAAGGTGGGCTCGTAAAGCTTGTCCTCGTAGAAGTGCTCCCACAGGTGTTCGACGAGCTTGCCGTGGTTCTCCACGTCGTCGCGCTCTACGCCGAGCTTGTCGGCGATGGCGCCCAGGTGCTCAACGGAGGTGCCGGGGGCGTCCGGGCCGCCATTCGGCACGATCTCCTCGCCCAACGATTCGGACAGGGAGTCGTACATGCTGATGGTCTTCCATTCGCCGCCGAAGTCGTATTCGGTGCCGTCGAGCAGGGTGACCTTGTGCGAGCCGTAGACGTCCATGGCGGTCTTCTGCACGAGCTCCTTGACCAGCTGGCCGATGGAATCATAGGTGCCATAGGCCTGGTAGGCCTCGACCATGGTGAATTCGGGGGCGTGCGTGGCGTCGACGCCCTCATTGCGGAAGTCACGGTTGATTTCGAACACGCGATCGATGCCGCCGACCAGGCAGCGCTTGAGGAACAGTTCCGGGGCGATGCGAAGGTACAGGTCAAGGTCGAAGGCGTTCATGTGCGTGGTGAACGGGCGGGCGGCCGCGCCACCGTGCAGGGTCTGCAGCATCGGGGTTTCGACCTCGAGGAAGTCGTGGTCGTCAAAGGTGCGGCGCAGGGAGGCCACGGCCTTGGAGCGGTTGCGCACCATGTTGCGGATGTTCTCGTCCGCGATCATGCCGATGTACGGCTTGCGGGTGCGGGTGTCTTCGTTCAGGTCCTTGTGCAGGGCCGGCAGCGGCTGCAGGGCCTTAGAGGCGATAGCCCACTCAGTGGCGAATACGGACAGCTCGCCGGTCTTGGAGGCGATGACGCGGCCCTTGAGGTACAGGTGATCGCCAAGGTCGACGAGCTGCTTGAACTGCTTGAGCGAGTCGGCGCCAATCTCCTTCTTGGAGATCATGCCCTGAATCTTGGTGCCGTCACCGGCGGACAGCTGCACGAAGCACAGGCCGCCCGCGTTGCGCAGGAACAGCACGCGGCCAGCAATGCCGACCATGTCTTCGGTCTCTTCGCCAGCCTCGAGCTTGCCGTCATACTTGGCGCGAACCGCCTCGATGGTGTCGGTGACGTCCAAGTGCACCGGGTAGGGGGCAATGCCGGCCTCAAGCATCATCGCGCGCTTGGCCACGCGCATCTGCACCTGCTCGGGGTGGGCCAGCGGGCCGAACTCCTTGTTGGAGGGGTCCACGGCTTCGTCCAGCGTGGCACCGGACTTGATCTTCTCGCGGATGGTGGCGTCCTGCTTGAGCAGCATTTCCGCACGTTCGACGGTGCTCATCTGCAGGACGGCCGGGGTTTCATTCTCAGTGTTTTCGGTATTTTCGACAACTTCAGCCATGATTCATCAGTGTACGCAAGGCCGGCGATTATGAGCCCGGCAGACCGCACGGCCATCTGAACACCCGCTCACATGACGCAAAACCGGCCCTGCACAAGGCTTGAGAGACCTGTACACATGGCGAATCCACCATCACGCAACACTCGCGACATGCCGATTTGCATTGTCCACCACCACAATGTAATATCTACATCTGTTGCCAAACGGGCTGTAGCGCAGCTTGGTAGCGCGCTTCGTTCGGGACGAAGAGGCCGCGGGTTCAAATCCCGCCAGCCCGACAACTGGACCGGATTGTTGAGAAATCAGCAATCCGGTTTTTCGTTTCCTGTCCCAACAATCAAACCAAGCGATCGAACAGCGGTAAACAACCCGCCGCACACAGCGACAAACCACATCACGGCAAGCCCCCGTATTTGTTGGCGGACCACCGTAATATATCGCTCGAATCAATCGATTGCCGCACTGTTTTTGTAAGTAATACTGAAGTAATTAGAGGAACCATGAAGAAGAGTCTGCTTGCACTGGCTTCGGGCGCGTTCATTCTCGGTGCCGCCGAGTTCGTGATGATGGGCATTCTGCCGCAGGCCGCGGCCGCCACCGGCGTGGACATCCCCACCGCAGGCCATTACATTTCCGCGTATGCGATCGGCGTGTGCTTCGGCACACTGATTCTGGTATTCGGCCGCAAGGTGCCGCCGAAGGACCTCATCATATTGTTTATGGTGATTGCCTTGGTGGGCAATCTGGCTTCCGCATTCTCCGTCAATGCCGCCATGCTGGTCGTCGCGCGCTTCATTGCCGGCCTGCCGCACGGCGCATTTTTCGGCACCGCCACACTCATCGCCAAAACCTTGGCCGACAAGGGCAAAGAAGCACAAGCCGTATCGGTAATGGTCACCGGCCAAACCGTAGCCAATATGCTCGGCGTACCGGCGGGCACCCTGATGGCTGAGTTCCTATCCTGGCGCCTCGCATTCGGTATTCTGGCTGCATGGGCGGCAATGACCATCGTGCTAGTTCTGGCATGGATCCCCTTCGTTGCGCCGATTAAGGACGCAGGCATCGCCGGTCAGTTCAAGTTCCTCACCCGCCGTGGCCCGTGGGTGATTTTGGCCGCCGTGTTCACCGGCAATGCCGGTGTGTTCTGCTGGTGGAGCTACGTCTCCCCTTGGCTGCAGAAAACCGGCGGATGGTCGTCTTCCCTGGTGCCGATGCTGATGATGCTTGCCGGCTTTGGTATGGTCATCGGCGGTCTGCTTGGAGGTCGTCTGACCGACCATTGGAGGCATGCCGGCGCGGCCGCAATAGGTCAGTCCATCTCCTGCCTCGGCTTGTTGCTGGTGCTTATCACTCCGGGTAATCAGCCGATGACCGCTGTACTGACGTTCTGGATCGCCATCGGATTGTTCTTTACTTCCGCTCCACAGCAATTGCTGATGACCGAAGCCGGCCAGGGCGGCGGCGAGCTGATCGCCGGCGCGGCTGTACAGGTGGCGTTTAACTTCGGCAATGCCATCGGCTCGATTGTCGGCGGCGCGATGCTCACCACCTTCTCGATGAACTATCGCTATACCGGCCTGGGCGGTATGCCGCTGGCTCTGCTTGCCGTAGGGCTGCTGGCCTTCTACTCGTGGCGCTGCGAAACCGATACCGACGCCATTCACCGCTTGCGCGAAACCAAGGTGGACTGAGACCAAGCTCACAGCAAACTCCCTGACGTGTTTGTTCACAGTATTAATAGACTGAAATCAGACACGATTCAGGGAGGTCTGGCGGTATGGATGAGGAAGCACTGCTCAAACAATTCGCCGCGCAATTCGCGCATGGTCCAGACGATGCCGACGACACCGATGCGGCGGCCGCAGCACAAGGTGCCGATTCCACGGCGAACCAGGTTGCGGACGATGCCGATCAATCGCCCGCAACCTTTGATACCCAACAATTCCTGAACGGACTGGACGCGATTTTCGATCGCCACACGGCCGCCACCGAAGCCGGCCCGTACTTGGAACAGGCGATGGTGGACGCGGAAAACGCCGGCGACGAGGCCGGACTGCTCACCGTGCTCAACGAAACGATGGGCTTCTATCGCTCGCAAGGTCGGCACAAGGAGAATCAGTGGATTGTGCAGCGAGCGCTGGAACTGGCCGCTCGTATGGGCTTGACCACCGGCACATCCGAGGCGTGGGCCATCACGCTAATCAATTGCGCCACCTCGATGCGCGCGGCCAAACAATACGATCAGGCCGAGGATTTGTATCATCAGGCGCAGAGTGTCTGCCGGCATTCGCTGGCGCCCACCGACCGTAGGCTCGCAGCACTGCACAACAATCTGTCGATGCTCTACAGCGAGACGAATCGGCCCGACAAGGCGGAACTGGAGTTGCGTGAAGCGCTGCGCATTATCGAAGCCTCGAGCGTGAACCCGGACGCGGATATCGACGTGTCCAGCTCGCACACGAATCTGGCGTTGACCCTGCTGACCGAACACAAGTTGGAGGACGCGCATTGGCATGCAGCCAAGGCGCTGGAAATCTATCGCACCGGCCATCTGGAACATTCCGCGCATTATGCCTCCGCACTGGCGGGCTTCGCGCAGGTGTGCTTTGCCGAGAGACGGTATGCGGATGCGGTTACTGGATACCGGCATGCGCTGGCCGTGATCGAGGAATGTTACGGCAAGGACACCGATTACTGGCGTATCACCGCCGACAATCTGCGGCAGGCCGAGGAAGCGGCGGCGCAGGCCGGGGTGACGGTTGACAATGCAGGTGTTGCCGGCGATGCAGGCGCGCTGCCCCAGTCCGGCTCGCGGCTGCCGAACAGCCCGGCACAGGGCAAGACCGGTGCGAACGCGGCATCTTCCCCATCCACCGTTTCGGTGTCGACCGGTTCTGCGGGCGCGGCCGAGGCCGTTTCCGCATGCCCGGTGTCCGGACTGAAGCTGGCCCGCGCGTTCTGGACGCAGATGGGCAAGCCGATGATTGCGGCGAAGTATCCGCAGTATGCCGGGCGTATCGCCGCCGGTCTGGTGGGTCATGGCTCGGAATGCTACGGATTCGATGATGCGTATTCGCAGGACCACGATTTCGGCCCGCGCTTCTGCCTGTGGCTTACGGATGAGGATTACGCGGCGATCGGCGAGCAACTTGAGGTCGATTACGAGGCACTGCCGCGCAAGTTCAGCGTGGATGCGCAAGGCCGCGTGACGTTCGAGGCGCATGCCAGGTCCGATGCTTCCGGAGCATTCCCCTCCGCAGGTGCAGGCTCCACCGTCATACCCGATGCGGCAAACGCACCCACCCCCGGCACCGCTACGCACGATACCGCCACTGCCGAGTCAGGCGCGGCGTCCTCTGATGTGGCGGAAGCGATGACGACTCCGATTGATGCACCGCTCTCCCCCGTCACGCCGCGCGCACAGGGCGCGAATCGCCGTGACGGCGTGTTCCGCATCGGTGACTTCTTTGAGTCGATCACCGGGTATCACACTGCGCCGGCGCAGACCGCGCCGCATGAGTGGCTAATGCTTCAGGAATCGACCTTGGCCGCCGCCACCAATGGCGAGGTGTTCGCCGATCCCACCGGTCTGTTTTCCAAGACGCGCCAAGGGTTCAAGAACATGCCCGACGATGTGCGGCTCGCGCTGATCTCCAAGCGACTCGGCATGATCGCCCAGGCCGGTCAATATAATCTGCCGCGTTCGTTGAAGCGCGGCGACGGCGCGGCCGCATGGCTGTCCATCCACGAGTTCGTGCAGGCCACCGCCTCGTTGGTGTTCCTGGTTAACGTGCCGATGGTGGTGGGCTATATGCCGTATTACAAGTGGCAGTTCGCAGCATTGCGCAAGCTGTCTGGCTCGATGTTCGCGCTGTTGCCGAACGTGGGCGAACAGTTGGAAACCGTGATGCGATTGAGTTCGGCAGCCTGCTATGGCGGGGCCGGATTTGGCGAAGGCGGCAAGGGCGCGGCTCCAGCAATCGAGAAAATCAACGATATTGTGGAGCAGATTGCGGTGGATATCGTCAAGGAACTCAAACGCGAACACCTGACCACGTCCGGCGAGACCTTCCTCGAATGGCAGCGCCCGTATGTCGAGGACCACATCGCCTCTGATGATCCGGTGCTTAAAAGTTTGTAGATTCAAGCTCCCTCTGCCACGGCTTCGCCGTGCCACCTCCCTCATCAGAGGGAGGTATCAGTGAAAGGAACGTCGATGACCAACGAACTGACTGATGATGAACTGCGCGAGGCTATTGTGCGTCATGAATGGGATCAGTTCCAGCGCACCAACAATGAGGGTGGACGCGCGGCATGCCAAGGCAACTGGCCGGTGTTCCACCAGATGCGGTTGGCCCAGTTCCTCACATGGGAGCGGCCATTACTCACCAGCTATGCCGCTGATCTTGACGCGGCCGACCACGTGGGCCGCAACCTCGTGACCGAAAAATACGGCCGCATGATGGCCTCCACCGCACCGGAAAATTTCACGAAGAACATAGAGCCGTATATTCCGCGTCTCTCTGAAGAGCGCGCGGCCCGTCAGGAACAGGTCATCGCCCAGCAGGTCGCCTGGGCCAAGGATTTCCGCGAGCGCTACCCCAAGCTCGGCGAGGCGATGCGCGCACTCACCACCACCGAAGACACACCATCTGCCACCTCATTCGAAACCTATCTGCGCGGCGAGCTTGGTACGTATTCCGACCAGACCTTCGAACGTTACGAAGCGATGATTGGCGAGCGCGCCGCAGCCAGCCCGCAACGCAATATCACTGAGGAAACCTTGTTGCACACAGTCCAGCTCGGCGGTTTCGACACCTTAGAGGAGGCCGAAGCCTCCCAAGCGTAATACTCAGCCATTCACTGTGTATCGGACACCCCGACTGATGTACGTCGGCCGGCCATACCCAGGCCAACGCAATCTGCCGATCGCCCCACACCCAGACCACCAACGCAGCCTGCCCGCCAGGC
Source organism: Bifidobacterium sp. RTP21102st3_E2_RTP21102_210122 (assembly GCF_040916945.1). NCBI lineage: Bacteria > Bacillati > Actinomycetota > Actinomycetes > Bifidobacteriales > Bifidobacteriaceae > Bifidobacterium > Bifidobacterium sp. RTP21102st3_E2_RTP21102_210122. Next base: position 95,284 of record NZ_JBCPAN010000001.1, on the reverse strand, counting down.
CCCATTTACCAGCGCACATCGGCAGAATTACAGCGAGAATAGGCCCCAAAATGCCAGTGTCATCAGTGTGGCGAGAGTGCCGAGCGCTACCATCACGCATATGACGCGCCGCACACCGACGATATCGGCGCGGCAATACCAGACACGTTCCATTTCCCAAGCAAACAGCACCACCAACAGCATGGTCGCTATTCGCAGCACCACCCATCCGACGGCAAACAGCCGCGGTTGAGGCATAACCAATACAGCCGATACGCCTACGGCGCTCATATAGCCGTACAACAGCCCAGTAATCACCATCACCGCTGTGCCGATACCGGCAGATAAGCCGGCAATGCCGTGCAACATGCGCCGCTGGGCGGCCCCCAGCTCACTCGGCGTCGCATGCACGGCCCGCACAGTCGCCACACTACGTCGCCCGGCCAGCAACGTCTGTAGCCAAGAAAACACAGTCAAGCCAATACCTAATATCGCCGCCATCACGATCAGCACGGGCCCTGCCACCATCAGACCGGCCAGCACGCCAAGCGAGCCGACGATACCGGATCTGGTACGTTGCGACGCGGCGAAGCGCTGGTGAGGTGTTGCACCGGCGACTTGAGGCGTTGCCCATCCATCGGCTTTGGTTCCGGCAGTCACACCGTTCACCCAATTTTCCAGCGCTTGCGTATAGCCTTCGGCCAATGGCAGGTTCGGGGTGAATAAGCCCTCACCAGCCCGCATCTGATGGTTGCCGGCAAAATAGCGTACGGTGACGTTCTCGTTGCCGGACTTGTTGGCCGTAGCGATGATCCGCTGCGCCCCCTGTTCGATGGGCATGGCCGTATCGTAGGTGCCGTAGTTCACCAGCACCGGCATGGTGAGGGATTTCAGATACCGGTCGGCATCAAAGTCGGCATAGGCTAGATCAAATGGCGCGTAGTCCAGCGACATCAATTTGGCCATGTCTTTGACCACGGGCTTGGGCGCGCCGGCCTCATGCGTATAGGCGCTGACAGCCATGGCCATTTGCTCACGTCCATTGAACACCGGTGCGGATGTAAGTACGGCAAAGGCAATGTCTTGCCGTTTCGAGGTTAGAATCGTGGCGATCCAGGTGCCTTCGGATTCGGCGTAGATGCCGGTTTTGGCGGGGTCCACGCCGATTCTGCCACGCAACACGTCGAGCGAACGCCCGTATTCGCGAGCAAAACGCGGGTAGTCGCGATGCAGCACGGTGTAGTTGTCGTTGCGCTTGGCCGGCACCAAGGTCACGATACCGGCAGAGGCCATGGCGTTGGCGATATCGCCGAAATCCTCGGCACCACTGGTACCGGACCCGTGAATGAACAGACAAGCCGGGCGTGGCCCGGGAGCGCCGACCGGTTCACGTAGTACGGCGGGTAGCGTGACGCCGTCGCCGGTCTTGATGGATAGTCGGGTTTCACGCGTACGATATCGCCCCTCGTGGGGAATGTTCGCATGGGCAGGGGTGATGGTGGTGTCGGCAGAAGCGATAACGATGTGCTTGGTGTAGGGCCGTGTGTTCCATTGCGGCATCATCGCCCAGCCAAGTGTGGCGAATACCAGCGTCATCGCCATCGCGGTGACGATGACGCTCGCTACCCGCCGCACCGAAATCCGCTTCATAGTTACTATGCCTCCCCCCATCAGCATAGAACGGTCGGCTCTTATCGGTCGGCTCCCGTCATAATGTGCTTCTACTGGGACCGTAATGCAATGGTTTGTAACGCTATTTTCTCTTCTTGACGGCACCGACTATGGCCCATACAACGGCCACTATTACCAGAATCAGTCCCACTACGGCGCAAATAATAGCCGTCAGCAATTGCGGATTCGGCGAGAACAACGAAATCATCCGATCCGGAGATATGTACCCGAAAACCAGCGCGATCACGCCGATAATCACGCCTAATAGTCCGAATACCACAGTAGGCGCGCTGGTGCTCTGTTTCTGGATGTTCTTGGCACTCTTGACATCCTTAGCATTCTGGACGTTCTTGGCGCTCTGGACGTTCTTGGCGCTCCCCCCAGGCTGGCATGGTTTGCCGGCGGTCTGAGACTGCCCATAGGGAGGTCGTGCTGAAGATGCTGCGTACATCGGCACATCATCGGCAGATGGAATCGGCCCACCATCTCCCTCCACGGCATCGGCAACTGTTTCCAGGGCAATCCGATCTGTGGTTGGTTCGATGGGCGATGGAGAGGCAGCTGTTGCCTGCGTATCCACATCCGAGACCGACGCATCCGCATGATTGTCGGGGACGGGCAGCACAGCCGTTTCGTCATCATCCGCTGCGGATGGCAGCACCGTGGTATCGGTTCGGTCATCGACGGTCACCATGGTTGTGGTCGCGGTGGTCGCGTCGGTTTCGGAAGGTATGGCCGTGGTCGGTGTCGCATCCTCGATGGAGGCGAATTCCTTGGTTTCATCAGTCATGATTCCATCTCCTGGTTGCAACGGCTTGATCATTCCGATTGTTCGGTTGTGTTCTTGCTTGTACTGTTGCCGTCGTATATATCGGCAAGCGGCTGGAACGTGGAGCCTTCCCAATCGGAGGCGTACACCACGTTGACACGTGCTTCCACCACATAGGGAATATTGATTTTTAATTCTGGGCCGTTGTCCGGCATGGCGGATTCCTTATACAACCATTCGTGATCAGGCCCATTGGTGGCACTTTCAGCTTCGAAGAAAACAAAGCTTGGACCCATGTAGTTGTTGTATACCATCTCGTATTTGCCGCCAACGTCACTCGAAGTGGAGTAGTAGGAGTCGGCGGTGCCGAAGGCGTAAGTGCAGGAATCCGGCAGAACGATATGCACTTGCGCCTGTGTTGCGGCTATGGTGATGGTGCCGACCGGGCAATTACTGATGGAAGTTTTGCCATCCAGCATCTTCACCGTGTGCGGTCCATGTGTCTTGTCCCAATCGGACCAATCAATGATTGCCTGATCGGTGTTGTAGTTTTCACCGCTGAACGCCACACCTTGCTGCAATGTTTCGAACGTGGCATCGCTGGCATCGGCAACGAAGATGCCATCCTTTTGCACATCGTTCATGCCGTCGCTGTTTCTCGCACTGACGGATTGGCTCAGTGAAACAACAGTATTGATGCCGCTGGCACCAAGATCACGGTAGTACACGCCATACGTGCCTGAAACGATGGTCATGCAGAGCGCGCATCCACCGGCAACCAGTCCGAGAGGAATCAGACCACCGGTACGCCGTCCTCTGAATCCGAGAATGATGACCACCAGCCCCATCACTATGCATACTGCGGCAATCCAGATGGTGCCCAGACGCATAATGCCGATAATGCCCATGTCGTTTACCCAAATCAGTCCCATCAGACCGGCAAAGGAGAGGAAGGTAAGGCCCAGTATGCTCAAGACCACGATTGGGCCCGCCGGCTTGCGGCGCTTGGACTCGGTGGGGGCATAGGCCGTCGCATTCATACGGTCGGGGGCAAACGGCCCGTTGGGTACTGTACCGGGCATCGCGCCGGGCACAGTACCCGGCATCACGCTGGGCATCGACTGATAGACAGGCTGTGAAACAGGCTGTGAAACACTAGGCGCGGTTTGTGAAACAGGTTGTGAAACAGGTTGTGGAAAAGGTTGCGGAGCTGAATACAAAGGAGATTGAGGTACTGGTTGCGCGGCTGGATATGAGACAGGCTGTGGAGCTGGATATGACACAGGCTGTGAAACCGGTCGCGGCGCAGATGCCCCGAATCCGTACCCTTCCTGCTGGCGAATGCCGCTTTTGGCCAACAGCCATAGCGCTAAGGCGGCGAGCGCAATACAACCCCACCCCGCACCTGGAATCACGATTGCCACGGCGAGGAACAGGAAGCATCCCAGACAATTCCAGTCCCATTGGCCGGCAATGAGGTCCTCGGCCAAGATGTGCCTATCGCGTACATCCGGCATCAGAAACCAGCCGAGTGCGTACAGAGCTGCGCCAAAACCGAAGAACAATGTACATACAATCACCAACGCACGTACTAATGTGGGGCTCCAGCCAAGCCGTAAAGCGATGCCGCTGCATACGCCGCCGATCCACCGGTCGTCGCCGCGAACCAGTCCACTGGATCGCACCCAAGTGAAGAAGCGTCGCGATGTCTTGTTTTTTTGCGGACCAGGCTGCGGCTGTGGCTGATATGGATTCGCGTTTGGATTGCTCATGATTCCATTACACCGCCCGACCACTGCCACAACGCTCGGGGAACACCCTGATTGTTCCCTGAACACCGGGTAAAACCCCGGCCGCAACGCCCTGAGCGCGGCACAATAGGAGTATGACGTCATCTCCCGAACCATTGCTGCCCGCGCGCATGCCGTTGATGCGCCCCCGGCAGGGCCGTTGGCTCACCGGCGTGTGCAAGGGCATCGCCCTGCACTTGGGCATCGGCGTGGCATGGGTTCGGATTGCGTTCATCGCACTGACCGTCCTCTACGGCGCAGGCATCATCGCTTATGTATTCCTGTGGGTGTTCATGCCTGCCGGAGACCCGGTGGCGGCTGCGGCTCGCACAGTGCCCGTTAATCAGGCGCCGCTTGCGCGAGGCAATCAGCCACTTGCCGCTCATGACGACGAATCGGCAGCCGCACCGGAATCATTGTCCGAGGCCATCCAACGTGCTCCGAAACCGGCCGTCGTGGCATTGGCCGGTTTCGCGTTGATGGCCACTGGACTGTTGCTCACCAGCACCGGTGCGGATGTCCAGATTGTGTTTCCGCTGCTGGTAGGGTTGGGCGGCATCGCACTGGCATGGATGAATCTTAGTCCGCGAGGCACGCAGCTGTTGTCTATGTTGGGCGGCATCGCACTGATTTTCATGGGATGGGCATTGTATGTGCATAATGTCAGCATTCCTGGGTGGGGCACCTCTCCTCGACGCATTGTTGCCAGCGGATTCGTGATGATCGTCGGTATCGTGGTGGCGGTGATGCCGTGGGCGAACGCGATGCTGCAACGACTCACCCACGAGCAGGCATTGAAGGAGCGCGAAGAGGAGCGCGCGGACATGACCGCCCATCTGCATGATGGCGTGCTGCAAACGTTGGCGCTGATTCAGCTGAACTCCGAGGAACCGACCACCGTATTCGCCCTGGCGCGTAGCCAAGAGCGCGAGCTGCGCGAATGGCTGTATCAGGAACGTTCCACATCGGATCGTTCGGTGGGAGCCGGATTGAAGCAGATCGCCGCCGAGGTGGAGGACGAGCACGGCAAGCCGATTGAGGTGGTCACCGTGGGCGACGCGCGGCCGAGCGCCCAGACCGATGCGCTGCTGGACGCCACCCGTCAGGCGTTGGTCAATGCGGTCACGCATGGCGGCGAGCCGGTGTCTTTGTATTGCGAGGCCAGCGACACGATGGTTGAAGTGTTCGTGCGCGACCATGGCGAAGGCTTCGATATGGACGCCATTCCGCCCGACCGGCTGGGCATCCGCGAATCGATTATCGGCCGCATCAAACGGCGCGGCGGTACAGTGGAGATAGTGTCCAGGGCCGGCTGGGGCACCGAGGTCAGAATGCATATGCCGATCGCGCTGAAAGCGGCGCAGGGAGAACATCGATGAGCGAGAACGAGACAGCCAAGATTCGTGTGGCCATGGTCGATGACCATGAGATGTTCCGTGCGGGCGTAATCGCCACGTTGCGCGATTCCTTCGATATCGTCGGCCAAGCGGCGGACGTGCCCGGTTCGGTGGCGATGATCGCACAGACCAAGCCGCAGGTGGTGTTGCTGGATGTGCATGTGCCCGGCGGCGAGGGTGGCGGCGGTGCCGAGATCCTCGCCAAATCGCGGCCCTACTCCCCCACTACCGTGTTTCTGGCATTGTCGGTTTCGGATGCGCCGCAGGATGTGGGGGCGGTGATTCGCGCCGGCGCCCAGGGCTATGTGACCAAGACGATTACCGGCGCTGATTTGATTTCATCCATCAAGCAGGTGCATGAGGGCTATGCCGTGTTCTCGCCAAAACTGGCCGGTTTTGTGCTTTCGGCCTTCCAGGGTGTGCCGGCGGCGGGGTCTGATGGCGGCGCTGATGGTGCGGCACGGGCTCATGATGAGGAGCTGGACCGGCTATCCGCCCGCGAGCAGGAGGTCATGCGGCTGATCGCACGCGGATACACGTATAAAGAGGTGGCGGCCGAACTGTTCATTTCGATCAAGACGGTAGAAACGCACGTGAGCTCGGTGCTGCGAAAGCTTCAGCTTTCGAATCGCACCGAGCTCACCCGCTGGGCCGCCGATAGGCGCATTGTGTGATAAACGACAGATGAGCTCCCCCATCAGAGGGAGCTCATCTGCTCATATCACTCGGCGTCGCGGAAACCGTTGGGGTTCTTGGTCTGCCAGTTGAGGGAGGAGGCGGCCATGTCGTCGATGGTCAGCTCGGCCTTCCAGCCAAGCTCCTTCTCCGCCTTGGAAGCGTCGGCGTAGCAGGCGGCGATGTCACCGGGGCGACGCGGCTTGATCGCGTACGGAATCGGATGACCGGCGGCCTTCTCGTAAGCCTTGATGACCTCAAGCACGGAGTAGCCGTGGCCGGTACCCAGGTTGTAGACGAACACGCCTTCCTTGTCGATGTGGTCAATGACGGCCACGTGACCCTTGGCCAGGTCGACCACGTGGATGTAGTCACGCACACCAGTGCCGTCGGGCGTGTCGTAGTCGTCGCCGTAGACCTGGACTTCCTTGAGCTCGCCGACCGCGACCTTGGCCACGTACGGGGTGAGGTTCGCCGGAATACCCTTCGGATCTTCGCCCAGCAGGCCGGACTCGTGTGCGCCGACCGGGTTGAAGTAGCGCAGCAGCACGATGGTCCAGGACGAATCGGCCACATGTACGTCGCGCAGAATCTGCTCCTGGAACAGCTTGGAGGTGCCGTACGGGTTGGTGGTGCCGCCGGTCGGCGTCTCCTCGGTAATCGGCAGTTCCTTCGGCGTGCCGTACACGGTGGCGGAGGAGGAGAAGATGATCTTCTTGACGTTGTGCTTCTTCATCACCTTGAGCAGCACAAGCGTGGAGTACAGGTTGTTGTCGTAGTATTCGATCGGCTTGGCCACGGACTCGCCCACGGCCTTGAGACCGGCGAAGTGAATGACCCAATCGATGTTGTTTTCGGTGAAGACGCGTTCCATAAGCGCCTCATCGCGCACGTCACCGTCGTAACGCTTGACCGGCTTGCCGGTGATCTGCTCGACGCGCTCAAGCGCCACGGGAGACGAGTTGCCGTAGTTATCTACGGAAATAACGTCGTAGCCCTTGTCGAGCAGTTCGATGTCGGTGTGGGTGGCGATGAATCCAGCACCGCCCGTAACCAGAACAGTAGTCATATCTCCTCCTTTGGAAGGACTTGCCTTCGGTTTTCCTTCAGTATTGAGCTTACTTCACTTGACCTGTTTCACCTAGCGGCAAAACCAAGACTTTCGAGGAATGTTTGCGTGGTGGCTTTCTGCTTGAAGACGGCCGTGTTGCCGAGGATGCGGTAGCAGACGCTGCCGAGCTCGTCACGTACGGCTTGGTGGATGGCCTCGCGGTCGCGGTTTCCGGCCAATGTTTCAGCGAGTTCGCCCCATTCGAGACTGAATTCGCTGACTTCATCGGGCAAATCGCGGCCTTCGGCGAGCGCCTCCTCGACGATGCCGAGCTGATCGACGAGCCGTCCGGGCAGAATGAACAAGCCTTGGGCCTCGATCAGTCCGATCGGCTCCTGCTTGACCGGCCAGTATTCGGGGTGTGCATGGAAAATACCTTCCGGGTACTCGTCGCTGATCGCATTGTTGCGGAAGATGAGACTCATCTCATAGCCGCGTTCGGTGATGATCGCGCTGGGCGAGAGGGCGGATTGGCGGTTGCCATCCGCGTCATGGCTGGCGATGCCGTTCGCCGCGTCGTCATAACCGACCCATGCCTCGCGGATGATGTCGGATACGTCGATGATGCTCTGGCGACTCTTCGACACCACGCGCACGGCGGTGCCGGGCCAGTCAAGGATTTCAACCACGGCGTCCGGATAGTCGGCAAGTGTGAAGGCGGCCCAAGTGGCGGCCTTGTGCATCGGCAGCAGTTCGCCGCCGCCCTGGTAATGGTCATGGGCGAGCACCGAGCCGCCGATGCGAGGCAGCGCGGCGTTGCATCCGAGGAAGTATCCGGGGAAACGGTCCACGAAGTCGAGCAGATGGCCGAAGGTGTCGCGGTCCACATGCATCGGCGTGTGGTCGGTGTTCACGCAGATGCCGTGCTGGTCGAAGTAGCCGTAGGGCGAGAACTGCCAGAACCATGACTCGCCGCCGAGCGTGACCGGCAAGGTGCGCAGCGTGCGCTTGTCACGTCCGGCGAAGCCCTCGTTCTCATGGCAGATCGTGCACTTCGGGTAGCCGCCGGCCACGGCGTTGCCGGCCGCCGCCTTCTTCATGTTCTTGAATTCGGGTTTGGCGAGGTTGATGGTCACCGTCAGCCCGTGCGAGTCGAAGCGCGGGTTCCGGTCGAGCTGGGCACGCTTGACATAATTGTTGGCCACACAGTAGTCGTAGAACCATTGCATGGCGGCCATGCCGCCATCCCGGTGCTCGACGAGCAGGAATCGGTCGTCGAGATCAGCGGGGTTGGCGGAGAGGATGCCCATGATGGTGTCGGCGTAGGCCGGGCCTTCCTCCGGCTTGAAAAGGCCGGCGGTTGTGGCGGCGGCGCGGAAGGCGGCGAGCAGGGGGTCGGGGGTCTTTTCGCCATAGGGGGCCTGGCTTCGGCTGCCAACAATGTCTTGGACTACGTCTGACACTGACGCCGCCGACGTTGTGGTTTTGGGTCCGGGGTAGGAATCTAGGCGGAAGAGGGCGAAGATTTGGTTGCGGGTCCAGTCTGCGTTGCGTGGGTCAAGGTCAAGATGGGCCAAGGCATAATCGATCAGGGCGTCGATGCTGGCGTATACCTCGGTCAGCTGATCGTTCATTGCTCTGCCTCCATCATGCTGGTTCGGGTATGGTTCGGCTGACGGCTCACCTGGCAGCCTCCATGATGTCGGCTACGATGGCGCGGGTTTCGCTGGCCTTCTGCTCCATCTCCTGCACGAGTTTGATCTGGGTGCGGGTGCGCACCAGATTATGCTCGGGGTACTTGGTGGCAAAGTAGATATCGCCTTCCAAGTAGTCGGCGAGAAAGCGCATGCCGCATTCCATGGTGAGCAGGTTGCCGCTGAACGGCAGCAGTTCGGCCTCGCGCGCGGTGATGCTGCCGCGTAGTTCGCCCACGAAGCCTTCCGTGTAGGCGCGGAACAGCTCGGTGCTGAAATGCACCTTGCTGAGGTCCTTTTCGTCTTCCAGAGCAGTGGACGCACCAAAGCGTATGGAATCGCCGAAGTCGAACAGCATGGAGCCGGGCATGATGGTGTCGAGATCGATGATCGCACGCGCCTTGCCGGTGGTGGCGTCCATGAGGATGTTGTTGAGCTTGGTGTCATTGTGGGTCACGCGCAGCGGAATCGAACCGTCCCTGAGCCCATCCATCACGACGGCATACTGGTCGGCGTGACTCAGATAGAAGTCGATTTCCGGCTGGCATGCGGCGGCGCGGCCGAGCTTGTCCGCGGCGAGGGCGGCCTTGAAGTCCTCGAAACGATGCGGGGTGTCGTGGAAGTGGGCGATGGTTTCGGTCAGCTGGCTGGCGTCGAATTCGGACAGGAAGTTCTGGAAGTCGCCGAATGCGCTGCCGGCCTCGCGGAACACGTCCGGGTTCGGCACGAGGTTGTACGACACGGTGTGTTCGATGAACTTGTAGACGCGCCATGCGCCGCCATCAATCTCGGCCCAGGTGGCGCCGGAGGTGGTGGGCACAATGTCCAGCGTCTCTTTGCCCTGAGCCTTGAGAGTGGAGGTGACCAGTTCGACATTGCGCATCAGATTCACCGTATCGGGGAAGATGCTGGTGTTCATCTGTTGGAGGATGTAGCGGGGGCCGTCCGTGGTCACCAGATAGGTGGTGTTGATATGGCCGTCTCCGTAAGGTTCGATGCCGGTCACGGCACCTTCCAGCGCAAAATGCGAGGCGATGCCGAATAAAACTTCATTGCTTTCGGTCATGATGGGTCCGTTCTCCAAAACGCGGGAATCAGGCTTCACGCCATGCGATGCCGCTGTCGGGCAGGTCGAAGTCCTCGGTGGTGCCATCGGCCAGAGTCACCGTGGTCCGCTGCGGTTGATCGGTGTTGTTGATTACGCAGTACAACCCTTGCTCGGGGAAGTGCGCCACCTCGCACTCCGGGTTGGACGAGCTCCAAGCCGCATACTTGTCTTCGTTGTGGGAGGCGTAGAACAGCACGCGTTCCAGCAGTCGGGCGTTGGCCGCCGAATAGGGCAGACCGGAGATGTACACACCGCGGCCTTCGCCATAATCATTGGTCGCGAGCTGCACCTGCCCGCCGTCCGCGCGCAGCAGGGTCACGTTTTCATTGACCGGATACGTGTTGAGCACGGGTTCGCCGAAGTCGATGCCGCCCAACGGCTTGATGGACTGGCCACCGCCGCAACCGCTCAGCGGGATGCGGTAGCCGGCCTGTTCCCAAGCCTCGCGGGCCGCCGGGTCGACCGGCACATCGGCGGTGATGAAGTGGTCCGGCACCACCGGTGGGAAGTACTTGTCCACGGAGAGGGTCTGATAGCGCTCCTCGTCCACGCCAATCACGTCGGCCAGCTGGAAGAACCGGCCCGCTTGGAAGCGCGGTGCCGAGCTCGGCTCGCCCACGCCCACGAACGCGCCGCCACCACGCACCCAGGCGCGCACGGTTTCCACGAGCTTCGGGTTGGTCCACACGTCGCCGCCGGTGAATGCGGTGTCGACCGGGCCGCCGTTGATGATTACGTCGATATCACTATCGATGCCATGCGCGAGTACGTCGTCGAAGCTGATGAACCGCACGTTCACGCGCATGCCGGACAGGGATTCCAGAATGCCGTAGTAGGAGTAGGTCTGCTTGTTGGGCAGGGCGTGTGCCACGGTGAACGCCATCCAGGAACGCATCTTGCCCCAGGAATTCAGAATCGCCACGTTGAGCTCGCCTTCGGCGGCCACCCCACCGGTGCGGTCGTGGATGTCGCGGAATTCGTCGGCGATATGGGTCACCGTGTCCACGAACTTCGGGAACTTGGCGGCCAAGGAGAGGTAGCCACCGTAGCCCATACGGCCGATCGGCGAACGCAGGATCGCGCGGCGGGCCTTACGCCAGTTGTCGAGGCCTTCGATGCTCGGGTCGTTGCCCTCGTAGAACGTGTCGGGGAAGAAGTACGGCAGGAAGCGTCCTTCCGTGTATTTGACGCCCGGAATGTCCGCGATCATGCGGGTGGTGGTGCCGTCTCCGATGGAGCCGACGACCGCATCCAAACCCAGCTTTTCGAACCCGTCCTTATACGGTTCGGTACCGATCCACTGGTCGCCAAGGAACATCATGGCTTCCTTGCCTGCCGCGTGCGACATGTCGGCAAGCCGCTTGACGTTCTCGCGCACGAATCCGGAGAGGAAGTCAATCCAGTCGCGTTGCGCCTTGCGGGGCACGCGCCACGCGGAGTTGTAGGCACCGCCATCCACGAAATCCTCCGGACGCAGACGGTAACCGTACTCCTTCTCGAAATCGTCCAATGCGCGCGGGCTCACGGTGCAGGCGCAACCGAACCAGTCGACCACCTTTTCGCGACGCTTGGCATCGAACAGGAGCGTGAACTGGTAGAAGAACGTGGTGAAACGCACCACATCCACCTGCGGGCTGTCCTTCAGCCACTGCTCGAACGTATCGAACACGAACTTGCGGGTGGCCGGATGGTAGATGTCGAACGGAATCTCGTGTTCCTTGTCTCCCCAATCATTGGTCAGGTGGTTGTACATCTCGACCGGATCCCAGATGATGTAGGCCAGGAAACTCACCGTGTATTCGTGCATCGGCACGGCAGCGGTCACGTGCACGGTGTCCTCGCCCGGGTCGAGCGTCCAGCCGGACGGGTCCACGACCTCGCCCGTGGTGCGGTCCACGACTTCCCAGTACTTATGAGGGTCGGCGTCACGGTTAGGCTTGAGCTGTTCCTCGAAGAAACCGTCCATCAGCGGCACATCCACCGCGTTGGACTCGGCCAGGATACGGGCGGTCAGCAGGTAGACCTGCGGGGTCTCGTCCATGTGCAGGGTGATCCACTCGTTGTGGGCGCGGGTCGGGAAGTAGGCGCTGTAGATTTTCTTGCCAAGAGCGAGCACTGCCTCGTCCAGATGCGTGCCGTCGGAGTTGCGGATGGCGTCCGCACCCCACAATTCGGCGAGTTCCTTGGTCTTTTCGGCAAAATTCTCTTCACTGGGCAGCGTGAAGCGGCCGGTGCTGGTCATGAGTGCTCCTTTGCGGGGTTGGTCATCAAAAAAACTACAAAGCGACGAATTCGTCGCATACAAAATGACCGGCGTCATCGCGGGCCCTGGGACCCTGACTGCGTAGATCCTTGACGCTTACGGTGACGCCGGACGATTGGAATCGTGTCACTGAATATGGGAGGGACGTTGCCCGGCACCGGAAGGAGTGACACGACATGCCGGGCAGCGGATTGGTTAGCCCTTGACGGCACCGGCGGCGAGGCCGGACTGCCAGTAGCGCTGGAGGCCGAGGAACAGCACGATCACGGGCAGCACGCCGAGCAACGCACCCATCATCAGGGCGCCGCGATCGGTGAACGTGGACAGCGAGACCATGCCGTACAGACCGAGGGTCACGGGCTTCAAGGTGTCGGAAGACACCATCATCAACGGCAGCAGGAAGTTGTTCCACGTGGCCACGAACAGGAACAGGAAAATCGTCACCATGGCCGGGGCCAGGAGCCTCAGCACGATGGTGAAGAAGATCCTCGCCTCGCTCGCGCCGTCGATGCGGGCGGCTTCAAGCAGTTCGTCCGGCACCGAACTCTGTGCGTACGTGCGGCCCAGGAAGAAGCCGAACGGCGAAACGCAGCACGGGATGATGATCGAGAGCATAGTGTTGGTCAGGTGCAACGTGTGGAAGATCGAGTACATCGGGATGGTCAGCAGGGCGGACGGCATGAGCATGCAGGCCATAATGATGCCGATGGCCGCGTTCTTGCCGCGGAAGTTGAATTTTGCGGTGGCGTAGCCAGCCATCACAGACACGATGGTGCCGATCAATGCCGAGACGCCCGAGTAGATCAGGGAGTTCAGCACCCAGCGCCAGAAGTTGCCACGAGTCCAGCCAAGCAGCTTGGAATAGTTAGTGGCGATGGCATTGGGCAGCTGGTCAAGCGGCACAGCAAACCACATGCCGTTGCTACCGGTCATCTGGGCCGGCGTCTTGGTGGACGCGATGATGGCCCAGTAAATCGGGAACAGGAAGTAGATCAACACCAGTACCAGCAGCACCACGGTGAGGGTCTTCACGGCCGCGGACGGTCGCATGGAGCGAGGCAAATCGTGTTGCGCAGCCTGACGCTGCTTTTCGAGCTTGCGCTCGGCCTTTTTGCGGGCGCGTGCTTCAACGGTTGCGGAGCTCATTACTCGTTCACCTTCCTTTCGGCCAAGGTGTACAGCACGGCAAGCACACCTGCGATCAGAGCCATGACAATGGCGATGGCCGAGGCCGGACCGTCACCAGACGGGGTAATGGTGCCCTGAGAAGTGTTCATGGCCATCATCATCGGTGTATACGACTTGGAAATACCCGGATCAGCCGTAGACATGATCTGCGGTTCGTTGAACAGCTGAATGGTGCCGACGATGGAAAGCAGCATGGCCAGCAGGGCCGCGCCACGCACGTTCGGCAGCTTGATCTTCGTGGCAATCTGCCAACCATTGGCGCCGTCGATACGGGCGGCCTCATAGAGGTCATGCGGGATGGCCTGCAGTGCGGCAAGGAAAATCAGCATGTTGTAGCCGGTGAAGGTCCATGTGGTGATGTTGGCCATCGAGCCGAGCACGATGTTCTTGTTGAAGAAGTCCACATTGACGCCGATGGCGGCAAGTCCCTTGACGATCGGCGAGATTTGGCCGTTGTACAGGTAGACCCAGATAATCGAGGCCACGACGCCGGGGATGGCGTAGGGCAGGAAGTAGCCCAGACGGAAACCGGTGACATGCTTGACCACGAACGAGTCGATGACGATGGCCAACGCCAGTGCGGCGATGATCATGATCGGCACCTGAATCAGGGTGTAGATCAGCACCCTGCCGACGCCGGACCAGAAGTTGCCGGAAGTAATAGCATACTGGAAGTTCTGGAATCCTACGAATTTATTGACCAGCTCGCCACCGCCGTATGCGCCACCGCCCTCGGTGACCTGACGGAAGAAGCTGGAATAGATGGCCCAGATGATGGGCAAGATGAACACGAAAGTGAACAGGACGGCGAACGGTGCCATGAACGCCCAGCCGGTGCGGTTCTCGCGCTTCTGAGCGCCGGACCGCTTCGGCTTGGCGGCGGCACGCCTAGGTGCTTTGCCCTTCGCCTGAGTAGTGGATGCAGTCATAATACAAAACCTGTCTTTGCAAAGAACAGTAAAAAAATGACAAGGGCCACAGCGCCCCTGCAGCAATACCCCCAAACAATACGGAAGGCCGGAGTATGTGCCCCGGCCTTTCGCTATGGTGATGCGAGGCATCGGAGGTCTTGGACGGCCGGCTATTTCAAGCCGGCCCGTTGACAAGACCTAGTGAGGTCACTCCTTGACGGACAGACCGAGGTTCTTCAGCGTATCCACCGAGGTCTTCTGAGCGGTGTCGAACACATCCGAAACCTTGGCAGAACCATCGGCAGCCTTGGCGGCGGTCTGTTTCATTGCAGCGCCGACTGCGGAGAAGCCAGGCATGTAGGTGAAGTCACCCATGTTGTCGTTCGCGGTCTTGAACTCAGCCATGACATCCTGTCCGCTGAAGTAGTCGGACCACTTCTGCGGGGTCTTGGCATCCGCGGTGGTGGCGGCCACGACAAGGCCCTGGGAGACAAGGTCATCAACCTGGGTGTTGAACCAGTCAAGGAACTCCATGGCTTCGGCCGGGTGCTTGGAACCCTTGAGCACGGCCACACCGGAACCACCATCGGCGCCGGTCTTGGTGCCATTGCCGAACCAGTCACCGAGCTGGGTGACCTTCCACTCACCAGCACCAGTGCCACCGGCGGAATCGATGAACAGTGGGGCTTCCCAAGCGGCGGCCACGGTGCCGATCAGCTGACCGGACTGGATGGAGTTATCAAACGATGCATCCCAACGCGGGTTGGTGAGGGCGGCCTTGTTGTCGATCAGCTGCTGGTAGACATCGGCCACGGCCTTGGAGCCCTTAGTCTGGGTGTTGACAACCCAGGAGTTGCCGTCGACCTTGTACCACGGACCGGAAGCGCCGGCCTGGCCGGACATCATCATCATGGCCTCATCAGGTTGGAAGGTCATGATGTACTTGCCTTGGGCAGCGGTCTTCTTGGCGGTCTCAATGAGCTCGTCAGCGGTCTTCGGCACGGTGATGCCGAGCTTCTCAAATTCAGCGGCGTTGTAGAAGTAAGTCAGCGGGCCGGTGTCCTGCGGCAGACCGTAGGTCTTGCCGTCCACCTGCATCAGTGCGAACGGGACGGAGGCGAAATCGTCCTTGTACTTGGCGGCCTCATCGGTGACATCCTGCAGAAGGCCCTTGGTGAAGACCTCAGGAACCTCGGCGTAACCGACCTGAGCCAAATCCGGCGCATTGCCAGCCTTGACGTCGGTCTCGAGCTTCTTGATCATGTCGGCGGCATTGCCATCGAACTTGGTGGCCTTGACCTGAATGTTCGGGTGCTCCTTGTTCCACTTGGCCACAATGTCGTTGACCAAGGTCATGCCTTCGGAATCGGGCAGACGATGCATATAGGTGATGTTGACCACACCGCCATCGCTGCCGGACTTCGTGTCGCCGGCAGTGTCGCTGCCGCCGCAACCGGCCAAACCAATACCCATTGCTGCTACCGCGGCAAGAGCAGCCACGATGCGCTTGTTGTGCGATACCATATCTCTACTCCTTGCTAGTGAAATCATCACCTCAGCGTGATGACTGATTGCTAATTTAGGCCTTTGCTCTTTTATTGTCAACTTAGCTAACAATTACCGCGCGTCCCGTTGAGGTGAGTGGCATTAAACCGATTCGATGCTCGATTGTGCGGGTTTGTTCATTTCATTAACTCCCCTTACAAAGCAACGTACTTTTGGTCCACCGGTAGACCTAATGAGATATTGGATAGCGGCAACAATCCAAGACGTTAGCTTGCAATCGTCCACCACAAATTGCAAGCACTTGCCAACATTATCGGTTTTCAGGTTGCCGGCGCGATACCCGACTAGGGGGGCACCGCGCCTTAATGAGACGCTACACGAGCAGTCTCAGCAACTGGTAGAGCTGCCACAGGCTACGCACGTTGAAGTGCGTGCCGTCAACCGTGGCGTTCGCCTCGCCATCGCCCACATGGACGATCACGGTGCGCCCGTTCACGGTCAGACTACCGTGCATCGTGATATGATTGCATCTTGCAACCTTGTTGATTAAAGGCGCAAGCCGGTAATCAACGCAAAGGCCCGATGCTGCAAACGTCGGGCCTTTTCTTATCGGCTCACGCCGATTGGCCCGTCATATCAACGGGGACACCGCATGTTACGGCATCACAAACCAATATATCAGCACCCCGGTGGCGATCAAGAAGACAGGTTCCAGAAAAAGAAAAAGGGCCTGGGCATGTTGCCCAGGCCTCGGTTCGCGGACAGGGCGAGATTCGAACTCGCGGAGGGTTGCCCCTCAACGGTTTTCAAGACCGTCTCTTTAGGCCGCTCAGACACCTGTCCTGATGCGCGTTCACACGCGCAAGTATTCATTATACAGAAGGGAGGGATGTTGATATTCGGCAGTGCGGTCGGTCTTGGATTCGCCTGCTGGCTATCAGCGATCTCTCCCTCAGTAATCTCTCCCTCAGTCAGCTACGCTGACAGCTCCCTCATCAGAGGGAGCTAAAGCACGATGAGACTCAGGCCTCCCACTTCGTGGGCTCGATAACTTCCTTGCCGCCCATGTAGGCGCGCATGGCCTTCGGGATCTCGATGGAGCCGTCCTTCTGCTGGTGGTTCTCCATGATAGCGACCAGCCAACGGGTGGTGGCCAGCGTGCCGTTCAGGGTGGAGACCGGGCGGGTGCCGCCGTCTTCCATACGCTCGCGGATGTTCAGGCGGCGAGCCTGGTACTCGGTGCAGTTCGAGGTGGAGGTGAGCTCGCGGTAACGGCCCTGGGTCGGCACCCAAGCCTCGCAGTCGAACTTACGGGCGGCGGAGGAACCGAGGTCGCCGGCGGCGGTATCGATGATGCGGTAGGGCACCTCGACCTTGGCGAGCATCTCCTGTTCCATGGCCAGCAGGTGCTCGTGCTCCTTGTAGGAGTCCTCCTGCTTGGCGTAAACGAACATCTCCACCTTGTCGAACTGGTGGACGCGGATGATGCCGGAAGTATCCTTGCCTGCGGCACCGGCCTCGCGGCGGTAGCAGGAGGACCAACCGCAGTAGCGCAGCGGGCCGTTGCCGAGGTCGAGGATCTCGTTCTCGTGCATGCCGGCGAGCGCCACTTCGGAAGTGCCGACCAGGTACTGGTCATCGGGCTCGCGCAGACGGTAGATCTCGTCGGCGTGGGAGTTCAGGAAGCCGGTGCCGCGCATGACCTCGGGGCGCACGAGCGTCGGGGTGATGGCCAGCGTGAAGCCGTGCTCTTCGGCCTGGTCCACGGCCATGGTGAGCATGGCAATCTGCATGCGGGCCACCTGGCCACGCAGGAAATAGAAGCGGGAGCCGCCGACCTTGACGCCGCGGCGCATGTCGATGCCGGCCACGCCGGTGCCGAGGGTCAGGTGGTCCTTGGGCTCGAAGCCTTCGGCCGCGAAGTCGCGAATCTGGCCAACCTTCTTGACGACCACGTAGTCATCCTCGCCGCCTTCGGGAGCTTCGGGCTCCACGATGTTGGAGAGCTTCCACATGGCGGTGGTGTATTCCTCGGCTGCGGAATCGGCCTTGGACTTGTATTCGGAGACCTTCTGGGACAGTTCCTTGGTTTCGGCGATGAGCTTGGCCTTCTCGTCCGCCGGGGCGGAGGCGACTTTCTTGCCGATTTCCTTCTGCTGGGCGCGAGCCTCTTCGAAGGCCTTCAGCGCCTCACGACGTGCGGTGTCGGAGGAGAGCACTTCGTCGACGAGTTCCACGGACTCGCCGCGCTTGCGCTGGGATTCCTTGACGATATCGGTGTGTTCACGGATGAATTGAATATCAAGCATGGGCACCAGACTAGCCGCGTAAGCAGACACCGACAATGGCCGAATGCGCGGGAGTCACGCGCAAGTCACGCGGAAATCACAGGGAAGCCCGGGAAAGTCCGTGGACGGGTCCACCCGGCCAATTTCGTCAGATGAGACGCGATTGAACCATAATCACGCCCCACGGGGCTGTTGCGTGCAGGAAATGTTCACGTACGGCGCACCATGGGCGCAAACGACCTCCCCACCGATAACAATAGGAGCCATGCCTCAGCCTGCCCTCACCGTGTTTCTGATCATCGCCGCAATCGCCATTGTGGCGGTGCTCATCGCCGTCATCGTCATCGCCCTGCGCGCGCAGCGCCGCCGCAAGCTGGCTCAGACGCTGGAGAAGCGCCGGGACGACGAGGTGCAGTACGCCTTCATCGTGAATCCGTCCAAACCGCAGGCCGAAGCCCGCCGGCTGCATATCCAGAGGTTCTGCGAGGCCAAGGGGCTCAATCGCATCCGTTTCTACGACACTCAGCTTGATAAGGACGGCAGGGTTTGCGCGCTGGAGGCACTGGAGGACGGCGCCGACGTGGTGATTGCGGTCGGCGGCGACGGCACAGTGCGCACGGTGGCGAGCGCCGTCTCCGGCACCGGCCATGCGCTGGGCATTATCCCCATCGGCACCGGCAACCTGTTTGCCCGCAATATGGGCATCCCCGTGGACGATATCGACGCCGCACTGACCGTGGCCACCTCCCACGGCTCCCGCTTGGTGGATATGGGTCGTCTTACTTTGCTCGATCATCCGGAGGACGATCACGGCCATGCCTTCCTGATCATCGCCGGCATCGGATTCGATGCGGCCATGATCGACGACACCGATCCGGAGCTTAAAGCGAATATCAGCTGGCTCGCCTACTTCGTGGGCGGTGTGAAGAACCTGTTCGCACCGAAGTTCCACGGCGATCTGACCGTCACCAGCGCCGACGGTTCGACTCACACCATCAAGCGTCTCGATTTCCGTACGGTAATGGCCGGCAACTGCGGCCAGATTCCCATGTTCTCGCTGATGCCGGCGGCATCCTATGACGATGGTCTGCTGGACTTCGAAATCATCGACACCACCGGCGGCATCCTTGGCTGGGCCAATCTGTTCGGCGACGTGGTGCATCAGACGATTATCGGCAAGCCCGAACAGAACCCGCTGTCCACGAACTCGACCATCGAACAGGTTCAGGGCGTCAGTGCCGAAATCACATTGGAAAAGCCGGCCAAAGCGCAGGTGGACGGCGACATGCTACCGGAGACCAAACATATTCGTTTCTCAGTGGATCATCGCGCGCTGATCGTGCGCGTACCCGACGCCTCCGCGCTGGAAAAGACCGCACAGGCCGCTGCCTCAAACGCCACCTCGGATTTCGCCGAAATGACCGGCACGCTCGAGCCGATTCGCTGATCCGCTACGATGCGTGGCCGGTGACTCGGGCGACGTGCATTGCCAGATAGGCGGTTTCGTCGTCGCTGATATCCGTGTCGAGGCGCAGTTCGAGCAGGGAGGCGATGGTTCGCGCGCATCGTAGCGCGGCGGGATAGGACTCACGAATCACCTTCATCACCGGTGCCGGCTCATCCGTCAGTTGCTGGTGCTGGTGGATGCGTACGAACAGGTAACGCAGATGGGTGATGAACCTGCCCACATTCACGGAACTGCGGTCCAACGTGATGCCGTAGCTGTGGTCGATAATGTCAAGCAGTTGCTGGATCACGCCCGTCATCGTATACGTATAGGACAGGTCGCCGGTGGCGAAGCCGGCGTTGACCAGATGCATGGCAAGCGCGGTGGCCTCGCCGTCCGGCAGCGTGACGTCGAGCCGCGCATTGAGCGATGCGAGCATCGCACGCCCCTGCGCGTATTCCTGCGGGTACAGGTTGCTCACCTCGCCGAGCAGCGGGTAGGTAATGTCGATGCCGCGCCGCACCCGCTCCACCGCATTCGCCACGTGATCCGACAAGGCCATGACCAGCGTGGTGCTGCCGGTCTCACGCTCCCCCAGTCCGGCTTCCTGCATGGATTCGACGACCACGCGGATGATTTCGGGCGGAATGTCCGCCAGCATCTGCGCCAGATGGTCCGGGTCACGCCCGTCCGACGGCACGAAGGTGCGCACGACTTTCGACTCGTCGACCGTCTGCCCCGGCTTGGCCTGGAACCCCAGTCCACGGCCGGTGAGAATCACCTCACCGCCGTCGCCGCCTTTGGCGAGCACGACGTTGTTGTTGAACACTCGCAGTATTTCCATGGCATCCTTTCGCAACGTCATTGTTCCACATCGATGATCGGGCTGCCGGCTGATACGGTTTTGCAGTCACCGCCGTTGTTGTCGCCGCTACCGTCGCCGATCAACGGCGTGACCACGGTCAGTTCAGCGGCGTTGACCACCGTCACCACCACCACAACGCTGTGCCCGGCCGCCGCGACTTTGCCGAAATCCACGGTGGCCAGTGGCTCTCCCGCCGCGATCCGCTCGCCTTTAGCCACGACCACAGCGAATCCCTCGCCATCCATATCGACGGTGTCAATGCCGATATGAACCAGCACCTCGATGCCGCCATCGGTTTTAATGCCGAAGGCATGGCCGGTTCGGGCCACGGTTTTCAGCATGCCACTGACCGGTGCGAGCACGGCTGTCTCACCGGTCGTCTCCGGCACGACGCCTACGCCCTCCCCCAGCGCGCGGGAGGCGAACACCGGATCGCCAGTCGCTTCCAGATTCACCAGCCGGCCGGCGACCGGCGACAAGATGGCGTTGGAGTCAAGAGCCCGATCAGGGGCAGCCCGCGATGGAGAATCTTCCGCAGACTCCACATCCGACACGGTCGTGTCAATCCCCCTCGCCATATCCTGCGGGCGTGCGTTCTCGTCTGCCGAGACCATCTGCGTCTTGGTGGCGCGCGACGGCGTGCGGTACCCGAACAACACCGTCAACACCATCGCCATTACAAACGCAACGGCGATGGACAGCGCGTACACCCACATCCGATCGAACACCGGAATCGTCAGCAACGAGGAGAAGGCGAATGCCGTAGTCGTAACGCCCCGGACCATCTGGCCGGATGGCAGCACGGACGGGAACAGCCAGCCGAACACCGCGCTGGTCACTCCGCCGGCCGCGCAGCCGGCGAGCAGCCAGCGGTAGACGCGGCGGTGATGCAGATGGATGCCGTACAGGCTCAGTTCCGAAACGCCACCCAGCAATCCCGCGAGCAACGCCCCCACCGCGGTCTGCCGCATGGCCGAATCCTTGCCGCGTACGGCCAGCACGAGTACGCCGGCGGTGGCACCGAAGCAGGCGAAGTTCCATACACCCATCGGACCTTGGACGAAGTCGTAGCCGAGCGTCTGAATGTTCATCAGTATCAGGGCGTTCAACGGCCAGTGCAGACCGAGCGGCACGAGAAACGGGTAGAGCATCGGGATGATGAGCGCGAACAGGAATGGCACGTGCGCGTTAAGCCATGCTGTGGCCGCTCCCAGCCCGCTGCCGAGCCATATTCCCAGAGGCCCGATAACCAGTATGGTGAGCGCAAAAACGACGACCAGTGAGAGGAATGGCACGAACACCAGCTGTACGCTGTCGGGAATGACGCGCTTCAGCCCGCGGTAGACCACGGCGAGCACGGCGGCCATGAGCAATGGTACGAAGATGTTGCCACTGTAGTCGTTGAGTTGAATCGGTATGCCGAACGCCGACACGGTGCAGGTTTCGGTGCCGAATGTGGCGGTGGCCGAGCATTGAATCTCCCCGGAGAGAGCGCTGGATACGGACGTCCCGGACATTCCGGACATCACGCCAGTAAGCTGCGGGGTCATAAGCGCGGCCATAATCGCACCGCCGAGCCAAGGGTCGACGTCCAGTTTCTTGGCCGCATTGTAAGCGATCATAATCGGCAGAACGGTGAACACACCCTCCCAAATCGCCTTGAGTAGTATCCAACCGGTGGACGTCTCGCCATCAGGCACAATGCCGAGTGCAACGATCACGTTGACGATGGCGATGACCAGCGAGGCACCGAGTAGCACGCCCAGAATCGGGCGGAACGAGTCGGACAGGTAGTCGAAAAACGCGGCAGCCCGGGCACGGGCGGCACTGCCCCACTCGCGGATGGTACGAGGCATGAAGTGACGGGATGTATTGGCTGGGCCGTGACTCTGCTCGGTGTCGGTGGCAGTATCGCGCGATGGTGCGGCATCGTCGGAAAGGTACGGCGCGGACTGCGCGGGTTGCGTGGGCTGTGTGGATTGCGCTGACTGCGCGGGCTGCGCTGGCTGAGTGGGCTGCATTGACTGAGTGGGTTGCGTTGACTGCGACGCTGACTGCATCACTGCCGATGGCAATTGCGCTGCCGGCATCAATCGCGCCGTCCGCAGCCGAACGATCTGCTCGTACACCGAGGCGACCGCTCCGCCGATGATGACCTGATAACGATTGCCGGCTCGCAGGAATGCACCGAGGACTCCGGGGATGGATTCAAGACCGTGCTGGTTGACATGGCCGGCATCGGCCAGTTCGAAGTGCAGTCGCGTGGCGCAATGGGTCAGGCTGGTAATGTTCGCGGGGCCGCCGACGGCATCGACGATGCGCGCCGCAATCACTGCAGGCGTTGCGTTCGATGCGTTCGCCACGGTTCCTCCTTGCTGCCGTATGCCACTGTGTTCCATTATCGGCGCTGGGTGCCCCAAAAGCACGGCAATGCCGGCAAAGCATCGCGAAACGGCAACTATGCGCTACGGTGCTCCGCGATGGTGTCCCGCCATAATGTTCCGCGATGATGCTTCGCCACACCCGTTCTCCGTATTTGCCGCAGCGCCCATTCCGACATCATTCCACCATGCAGAATCCTGCAATCGTTGTCAAAAATCATCGTTTTTTGCTGCCTATTCGGAGTGTCGCGACCGAGAAAGTCGTATCCTATCTTTCACACACGTTGCGTAGCAGGGTTGTTACTCAAAATGAGGCAAGACCTGGAGTGACGTGGAATTTGCGTATCGTAATATGCGAATTCCACGTTGTTCCAGGTCTTTTTTGTTTTCGGGCGACTTCAGGCAATCGAAGCCTGACCTTGCATGCGGCAGAGGGGCCACGCGGCAGGCGCGGCCCGTCAACGGCGAAAGGACAAGGCAATGACGACGACGGCATCACCCGTATCGAAGCAGACGGCATCCGCGGCACAGGAGACCGGCGCAACCGGGGCGGCGGCCACCACAATCGAAACCATCGAAACCGGCGTGGCCGGAGTGGCGGGCGCGGCCACAAACGCGGCAGCCAACGCAATCGAGGACCTCGAAGCCGCCGAATCGCACGGCTTCTCCACGCGCTTCCCGCTCAACAGCGCATTCATCTTCACCTTCGGCGCGCTCGGCGGCATGCTGTTCGGTTTCGACACCGGCATCATCTCCGGCGCCTCCCCGCTTATCGAATCGGACTTCGGCCTGAGCGTCTCTCAGACCGGTTTCATCACCTCCTCGGTGCTGATCGGCTCGTGCGCAGGCGCGCTGTCGATCGGCGCACTGTCTGACCGGTTCGGCCGCAAGAAGCTGCTCATCGTCTCCGCGCTGCTGTTCCTGCTCGGCTCAGGCCTGTGCGCCTCCTCCACCGGATTCGCGATGATGGTGTGCGCCCGCATCATCCTGGGTCTCGCCGTCGGCGCGGCCTCCGCCCTGACCCCGGCGTACTTGGCCGAACTGGCGCCGAAGGAGCGTCGCGGCTCACTGTCCACGCTGTTCCAGCTCATGGTCACCTTCGGCATTCTGCTGGCCTACGCCTCCAACCTCGGATTCCTGAACCACAACCTCTTCGGCATCCGCGACTGGCGCTGGATGCTCGGTTCGGCGCTGGTGCCGGCCGCCTTGTTGCTGCTCGGCGGCCTGTTGCTGCCCGAATCCCCGCGTTATCTGGTGAACAAGGGCGACACCCGCAACGCCTTCAAAGTGCTTACGCTGATTCGCAAGGACGTGGATCAGACCCAGGTGCAGATTGAGCTGGACGAAATCAAGGCCGTGGCCGCACAGGACACCAAGGGTGGCGTGCGCGAACTGTTCCGTATCGCTCGTCCGGCGCTGGTGGCCGCCATCGGTATCATGCTGTTCCAGCAGCTCGTGGGCATCAACTCGGTGATCTACTTCCTGCCGCAGGTGTTCATCAAAGGCTTCGGCTTCCCTGAAGGCGACGCAATCTGGGTGTCGGTGGGCATCGGCGTGGTGAACTTCGTGAGCACCATCGTGGCCACGCTTATCATGGATCGCTTCCCGCGCAAGGGCGTGCTGATCTTCGGTTCCATCGTGATGACCGTTTCGCTCGCAGTGCTCGCCGTGATGAACTTCGTGGGCGACGTGGCCGTGCTGGCCGTGCCGACGATGATTCTCATCGCTTTCTATATCCTCGGCTTTGCGGTCTCGTGGGGCCCGATCGCCTGGGTGCTTATCGGTGAGATCTTCCCGCTGAGCGTGCGCGGCATCGGCTCCTCCTTCGGCTCGGCGGCGAACTGGCTGGGCAACTTCATCGTCTCCCAGTTCTTCCTCGTGCTGCTCGATGCGTTCGGCAACAATGTGGGCGGCCCGTTCGCGATTTTCGGCGTGTTTTCGGCCCTGTCCATCCCGTTCGTGATGCGCTTGGTGCCCGAGACCAACGGCAAGTCGCTGGAGGAAATCGAGGAGGAAATGACCAAGCGCTAGACAACCGGCACACGATTCGCACAAAAGTTGACAACTCTTAACATAATCGTACCCAACGTGGCGAAAAAACGTGGCAGAATAGGGAGCATGGTAGCAAACAATGCGGGTCAGCCCGCCACCCCAGCAGATCTGATCAATGTCGATGAGGTTATCGGCAAATACTATGACCTCGTCCCCGATCCCGAAGTCCCCGAGCAGCGTGTCATCTTCGGCACCTCCGGCCACCGCGGATCGTCCCTGAAGACCTCGTTCAACGAGGCCCACATCATCGCCATCTCCCAGGCCATCGCCGAATACCGCAAGAAGGCCGGCGTCACCGGCCCGCTGTACCTCGGCTCCGACACCCACGCGCTGTCCGGCCCGGCCAAGAAGACCGCCATCGAGGTGCTCGTCGCCAACGGCGTGCACGTACGCGTCGATTCCCGTGACGACTTCGTGCCCACCCCGGTGGTCTCCCAGGCCATCCTGACCCACAACCGTGCGGCCGACGGCACCCAGCGCTTCGAGGGCGAGGGCCTCGCCGACGGCATCGTCGTCACGCCGTCCCACAACCCGCCCACCGACGGTGGCTTCAAGTACGACCCCGTCACCGGCGGCCCGGCTCCGGCCGAGACCACCAATGCCATCGCCGCTCGCGCCAACGAGCTGCTCGGCGACTTCAAGTCCATCAAGCGTGTGCCCTACGAGGAGGCCATCAAGTCCGAGTACGTCGAGGGCTTCGACTTCCGCGAGCACTACGTGGACGACCTGGAGAACGTCATCGACTTCGACGTGATCCGCAACTCCGGCGTGCGTCTGGGCATCGATCCACTCGGCGGCGCTTCCGTGAACTACTGGCCGCTCATCAACGAGAAGTACGGCCTGAACATCGGCGTGGTGCGTCCTGAGGTCGACCCGACCTGGCGCTTCATGACCATCGACCACGACGGCAAGATCCGCATGGACCCGTCTTCCCCGTACGCCATGAAGGGCCTGGTCGACGAGCTCAACGCCGGCGCTTGGGACAAGTACGATCTGGTCGGCGGCACCGACCCGGACGCCGACCGTCACGGCATCGTCTGCCCGAACTGGGGCGTGATGAACCCGAACCACTACATCGCCGTGTGCGTGGAGTACCTGTTCGGCGGCAACCGTCCGGGCTGGCCTGAGGGCGCAGCCGTGGGCAAGACGCTGGTCTCCTCTTCCCTGATCGACCGCGTGGCCGCATCGATCAACGCGAAGGTCATCGAAGTGCCGGTGGGCTTCAAGTGGTTCGTGGACCCGCTGTTCAGCGGCGAAGTCGCCTTCGGCGGCGAGGAGAGCTCCGGCATGAGCTTCCTGCGCAAGGATGGCCGCGTGTGGACCACCGATAAGGATGGTCTGATCCCCGACCTGCTGGCCGCCGAGATCACTGCCAAGACCGGCAAGAACCCGGCCCAGCTTCACCAGGAGCAGGTCGAGCGCTTCGGCGAGTCTTGGTACAAGCGCGTCGACACCCCGACCACACTGGAGCAGAAGGCCAAGTTCGCCAAGCTGACCGGTGATGATGTGGCCGCCACGCAGCTGGCTGGCGAAGACATCACCGCCAAGCTGACCGAGGCACCGGGCAACCACGCCAAGATCGGCGGTCTGAAGGTCACCACCAAGGACAACTGGTTCGCCGCCCGCCCCTCCGGCACCGAGAACATCTACAAGGTGTACGCCGAGTCCTTCGTCTCCCCCGAGGCTCTGGACAAGGTACTCGACGAGGCCACCGTCGTGGTCGACAAGGCCCTGAGCGAGTGAAATCGCTGCGTTAGTCGCGTTCACCGCAACTAATAAGGCTCTGCATTGGATTCATGCAATCCACTGCAGAGCTTTTTTAGCGCATATGCAGTTCGCGACCACTGAAACACGCAGGTCAACGGTTCTCCTCATGCACCGTGACCGCATTTTCTCAACATCACTGCAGGGCAGGACGGCCATATGGCCGCGAAACGTTCGCCTGCCTACCATCATCATTGTGGGGTCACAGCGGCCAGATGACCACCGAAGCGTTCGGTCGGCTTGCATCATGGTCGAGTTTTAACATCGTTGTGGGACGCCACGACGAATTTGCCCATTCCAGAGTTGCCATCCCACAAAAGCGTGGGACAACAGCTAAGTCAATCGTTTTACATTTTCCCCATCCCACACACTCAAACTGGAAACCCCGGAAAGACGCCATTCCTGCCACACCCGTCACAGCCATTACCCGAGGGGCCGTGGGACGCCACGCAAAAATCGGCAAAACACGCGTAGCGTCCCACACCCATTGGCGCAAATCCACGCTCAATGCACCGACAACACCCCCAATCGACCACTATGACACATTTCCCTCCACAATCGAACACTAGTCATTCACGAAATCCATCACTACGAGGCATCGCAATCGAACGGCATGCAATATCAAGCACACACCACAACAACAGGTCGTACAAATATTGCCTTTACATCAGTCCGTTTCGAACATCATGGTCACAGCAGGCTCTGCGCCAACTCTTCAAGAGACATGGCAACTACATGAAACTCGAATACGGCACCGCGCGAAGCAAGCGCCCTCGCCACGTTGAAAGCGAATTCAGCACGAGTATCCTCGTTAGCGATACTTGCCGCCGTGGCGATGAAGACCAGCCATCTCCGCCCGACCAGCATGCCCCTTTTCTCTTGGTCACGGCGCCATTGAGTCTTACTCGTACGATGATGATCGCCATCATATTCAACAGCGACCTTGAACTCTGGCCACGCTAAGTCCAACGTTATGGGAGCTCCAGATGCAAAAGCCGCGTCCGGCACCACATAGTTCGCAACCGGCTGTGGAATCCCATGCGCCACCAGAGAGAGTCGTTCTTCTGATTCTTTGGGCGAATCAGCACCAGGTGATATCAGAGGCAATGCTCGAACGCAGGACGGGCGCCCTCTGAATCGGGTAAATTGCTCCACGAACTTCACCAGATCCTGATAGATTGCAGCAGCATCACGATCCTTAGCCAATACTGGCTGTTTGCTCGTAGCAGTAATGACGGCATCCCCGAGCACAATCAGAGACTCAAAAGAAACATACGGGGCAAGTTGAGCCCATACGTGAAACAGGTCCAGCGCAAACACGTGTTGGTTCATTTCCACATTGGCGGCTTTAGCCGCATGTTTCCAAATATGCGTTTGCAGTGGTGCATGGCGTGTACGAAACCGCTTGCTCTTAACGCTGGATACAGTGTGCAGCTTGGCCGAGTCGAGGTCGCAATCGGCGGGAATCGGTACGGATTGCAGAGCGAGGGAAGTGGTCATGCCGAAAAGCAGCTTCTTGCCCGCCCGTTTCGCTTCCTCAGTGCAGCGTGCGACCATGTCGCGTTTGCGCTGGGCGAGGCTTTCGCTCATGGTCGGTGTCGCTGCAGAATCATGTGCACCACTGTTCGGCGATGACGAGTCGCGAGAAGTCGGGTATTTCGAGTCAGTAGAAAATGACCCCGCAAATTCGTGCGGAACAAAAACTGCCTCCGATTCTTCCGGAGGCTGATCGTATATAGAGCCTGGCAGAGCTCCATAGTTGGTGATGCCGTCGGTCATCCTGTTCATGACACCACCATATGGGTAGTGGGTGCGGAAACGGAAGCCGATCCGAGGTATGTGGTCCTAGCTTCACTTACGCACATTCATTGTGGATAACCATGTGGACACCTCACTTATACACATAGTCACCCACCTCTTCAACCCCGATTTGACACACTAACTGTATCTGATATGATTACAGTATCATAACTGTACACATCATAGTTACAGTATCGACTCGGTAAGGAGGTCGTTTCATGAACGGCGACCATTCACTGGCAGTGCACGCATTGGTCTACCTTGACCATCGCGCCACACACCTGCCCAGTCAGATCCTGGCCGAGAACATATGTACCAATGCGGCGCGCGTGCGCAAAGTAATGCGACCGCTCGCCTCAGCCGGACTCATCGCCACTAAAGAAGGTACCGAAGGCGGGTACGCTCTGGCCCGGCCCGCCGCCGAAATCACTTTGCGCGCGGTAGCGGAAGCCACCGGCACCACTTTTGTGAAAGTGAACTGGACACCGGGCGACGTACACGAGGACTGTCTGGTGTCATCTTCAATGGGCGCAGTGATGGATGACATCTATGCCGGGCTCAACCGCACTTGCCTCGAACAACTCGAACACACCACCATCCACGACATCACCGAACAGATATTCAGCGAGCGCAAAGGCTAATAATCCCGCGCGTTTCCCCTAGCCAGCATCAGTCGATAACGCTTCGGCAGTCAAAGAAGAAAACAGACGCCGCACGGCACACAACACATCAGCACAACGCACTCTTATCACTCGAATACGTAAGGAAGTAACCATGTCCATCAGCACACCCAATGCCATCAGCACACCCAGCACCTCCCCCACTATCACCGCCGACGCCCTGATCATCGGATTCGGCAAGGGCGGCAAAACCTTGGCCGCCAAGCTCAGTGCAGCCGGCCGCAAGGTCGTCATCGCCGAGGCAAGCGCCAACATGTACGGCGGCACCTGCATCAATATCGGATGCTTGCCGTCCAAGTCACTGATTTTGTCCGCCGAACAGGCGCGGCGGGATGGCGCGAACAGTACTCCCGAAACCCGCGAAGCAGCGTTCGAGGCTGCTATCAAGGAGAAGCGCCGCGTCACTTCGATGCTGCGCGACAAGAACTATCACAAGCTCGCCGACCAAGACAACATCACCGTAATCACCGGCCGCGCTCACTTCACCGGCCCTCATAGCGTGGAAATCGCCACCGCTGAGGGCCCGGTCGCCGTGACCGCCAGCAAGATCTTCATCAATACCGGTGCCACGCCGCGCATTCCGGATATTCCCGGTATCAGCACTACGCCCGGCGTCTACACCAGCACTGGACTGATGGATCTCGACGATATGCCGCAGCGACTGGTGATTATCGGTTCAGGATTCATTGGACTTGAGTTTGCCTCGATGTTTGCCGATTTCGGCACGGCGGTTACCGTGCTGCAGCACAATGCCGAGTTCCTGCCGCGCGAGGATGCGGATGTGGCGGCCGCGATTCGCGCACAGTTGGAAGCGCAGGGCGTCAAGTTCCTGTTCAACGCGGATACCAAGGCCATCGCGCCCGCTGCTGACGGCGGCGTCAGGTTGTCCGTTGCGGTGAAGGGTATGACTCGCGGCGCATCGCAAGCTTGCGATTCCACCCCCGCCGGCACCGGGAACGCTCATACCGATATCACCGGTGCCGCCGACGCCGCCGACACTGCAACAACCACCAGCCCTACTAGCAACCCGACCGATCACGCCACGATGTCACACGTTCAAACGAAACCATCAGACGATGGCGAGCCGCGGTTCGCCGAACCGGCTGAAGCCCGATTCTGCCTGACCACCGACGCGGTACTGGTGGCCACCGGACGTACGCCGAACGTTGAGGGACTGCATCTTGAGGCAGCTGGCGTGGAGCTCACCGAACGCGGTGCTGTGAAAGTCGACGAGCTTCTGCGCACCACAGCAGCCGACATTTGGGCTCTGGGCGATGTGAACGGCGGCCCGCAGCACACGTACATTTCGCTGGATGACTATCGCGTGGTGTGGTCGCAGCTCAATGGTTCCGACCATCCGTACACGGTGAAGGACCGCAAGCATGTGCCGTCGAGCACATTCCTCGCCACGCCTTACTCGCGCGTGGGATTGAATGAGCGCGAGGCGAAGGCGGCTGGATTGGATTATGTGGTCAAGCGATTGCCGGTGGCCGCTGTGCCGAAGGCCCAGGTAATGCGGCGACCGGATGGTCTGATGAAGGCGATTGTGGAACGCAATACTGGCCGCATTCTGGGTGCGATGCTGCTTTCCGCCGAGTCGCACGAGGTAATCAATATCGTCAAGTTGGCGATGGATCTTGACGCGCCGGCCAGCACGTTGCGTGATATGGTGTTCACGCATCCGACGATTGCCGAGGCACTGAACGACTTGCTCGCGTAGTTTGTTCGCATAGCACGCCCGCGCAGCATGACCCGCGTAGCGCAGCCCGCAACAGACTCCCCTAATGCGCGCGAAGGTCCTCATCGACGTAAACCGATGAGGACCTTCGCGCTGTCGTCATGATCCGTACGTGACAGCAATCACGTCCGAACCAACCGTTACTTCAAGCCGAGCTTACGGTCCAGAATGTCGGAGGCATCCAATCCTAAGCGGCGTCGGATGAACCAGCCAAGACCGAGCGGCAGGCCGGGAGCCAAGGCCATGCCGCCTGGACCGAGTGCCACGGTTTTGGAGTTGCCTGCGATAAGCATGGTGCCCTTGGATGCGGCCGTGGAGGTCGAACCATCGCTGTCCGCCTCTGGTTTGAGGATTTCGATGTTGCCGTCACTGGTTTTGTACAGTCCCTTATTCTCATTCCAGATACCGGATGCGCCATTGTTGCCGGCCTCACCCGCAGAGAGGAAATGTCTTGTTTTTCTTGTGAGCGCTCACCTATTCACGCGCGATGGCATGTTTTTCAAGCAAAGTCAATAGGTGTGATGTTATTCACACTCTTCACTACGTTGTTTTGCCTCGCACTGGGCAACCCCACTTCAGCAAGAGATTGCACAGCTTGCGTTAGGGTGGAGAACATGACTATCACAGTATCCACAGACGGTTCCGCATTAGGGAATCCAAACGGGCCAATGGGCTGGGCCTGGGCCGATCATGAGCAGAACACCGGCGGCAAGCCTGGCCATAAGCACGACGACCACGGCTACGACGCCGGCGGCGCGACCAACGGCACCAACCAGATTGGCGAACTGTGCGCAGTGTTGGAAGCTTTGCGAGCGCATCCGGGCCCTGAGCCATTGCTCATCGAATCGGATTCGCAGTACGCCATCAATTGCTCGACCAAGTGGGTCAAAGGCTGGAAGAAGAATGGCTGGAAAAATTCACAGAAAAAACCCGTGAAGAACAAAGAGCTTATTCAGGCGATCGACCGTGAAATCTCGCAACGCCCTGGCCCGGTGGATTTCCGATGGGTCAAAGGTCACGCCGGCAACGAAGGCAATGAGCTGGTCGATGAACTGGCACGCACCTATGCGGGCGATTGCCGTTCGGGTGCGCGCGACGGCTATCTACCGATTGAAGGCTGGCAGTCGCTGCTGGGCTCCGAATACGCACATGGCACCGATGTGCCTCCAGACGTGCAATTGGTATTGGACGGCAAAGCGGATGCGGCAAGTTTGCGCAAGCCGGCTGCGGCGACGGATCAGACGGATGCCGCAAGGCCGGAGACCAAGTCTTCGTCACCCTTAGCGGCACAATCAACGCAACCTGTACAATCAACGCAACCCGTATCCCCCGCAAAGCCCAGCGGGCTGACGGTATCCGGTACGCTGACCTTCTCCCCCGCGCCGAAAACGAGCCCGTATTTCAACGGGCAGCCGATGCCGATCAAAGGCAGCATCGAAATCGAAGGCTATGTGGACGGCGACGGCAACCTGACCATCACCAACGCACCATTCGTACGACACTGACACCCAAACACACGAATATGTACCGCAATCGGACACGATGACACAAAATCGCTCATTCGCGTTAGGATAGGAGATAAGGCTTCACGCCGTTGATCCATGCGGCGGAGGCAAGGATGGCAAAGGAGAAACCATGGATAAGGCACAGCAGGATGCGCTGAAGAAGGCGGCCGGCATCGAAGCCGCCAAGCTCGTTGAAAACGGCATGATCGCAGGCCTCGGCACTGGTTCGACCGTGAAGTTCCTGGTGGACGAGCTCGGCCGCCGTCATCAGGAGGAAGGTCTTGAGTTCACTGGCGTGACCACGTCTCGCCGCACGCAGGCCCAGGCCGAGAGCTACGGCATCAAGATCGTGGACATCGACGACGTGGACCACATCGACGTGACCATTGACGGCGCCGACGAAGTCGACAAGAACTTCAACGGCATCAAGGGCGGCGGCGCTGCTCTGCTGTGGGAGAAGATCGTGGCCACCAACTCCAACCAGATCGTGTGGATCGTGGACGAGTCCAAGGTTGTGGACACCATCGGCAAGTTCCCGCTGCCGGTCGAGGTCATTCCGTTCGGTGCCGGCCAAGTCATCAAGAAGTTCGAGGCCCGCGGCTACAAGCCGGTGCTTCGTCTTGACGCCGACGGCAAGGAAGTGCGCACCGACGAGAACAACTTCGTGGTGGACCTGCACCTGGAGCGCATCGATCACCCGCAGGAGCTGGCCGAAGACCTCATCAACACGGTCGGCGTGGTGGAGCACGGCCTGTTCCTCAACATGGTCGACAAGGTCATCGTCGGCGACCCGAACGGCCCGCGCGTGATGACCAACGCCAACAAGTGATCGTCTCACATCACTAAGCTTTTCCAAGCCCGCATCTGCACATCGCAGGTGCGGGCTTTACTGTTGCCCGAACAAGGCAAAGAGCCAAGCAAAAGAGAAACCCCGCGACCATAACGATCACGGGGTTTCTAATGCCTTGATTGCAGGTAAGACTACTTACGCTGGTGGCGGGTCTTACGCAGCAGTTTGCGGTGCTTCTTCTTGCTCATCCGCTTGCGGCGCTTCTTGATGACAGAACCCATCTGAAGCCTCCATTTCGATTAATCGTAAAAGTTGCAACTCGCACCATAATACACGTGTTGCCAGACAGAGGGAACCAGTATGTTGCCGATAGTCCGCATATGCCCTGAACGCAGTTGGGGCATCCACATCAGCAATGTGGATGCCCCAACGTTCATAAGTTTGTGCAGTAGCTGACAGCCGACACTAGATGCTACATCGGGAACTTCTGGTAGAAGCGATCGACCGCTTCCTTGGTGCCGGTAGCTTGGAAGACCACGGTATCGTTCTGCCAGATGGCAACGGCGTTCTTGCTGTTGGAGGCATCGGCCTTCACCACGTACGCGCCCGTGACGTTGCCGGAAACCTTGACGTTGCCGGATGCCGACTCATCGCCGGTCTGCGCAGCGACCAACGCATCGTACTGGGTCTTGGCATTGTCCGCCGACGACCACTGCGCGGCGACCAGCGTGACATCCTTGGCGGCATCACCAGTGGAGTAGGTCAGAGTGTACTCCTCGAGCGGCGACGCGGAATTCCACGTCGTGGAGGCATCCGCCTTGGTACGCGCGTAATTCAGCACGCTGCCCGGCATGGCCTTCAACAGCTCACTGGCATCATCCGGCAAAGCTGTGGCGTCGATGGTCGGCTTGGTCGGCTCGGATGATTCGGTTTTCTGCTGGCTGTTTTGGGTGGTAGTGGAGGTGCCATCATTCTTCTGGATGGCCCAACCCGGCCACACAAAGGCCGAAAGCACTGCCAGGATAATCACAACAGCTGCGGCAACCACCACTGCAATCAACTTGCCATGGGATTGCGTGGTCGAGGAGTTCTCACTATTAGTCATGCCCCGATTCTCTCACAGCCGCGTGACGCTAGGCGGCCGTAATTTTAGTCGTTGTGCGCAAGCCGCGTGAAACTCTTGTGAACGGTAAAAATTTACCGTCCGCTGGTGTTTGGGTTAGGGTGAGACCATGGCGAAATCAAGTGTGCAGTATGTATGTTCCGAATGCGGTTGGAACGGGCCGAAGTGGTACGGCCGTTGCCCCGAGTGTGGTCAGTGGGGCACGGTCGAGGAATTTCACGAGGCTCGGCCGGCGGCAGGCTCTCGCACGGCCGCTCCCGGCCGAACATCACGCACGCAGTCGGTTACGGTTGCCAACAACGCCAGATCTGCAGCCCGTCCGATTACCGAAGTGGGCACGGAAAGCGTCGAGCGGCTCGGTACCGGGTTTTCCGAATTCGACCGTGTGCTCGGCGGTGGCGTGGTGCCGGGTTCAGTAACGCTGATAGCGGGCGAACCGGGTATCGGCAAGTCGACATTGCTGTTGCAGACGGCCGGCAATATCGCGCGCGTTGTGGCGGGAGACAGTACGTTCCGAGGGGCAGGTCAGCGGTCTGCCCAACAGTCGGGCCGGGCGCAGGGCAACGCATCGAACACGGTGCCGATGCGGGGCAACGCATCATCAACACACGCCAACACCGTGCTGTACATTTCCGGCGAGGAATCACAGGCGCAGGTTCGTTTGCGCGCTTCCCGCATCAATGCGGTGGAGCCGAACTTGTTACTGGCCTCCACCACCGACCTGTCCACAGTATTGGGGCTGATCGAACAGAACAAGCCGGCCTTGGCCATTGTGGATTCGGCGCAGACCATCGTCTCGCAGGAGGTCGATGGCATTTCCGGCGGTTCGACTCAGGTGCGCGAAGTGGCAAGCGCGCTGATAGATACCGCTAAGACACTTGACATTCCAGTATTTCTGGTTGGTCATGTGACCAAGGATGGTTCGATTGCAGGCCCGCGCACATTGGAGCATCTGGTCGATGTGGTCTGCCAATTCGAAGGCGACAGCGAGACTGCGCTGAGAATGCTGCGAGCGGTGAAGAATCGTTTTGGCCCGACCGATGAAGTCGGCTGTTTCGACATGAGCGGTGAAGGCATCGAAGAGGTCACCGATCCCGCCGGATTGTTCCTGTCTGGAGACGGCCCTGATGCGGCCAACGCGGCACCCGTGGAAGGCACCTGCGTGACGTTCACATTGGATGGGCATCGCAGTCTGCCTATCGAAGTACAGGCTCTGGTCACCACGTCGGTGCTGCCCACACCCCGTCGTGCGGTCAATGGCGTGGACCCCAGCCGTATCGCCATGCTGGTCGCGGTGCTCTACCGTCACAGCAAGCTCAACCTGCTGTCCAACGACCTGTATATCTCCACTATTGCCGGGGGCCAGGCCAAGGAGCCCGGTTCCGACTTGGCGATAGTGGCGGCACTGGCGAGCGCCGCCACGTCAAAACCCATTGCGCGAGCCACGTGCGCCATTGGTGAGATTTCCCTGACCGGTCAGGTGCGCCCGGTACCGCGTATGGAATATCGCCTTCGCGAGGCCGCACGCCTCGGCTTCACCACGGCGGTCATTCCGCCACTGCGCAAGCCGGTGCATGTCGAGGGACTTCAGCTGGTGGAGTCCAACACATTGTCCGACGCATTAGACGCCTTGGGAGTGCGTAAATAGCCCTGAGATATGCCTCAGGCGGTAAGACGCTTGGTCTCCTCGACGTTGCACTTGAGTTCGTCGACGAGTTGGTCGGGGCCATCAAACTTGACCTGCGGGCGCAGGAAGCCGACGAATTCGACGCGAACCTTGTGGTCGTACAGGTCGATCCATTCTTCAGTGATGCAGTAGGCCTCCACCACACGCTCATTAAGGCCGGTTTTTTCACTGAAGGTGGGTTTGGTGCCAATGGAGATGGCGGCGGGCCAACGGTTTTCACCATCTACCAGCCAACCGGCATAGACGCCGTCGACCGGAATGTAGCCTGCAATGTCGGAGCCAAGATTGGCGGTGGGGAATCCGATGGTGCGGCCACGCTCCTCACCATGCACCACTTCGCCCTCGATGGAGTGCGGAGCACCCAGAATGGCGTTGGCGTCCTGGATTCGGCCATGAGCCAGCAGGTAGCGCACATTGGTGGAGCTCCATGCGCGCATTGCCTTGGCCTGGTTCTTCTTGCTCCATGCGCGGCGCTCGGCTTTGGTGGCATTGGCCAGCGGATTGACGGGCTCTCCCCATTCGCTCGGGGCTTCCGGCTTGAAATCGCGCGGAATACGCACTTCACCCGGGCCACGGTCATCGACCACATCAAGTTCGAATACACCGGTGGCGGCGGCAAGATTGGCGATATGCTTCACATCACCTTCTCGACCCTTGCCCATGGCGGCATCCTGCCCAAGGACCAACGTGCGCATACCCAGCTTGCCGGTGAGTCGGCCAAGGAAGAAAATGTATGACATAGCTGCGAAGGCCAGCGTGTAGTGCACCACCAGCACGTGGTCCACGCCGAACTGTTCCATGCGGTGCAGTCGATCATCCACACTGGTCAAGGCTTCGGCATCCACGTTCTGCACCGCGGGTTCTTCGCCATGGTGCGAGATGACCCAGCCGTGCACGAATGCGGGGCGCGGGTCAAACAGAATCACCACGGAAAAAGCATCATGCTGGTGCGCGAGTTCCACCACACGCTTGATCACCGCCTGATGTCCCAAGTGCATGCCATCAAATGCGCCCAATGTCACCACGGCCTTCTTGTCGTTACTGAACGAGGGCCATTCAATCGAACCTTCGGCGTCAGGGGTCAGGTGCGTGATATCCATCAGTGTGCTGTTCCTTTTATCCGTGCGATGTTATTCATGCAATATAGGCGTTGTTGTGCGCGGCCTGTATCAAGCTGCACTTTTCACCGCGTCTACTTTACGCGAGGGGGAATACGGTGACCGGCTTGGCCTGATGAGCGTTGGCACGCTCGATAATCGCCGCCACATCATGCGTTTGCGGCACAATGGCGGCAGTGGGCTCGCTGATTGTACGCTCAATACGGCGGCCGAAGCGTAATTCGCTGGCCTCCTCAGGAGTGATGTCAAGCGCCGGCATCGCACCTCGAGCGGCCTGTTCCATGGTAAGGGCATGGTCAAGCAGCCAGTTGCGGCGCTCGTCACCGGCAAGACCTTCAGGAGTGTCCAATACGCACTTGTTGCGCGTGACGGTTTGCCCTTCCCGATTAGTGAACGTCTTCTGATCGGTATGTGCGGTGACGGTATGGGTTCGCGTGTCAAGCATCGCCTCAGGAGCGATAAGTCCGCTGGCATCGTCCGGCAACGCGAATCGGCCGACTCGCGTACGGCGCAAACGGGTCAGGTATCCGCCGACGCCAAGTTCTTTGCCGAGATCGCGGGCGAGCGCGCGGATATAGGTGCCCGATGAACAGCTGATCCGCACGTCAACATCAAGTGCGGGAATCGCTCCCGTGTTCGCGTCTTCCCGCAATGGTTCAGCGGCCTGCTCCCCTGCTACGAATCCGCTGCGGATATCCAGCACGGTGAATTCGCTGATGGTGACCGGGCGGGGTTTGAGTTCCACATCCTTGCCTTCGCGAGCCAAGTCGTAGGCACGCTGGCCGTTGATTTTGATGGCGGAGAACGTATTGGGGACTTGTTCGATATCGCCGGTGAAATTGGTGGCGATGGTGCGTGTGAGCAGGTCTTGCCATGAGGCAGTTGGTAACGCCGTTGGTTCGCCGCTCTGGCCACCCTCAGTCAGCTGCGCTGATAGCGTTTGCCAGCGGGAACGGGCTTCACCATCGACGAGCGCCTCGCCTTCGGCATCGTCGGTAGTGGTGCGCAGGCCGAGGCGTATGGTGGCCTCGTAGGTTTTGTCATGCGCCACGATGGCGTTGAGCAGTCGTGTGGCGTGGCCGAAGGCGATGACCAGCGTGCCAGTGGCCATGGGGTCAAGGGTGCCGGCGTGACCGACCTTCTTGATGTGCAACGCGCCGCGCACGGCGGCGACGGCGTCGAAGCTGGTCACGCCTTGCGGCTTGTCGATGATGAGCAGACCGCTGGGTGTTGTATGAAGCACACTACTCCTCGTCAGAGTCGTCTTCGAAGTCGTCGCTGGGCTCGTCGTCATGCTTGTACGGATCGGCGTCGCCGGCGTACTGGGCGGTGGCGCGAGCACGGGCGAGTTCTTCGTCACGCTTCTTGGCCACGGCGAGAATGTCTTCGATCTCGTGAGCCTCGCCGGGCACTTCATCGAACACGAATTGGAGCTGCGGAGTCAGACGCAGGCCAGCCTTGTGGCCCACCAGAGAACGCAGGTGGCCCTTGGCCTGATCGAGGGCCTGCTGGGCGCGCTTGCGTTCGCCTTCCTCATGGCCTTCGTGGCCGAGCTGGGTCCAGTAGACCTTGGCGATTTGCAAATCGTTGGTCACACGGACTTCGGTGACGGTGATGCTGGCGAGTCGCTTGTCATGCAGTTCGCGCTCAATGGAGGAGGCGACGACACGCTGAATCAAGGCCGCAATACGTGCGGCGCGCGGGTTGGTTCCTGCCATAGGAATTTCCTTTTCTAGACTTGAGCCCCCTTTGACGAGGGGCTGCCGAACGCAGTGAGGCTGGGGGAGAGAAAATCATGGAACTACCATGTCTCTCCCCCAGTCAGTCTGCGGCTGACAGCCCCCTCGTCAGAGGGGGCTTAACAATGACTACTTGCGCTCGACTTCCCGCATCTCGAAGGTCTCGATGATGTCGCCGAGTTCAATGTCGTTGAAGGTGCCGAGGTTGATACCAGCCTCGTAGCCTTCCTTGACGGACTGAACGTCGTCCTTGAAGCGACGCAGCGAGGAGATCTCGAGGTCGTTGACCGTGGCCACGCCGTTGCGCAGGATACGGCACTTCGTACCACGCTTGACCTCGCCGTCCTGCACCATAACGCCGGCGATGTTGCCGAACTTGGAGGAGCGGAAGATCTCGCGGATCTCGGAGTGAGAGGTGACGACCTCTTCGTATTCCGGCTTGAGCATGCCCTTGAGGGATGCCTCGATGTCTTCGATCGCACGGTAGATGACCGAGTAGTACTTGATCTCCACGCCCTCGCGCTCGGCGAGGTCCGCGACCTGACGGTTCGGACGCACGTTGAAACCGATGATAACGGCCTTGTCGACCGTGGCCAGGTTGACATCATTCTGGGTGATCGCACCGACGCCGCGGTGGATGACCTGGATGCCGACCTCGTCGGATACCTCGATCTTCATCAAGGAATCCTCGAGCGCCTCGACAGAACCGGACGAATCGCCCTTGATGACAATATTGAGCATGTCGATCTCGGACTCGGCGAACTTCTTCTTGAAGTCCTCGAGGGAGACGACCTTGCGACGCTTGGCCAGCTGGGCGGCACGCTCGGTGGCCTGACGCTTCTCGGCAATCTGGCGAGCGGCACGATCATCGGAGGCGACCAGGAAGAGGTCACCGGCGGTGGGCACGGAGGTCAAGCCCAGCACCTGAACAGGTGTGGACGGACCGGCCGCTTCCATCGGCTGACCGTTCTCGTCGAGCATGGCACGCACGCGGCCGTACGAAGTGCCGGCCACGATGGCATCGCCCACGTGGAGCGTACCCTGCTGAACCAGCACAGTGGCCACGGCACCACGACCCTTGTCGAGTCGGGCTTCGACGGTGGCACCACGGGCGTCCATGTCGGGGTTGGCGCGGAGGTCCAGCTCAGCGTCAGCCGTGAGCAGCACGGCTTCGAGCAGCTTGTCGACGTGCAGGTTCTGCTTGGCGGAGATGTCGACGAACATGGTGTCGCCACCATACTCTTCAGGGACCAAGCCGAACTCGGTGAGCTGGCCGCGGACCTTCTCCGGGTTGGCACCGGGCACATCGATCTTGTTGACGGCCACGACGATCGGCACCTTGGCGGCCTGAGCGTGGTTGATGGCCTCAACGGTCTGGGGCATCACACCATCGTCGGCGGCGACCACGAGGATCGCGACGTCAGTGAGCTCGGCACCACGGGCACGCATGGCGGTGAACGCCTCGTGGCCAGGGGTATCGAGGAAGGTGATCTTGCGCGGTTCGCCTTCAAGGTTCACGGTGACCTGGTAGGCACCGATGCGCTGGGTAATGCCGCCGGCCTCACGTGCGATGACGTTGGTCTTGCGGATGGTATCCAGCAGTCGTGTCTTACCGTGGTCGACGTGGCCCATGACGGTAACGACCGGCGGGCGAGGCTTGAGATCCTCGTCATCCTGCAGTTCTTCCTCGTCAAGGTTGATGTCGAACTGCTGGAGCAGTTCCTTGTCTTCCTCTTCTGCGGAGACGAGCTGGATGTTCCAGCCGATCTCTTCGCCCAGAATCTGGAAGGTCTCCTCATCCAAGGACTGGGTGGCGGTAGCCATCTGACCCAGGTGGAAGAGCACGGTGACCAGCGCGGCCTGGTTGACGTTGATCTTCTCCGCCAAATCGGCCAGGGACGCGCCCTGACGCAGACGGATGGTCTGGCCGTTGCCGTTGGGGATGCGAACGCCGCCGATGGTCGGTGCTTTCAGCTCCTCATACTCATGGCGCTTTGCCAGACGGTTCTTACGGGCCTTTGAGGACTTGCCGCCCTGACGTCCGAATGCGCCTGCGGCACCGCCGCGACCGCCGCGACCGCCGCCACGTGCGGGACCGTTGCTCGGTGCACCGCCACCCTGGAAGTTATTGCCGCCGCCTTGGCCCCCACGGAAGCCGCCGCGTGCGCCGCCCTGACCGGCACCCTGGGAGCCGCCGCCCTGACCCGGACGGTTG
Organism: Bifidobacterium sp. RTP21102st3_E2_RTP21102_210122; assembly: GCF_040916945.1. Classification (NCBI taxonomy): domain Bacteria; kingdom Bacillati; phylum Actinomycetota; class Actinomycetes; order Bifidobacteriales; family Bifidobacteriaceae; genus Bifidobacterium; species Bifidobacterium sp. RTP21102st3_E2_RTP21102_210122. Next base: position 54,090 of record NZ_JBCPAN010000001.1, on the reverse strand, counting down.
TGGCCCCACTGGCCGGGACGCGGACCGCCCTGACCACCTTGGCCCGGACGACCGCCACGGAAGCCGCGGCCCTGCCCCTGGCCTTGGCCGGGACGGCCCGGACGACCGCCACGACCGTTATCAGCAGTCGGACGAGCCATCGGATGCGGACGCGGAATATCACCCGGCGTCGGGGTGTGCATACCCTGCTTGCGGGAGAACGGGTTGTTGCCCGGGCGCGGGCCCTGAGCGTGCGGGCGCGGAATCGCGTTTGAAGCGGCATTGCCGCCATTGGCACCGGCGCCGCCCTGAGCGTGCGGGCGCGGAGCCGAAGCATTGTCGCGGTTGTTCTGATGCTGCCCCGGCTGGCCATTGTTCGGACGGCCCTGGTTGTTACGACGATCGTTGTTACGGCGATCGTTCGGGCGACTCTGACGACCGTTCTCACGGCCTTCGCGATTATCGCGACCATTCTCACGGTTGTCGTTCTGACCGTGGCGGCCGGGGGTCGGCATGCCGGGGCGTGCGCCGCCCTGCGGACGCGGTGTCGGTGCACCCGGAGTCGGAGCCTGCTGATGTGCCGAGGCAGGCGATGCCTGACGTGCGGGAGCGGCCGGAGTCGGTGCGGAAGATGAAGTGGAAGCCGGGGCCGAAGGTGCGGCCGGGCGGCGCTGCTGCACGGGCTTGGAATCGCCCTTGGCGTTGTCCTTGGCGAACTCTGCCTTCAGACGCCGGGCTACCGGCGGTTCAATCGTAGAAGAAGCGGACTTGACGAATTCTCCCATGTCCTTAAGCTTCTCAAGCACGGTTTTGCTATCGACATTCAAAACCTTAGCCAGTTCGTATACGCGTGGTTTCGCCACTAATTACTCCTATTCTGTGACCACGCGCGTGCATGGGCGTGGTCAGTTGGTGATGACGGCAAGCCTACCCTGTCTCATCGTGCGACCATGATCGTGTTACCTCGTCTCTGGTGTGGGCGATTTCGCGCACACTGCGCCAGCCCACATACGCCAATCAAGCATACTCATAGCGCTGGATAGCGTAGACGCAGCGAGCCGCGCCATTGCTGACGCGGCTCGTATCAGGAAATAATGCGCCCTGAAGATCATTCGCCTTCGAGCCCGGCGGCCTATTCGGCTTCCGGAGCAGCAGCCTCGGCCGCAGCCTGGGCGGCCTTTTCAGCGGCGACCTTCTTGGCATGGGCCTCGGCGGATTCGATGCCGATCTTCCAGCCGGTCAGCTTGGCTGCCAGTCGTGCGTTCTGGCCTTCCTTGCCGATGGCCAGGGATAGCTGGTCGTCGTGGATGAAGGCGATGGCGGTCTTGTTCTTCTCGCTGATCACCTGCACGCCGGTGGCCACAGCCGGGGACAGCGCGGCTGCCACGAACTTGGCCGGATCGTCGGAGTAGTCGACGATGTCGATCTTCTCCGGGCCAAGGTTCTCCATAACGGCACGCACGCGAGCGCCGCCGGGGCCGATCAGCGCGCCCTTCGGGTTCACGCCATCGGTGTTGGCCTTGACCGCGATCTTGGTGCGGGCGCCGGCCTCACGAGCGATGGCCATGATGGACACGGCACCGGAGACCAGTTCCGGCACTTCGCGCTCGAACAGCTTGCGGACCAGCTCCGGGTGGGAGCGGGACACCACGATTTCCGGGCCCTTGATGCCACGGGCCACGTTCACCACGTACACGCGGATGCGTTCGCCGTGGCGGTAACGTTCGCCGGGCACCTGCTCACGGCGAGGCAGAATGGCTTCGACATCGCCCATCGCGACATGCACGTTGGAGGGGTCGGAAGCATCCTGCTGGATGATGCCGGTGATGAGCTTGCCCTTCTGGCCGGAGAACGCACCGAATACCTTCTCATCTTCGGCGCGGCGGAACAGCTGGGTGATGACCTGGCGTGCGGTGGCTGCGGCGAGACGGCCGAAGTCACGCGGGGTGTCATCGTATTCCTCGCCCAGCTTGGGAACGGGGTAAGGGTTGTCTTCGGTGGGTTCGACCGGAATTTCGTCGGCGGCCCACACGGTGAAGTTGCCGGAACGTTCGTCAAGCTCCACGCGCGCGTGCTTGGCGGCGTGCGGGGTCTTGAGGTAGGCGAGGCGCAGGGCCTCTGCCAGCGCATCATCCAGGGTTTCGGGGTCGATTCCTTGCTCGGCGGCGAGCTTGTGTATTCCTGTCAGGTCCAGTTCCATCGATCCGTACCTCCTATGAAGTTATGTGGCGCATGGCCTATGAGTAGTCACAGTTAGCTATTAGTGTATGTTTCCATGCAGACACGCTTCTCTTCAGGACGGTTTACCCGGCGCTTGGCATCCGTACTATGCGCGAGCGCGATGCTGTGTTCGCTTTCGGCGTGTTCGATGCCGCGACTGGCCGGACGGGCCGAGGCAGAAGCTCAAATGACCCCTTGCGAGAAAGCGATGACGTTGGCGGGCTACGCCACCCATCCGGCTGAAGGCACGCCGTTATTAGAGCAGTATGCCACCGGTCTGGCCGCTCCCCTGGCTTGGATTGACGTTGCCGGGTATTGTTCGGGTCGTTTTGCCGAGGGAACGTTACGTGACGCGCAGACCAAGCAATGGCTGGCTTTTCTGGCCGATAAATTCGGGCAGTCCGCGCCTGAGGTGACGCCGGCGCGTCTTGATGGCGTCACGTCCGCCAACGTTGATCGATCGGTATTGGATGCGATGGCCGTGGCCGAGGATCGCGCCGGATTCGCTATCGAGGTCTTGGCCGCACGAGGACAGACCGCTGGGGCTACGTTGGCGTTGAGCGATATACATAAGACCGCCGGGCAGCAGTTGGTTGCGCTGGCGAACGGCAATTTTGATGATTCCGGCGCACAATCCAGTTCTTCCGGCCAAAACGACCCCCGCCAAAAGGTCTATGCCATCGACCAACTACTGGCCAACCCCACCACCATCGCCGACAAGGCAAGCGGCCAAACCGTACCGACCGCCGCCGCCATCGAAATGGACTGCGCCCGCGCGCAGATCAAGGCCGTGACCGAATCGAAATCTTCCACCGAGAGCGATACGCTGCTCATCCTCGCCGCACTGGCCGCCAAGCACGCCTACACCGCGTTCCAACTTGGCTACCCAGCGACTGACGCCGCATTGTTCGAGTAGACACACACTCCTCACGAAGCCGATGCGAACTTGTTGGATGCTAGTGGGCAAGTCGAGTTGAGGCACGTTCCACCAATGTGAAATCGGTGGTGTACGTACGGGCCGGGCCTGAGTATCCTTCGATGCGGTCGATAAGCATGTCAACGGCATGCTTGGCATAATCATCGATATGAGGATCGATGGTGGTCAGCGCCGGCACCGAGTACTCGGCTTCCGGCACGTTATCGAAGCCGACCACTTGTACATCGTCAGGTACACGCAAACCACGTCGTTGCAATTCATGAATTGCGCCTAAAGCAATGGCATCATTGAGACACACTACAACATCCGGGCATGGGAGCTTGTCTAGCATAGCTTTTGTCACGCGCATACCTTCACGCTGATTCATGCTTTCTGCCGGAATCACATACCGCCAATTCACCGATAATCCGCGCTCTTCAAATGCCTTCACATATCCTTGGGCGCGTAACGCCTGGGTCCCTTCCGTCTGACGACGCAGCACTGCCTCATCCACCAGTTCAGGAAGAACACCCATCAGAGCAACCGTTTGGGCACCTTCATCCAAAAATCTTCCTACAACCGTGGAGATGGATTCAATGTTGGGCATGGTGATCCAATCGCTTTTCCCGTAGGCCAGATGGTCTCCGGTCGTTACAATCGGATATGGCTGCTCCAGAACGGCCCCTTCATCCGCGAGCGGCGACATTACGAACAGAATCCATCCTTCCGCCCCTAAACGATAGGACTCGTCAACGCTGGCAACCAACCCTTCACCGTCGGAACCATATGTGTTGATGACTACACCGTAATGGCGTTCTTTTGCGTATTCAATGACCTTGTCAGTGAAAAAAGGAACGAACGGCTGCGAGAAATCGAAGATGTTGAGTCCAATAAGCTTTGTGCCGCCAGATCGCATTGCACGCGCCGAAATATTGACGGTATATCCAAGCTTGTGCATCACCTCTTCCACACGGCGACGTGTATCCGGTCTCATACTGCCAGTGTCATTCAGCACATTGGAAACCGTCTTGATGGAGACGTTCGCCTCACGCGCCACGTCCTTGATAGTTACGCGGTTTCCCATTGTTCGAATCCATTTCTGCTTATTACATGACACACCTTCAACAGCGTCATTATGTTCTTATTATGGTAAGTCACAGTCGGGTCGAGCATCTCCTCCTCATATCGGAATCATCTACCCCTCAACCTCAGAATTCAGCCAAGGAGCTTTCCTCCGTTGGGCCCCATGCACCATTAGGCAAATATCCTTCTGACAATGCTGCAGGACGATCGAACGTAGAGGTTAAACTTTCTGGTTGAAGAAACGCACGCACGCCATCCGAACAAGGGACTTTCTGACCACCGGCTTTCAACCTAGCTTTTTACATACCCGTCTTTTCTCCTTATTCCTTTGTTGGGTATCGAATTGTTCCAGTCGATGTGAATGACGGCATTGTCTTCCTCTGACTGGTATGCCACATTACATTAGTGGCGAATCCGAACCTCTCTTTCTGCAATCCGGGCATGTTGATGATTGTTTGGGTATTGCTTGGTGGTTGTACAGGGCACAGCAACCATAAGAGACTGCGCCCTGTCATGCGCCACCGTCACTCGAATCACTTCACGTGCACGGCGGTCCAGGAGACCGGCGGCAAGGTCACACGCACAGTGCCGGTATCGACGTCGGACGTGATGGTGGTGTTGGGGTGCAGAACGACTCGGTTCTGGTCTTCCAGCGTGTTTTTTGCCAGCAGATCATCCTCGTGCAGGGTTTGCGCCTCGACCGCGGAAAGTGCGAATCCTTCCGGCAGCTTGATGGCAAAGTCATTGGCCGCTTCCATGGAGCGATTGACCACAAACACGCTGATCGTACCGTCCTCACCACGCACGGCTACGGAATTGATCGTCGGCACTTCACCGTATTTGTCGGTTTCATACGTTCCGGAAGCCAGTTTCGGTTCAAGCACCGTGCCGCCCTTGGCGAGCTTTGCGGTCAGCGAGAACGGATAGAACGTGGTCTGACGCCACGCCGGGCCGCCCGGTTCGGTCATAATCGGCGCAATTACGTTGACCAACTGGGCCAGGCTGGCGGCGTGCACGCGGTCGGCGTTCTTGAGCAGGGTAATCATCAGATCACCGAACACCACGGCGTCGGCGGCGCTGTACACATCCTCGAGCAGGCGCGGGGCAACCGGCCAATTGCCGATGCCTTCCGGATTCTTGCTCGGCTCTTCGTTGAGATACCAGACATTCCATTCATCGAACGAGATGAACACGTCGTGCTTGCTCTTCAGCCGGGCCTTGGTTGCATCGATGGCGGCGGCGACATCGTTGATGAAACCGTCCATATCGACGCCCGAGGCAAGGAAGCTCTTCATGTCACGGGTGCCATCAGGCTGAAGTTCCGGATGGTAGTACGCATGGCAGGAGACGAAGTTGACGTTGTCAAACGTCTTCTCAAGTACGGTTTCTTCCCACTTGCCGAAGGTGTCCATCACGTGGCTGGATGAACCACAGACCACCAGTTCAACGTTCGGATCGATGGCGCGCATACCTGCCGCCACCGAGGCCGCCAAGGTGCCGTAATCCTCGGCGGACTTGTGACCGGTCTGCCACGGGCCATCCATCTCATTGCCCAAGCACCACATCTTGATGCCGAACGGCTGATCGGCACCATTGGCGCGACGCTCCTCGGAGAGCTTGGTGCCGCCGGGAATATTCGCGTATTCCAACAGGTCGAGGGCCTCTTCAAGACCACGGGTACCCAGATTTACGGCTTCCATCAGCTCGTTGCCGCCGGTTTTTTCCAGCCATTTCGCCATTTCGTGCAGACCAAACTGATTGGTCTCGGTGGAATGCCATGCCAAGTCCAGGCGACGCGGCCGCTCATCACGAGGACCAACGCCATCCTCCCAGCGATAGCCGGAAACGAAATTGCCGCCAGGATAGCGAATCGTGGTAGCGCCGAGTTCCTTGACCAGTTCGATGACGTCCTTGCGGAAACCGTCTTCATCGGCTTCGGGGTGGCCCGGCTCATAGATGCCGTCGTATACGCAGCGACCCAGATGCTCCACGAACGACCCGAACAGTCTGTCGTTGACCGGAGCTACTTCAAAGTCATTATCGACGACGAGTCGAGATTCCTCCAGCTCCCCCGGTTTATTGTCGTGCGAATGCTCGGACATGTGCTCTCCTTTAATCGTTGTCTTCAATACCGCAAGACAACGTTGTGCTAAATACCAAAAGCAATCGGCCCATCTTCTTGGTTCACCTGTTTTGCGGCATCGCCAATCAGCGGTGAATGTGCGTTCTGGATATTTAATACAACCTTGTACTTCTGTTGATATCGATAATACGATGGTTGTACTTAGTACGCAAGTCCCGCTGAGTACAACGTTATCCTTTTCGCTATTTTCCACCCGACACGCCGTATACGATACAGCACAGGAGCGAATACGGACGTTCGTATCAAAAACAAAAAGGGTTCCGGGACAAACCCGGAACCCTAAAGGCGGATAAGGCGAGATTCGAACTCGCGGAGGCTTTCACCTCACACGCTTTCGAGGCGTGCTCCTTAGACCGCTCGGACACTTATCCATGCTGCCAAAATGGCAACTTGTTCATTATGCCACATTCTGCCGACCTGGCAAATCGGAGTTTCGCTGAGCTCGATTCGGCGTGGGATAATGCGATTTTGTGTGAGATTGCGATGGGTCAGACGATGAGCCGATTAACAGTCCGAATTGGTCAACTGCGAAAATCCGAATTCTTCAACTACCAAAATCCGAATATTGGTGGTGGTAGAAGCGGTGACGGGGCCACTCTGCATTGAGTGGTCTCTCCCTCGGTCAGCCTTACGGCTGACAGCTCGAACGCAATTAAGGACAGCTTTCCAGCTGCCATTTTATTTGCTCACTGTCGTTCGCCTTCGCCTAAAAACGCCTCCGGCGTTTTCTTCACGGCTCAGCTCATCAGAGGGGGCTTGGAATTTTATTTATGCCACCTGTTCGTGGACGGAGGCGTTGACCCATTGGGACTGCTGGACGTTGTATCCAGAGAAGACGCCGATGTCGAGCATGCAGTCGCGGTAATCGCGGCCGTGGGCGATGGTGATGTAGCTGTCGTCCACCAATCGGTTATGCGTGGGATCCAGTCCGACCCATCGGCCATCCTGATACACCTCGACCCAAGCATGGGTCGCGCCCTCTCCCCCAAGCAAACCGGCAATGTAGCGCGCGGTCAATCCCACATGCCGGCACACGGACAGCATCACGTGCGCATAATCCTGGCATACGCCCTTGCGCTGAGCCAAGGCCTGTTCGGCGGTGGTGCGAATCGTGGTGGAACCGGGCGTATACACAAACGCCTTGTAGACCTCATCCATCACTTCGGCAGCCTGCTGCACCGGAGTGGCGTCGGAAGGCAGCGCCGCCAAGCGTTCGCGGCATACGGCGATCATCGCCTCCACGTTCGGGCCGGGAATGGTGAGCGCTGAATTGAATCGGTACAGCGGTTTATAGGCTTCCTTATGGATATGCGCATTGTCCACGAAGGCGATACCGGTCACCGAGTAGCTGAATATGTCGTGCGGCTCAGGGATGAATCCGGTCATCACCACGGAGTCAAAGGAGTCGATGGTGGTTTCGAGTTCGGTTTCGGGCTGAATCTTCACTTCCACGTCAATCACCTGTTGGCGAGGGCCAGTGGAGGGAATACAGCGAAGCTGGAACCTGTGATCGGTGACCGGTGCGCTGAAGGACAGCCTCATCTCATAGTCGAACACGAGTTTTTTCACAACGTCTCCTGCACTTACACACGAGCCGGCAACCGGCATATTCTCGGGATAACAACACTACAGCCATGGCTGAGGTATGGTCCGTGCGCTCACAGCCCACGCATATATTCCGGCAATCTGCTGATATGCACAGGCCGGCACTCGGGCGCACGGTTTTTTCGCCATACCACCATAGCATTTGAACCCGTCAGGGTGTCAGGTCGGGATCAGGGACGCTTGGCGTCCATGTTCATGGAGCTCAGTGAGCCCATGTCTTTGATGGCCAGCGCGCTGACACGGCCGGAGTAGTCGTCAAGGTACTTCTTCAGCAGGTCGGCGACTTCCTGATATCCGCGAGACGGCAGCTGACCGACCAGCCAGCTCAGTCCGTCGGCGAAGCAGCTGGGCAGCGGCATGCCGTCCAAGGTCATCGAATAGGCGGCGAGCTTCTTGAGCGGCGCTTCCAGATCCTCCATCGTCAGGCCGAAGCGCGTGTACAGGTCGATGCGTTCCAGATATTTGCCGATGAAGATGAACGCCTTCAGCGTGGGGTCGACCGGCGAATTCTCGATGCCGCCCCAGAAAGCGAGCATGTCATCGGTAATATCGCGCTGCTTGTAGATGTCCTCGGCATCGGCCGCGTATTTGGCGGCATCGGTGATATTGGTCATCGCCAACTCCACGTACTGCAGCAGACGCGAGCTCAATTCCGGGCGCAGAATCACGGCGTTGTTGAATGCGGAAGTTACGGCCGACCGCACCGAATCAGGATTGGACCCGTCGTACAGGAAGCTGTTCACGAACCCGTCGAAGTCCTCGAAATCTTCGGGCAGGTCGAGTGCGTGAGCGAACGGACGGAAGGCGTCCACATCGGTGTCCATCACACGATCGTAGAACGGGAAGAACTGGTTCAGCGTGGTGAAGGCGCGCTCGGTGTATCGACCCAGCCAATACAGGTTGTCTGCCTTGGAAGCGGTAACCAGCGACAACGAATGGTGGCGGGACTGGCTCAGCAGGTTCGCCACCTGCGTTTCGGCACCGTACTCGTGCTCCATGCCGGATTCGGGTGCCAACACCCACGTATCCTTAAATCCGCCACCCTGCGACGAGTTGACAATCATCTGGCCGGGCACCGACGAGTATCGAGTCAAGCCCGAATACCACACGTGCGTATTCTTGCCGGTGACCACGAAGGCACGCAAATCGCACTTGCGCGGCGACATCTCGCCGGTCTTCGGGTCCACCACATCGATATCACGGAACTGAATCACCTCTTGGGCAATGAATCGACGCGGCTCCTCCTTGATCCGGTTGGCGAGCTCCTCACGTGCGGCGGCATCCAGCGACGAACCAAACACCACGCCGTAACCGCCGGCTTCGGCCACATCCTTGATGACCAGCTCGCCCATCCGATTCAGGACTTCCTTGCGGTCGGCCTCGAACATCGGCATGTACGTGGGCGCGTTGTTGAGAATCGGTTCCTCGCCGAGATAGTACTTGATCATCTGCGGCACGAAGTAGTAGACGGCCTTGTCATCGGCCGCGCCGTTGCCCGGCGCGTTGACGATGGCCACGTTGCCCGCGCGGTAGGCGGACAGGATACCGGGCACACCGATCACCGAATCAGGATTGAAGGCGAACGGGTCGAGGAATTCGTCGGACAGGCGGCGGTAAACCACGCCCACACGGTGGCGTTTGCCGGCGTAGTCGAGGAAGTAGACCTTGTTGTCCACCACTTCGAGGTCTTCGGGGAAGGCCAACGCCGCACCGGTTTTCTCCGCCAGATAGGCGTGCTCGAAGAACGCGGAATTGTAGCGGCCGGGAGTCAGTACCACGGCGATGCCCTCGGTGGAGACAAAGTCCATGGCTTTGCGCAACAGGCGCGGGTATTCGCGATTATCGCGAATACGAACGTCGCGGAACAGGCGCGGGGAGATGCGGCGCTCGATGTCGCGCACGAACAGCGGGTAGCTGGCACCCGAGGGGATGCGCAGGTTGTCTTCCAGCACCCACCAGCGGCCGTCCTCGCCTTGGACCAGGTCCTCGCCGGCGATATGCGCGAAAATGCCGCCGGGAGGGGTCACACAGTTGACCTGCGGGAAGTAGCCGGCCGAGGTGTATACGTATTCTTCCGGCACGACGCCATCATGAATAATGCGCTTATCGGAATAAATGTCCTTCAGATAGGCGTTCAGGGCGTTGACGCGCTGCTTCAGGCCCTTCTCCAATTCGTCGTATTCGTCGGATTCGATAATGCGCGGCACAGGGTCGTACGGGAACAGCCGGTCATGGTATTCGCCGTTCTTGTAGATGCCGAAACGCACACCGTTGCGGGACAGCTCTCGATTGATCGCTTCGCGGCGGTTTACCAGTTCATGGGCCAGTCTGCGTGCTGCGGATTCGATCATCGTGCCTGCTCCTTGCTGTGGCGGCTTCTGTGGCTTCAAGCGGTTAGGCGTTTTGAGCGCACGCTGACGCCGCAAGCCGTAACCGGGTTTGATGGTTTCAACCTAAGGCGGGCCCGTTTCAACAAACGCGCGAGAATGTTACAGGCAGGTCACTTCGCCGGCCGCGTGCATCTTGACGACCGCACTCATCTCGCCGACCACACTCGTTACAATGAATGGCTATGACACGACTGCGCATTGACTTGGCCTACGACGGCGGCGGATTCTATGGCTGGGCCAAACAGCCCAATCTTCGTACAGTGCAAGGCACCATTGAAGATGCGCTGCACAAGGTGCTGCGGGTGCCGACCGATGACGCGGCCGAACCGTTACGCTTGACAGTGGCTGGACGCACCGACACCGGTGTACATGCCTCCCACCAAGTGGCGCATCTGGATGTATCCGATGAGGTACTGAATCGCTGCGTAGGTCACATGACCATTCCGGTCACCGAGGCGCTGACTCGCAGACTCAAGGCTGTGCTGCCTTCGGACATCGTCATTCATGGCATTGCCGTAGCTCCGGTCGGCTTCGATGCCAGGTTCTCCGCATTGGAGCGCACTTATGTGTATCGGGTCGCCGATCGTTCGTCTGAGGTCGACCCGCGCCTGCGTGGATGCGTACTTACCGTGGATGAAGCGCTGGATCTGGAGCTTATGAACCGCGCAGCCTCATTGACCATCGGCCTGCACGATTTTGGTTCCTTCGCCACTCCGAATCCGGGAGGCACTACGATCCGTGAAGTCAAGACCGCCTATTGGCGGCGGGTGCCGATCACTCCCCTAGTACCGGATGAGATGGCATCGCATGAAGCATATCGGACTCCGTCGCTGGAGTCCGGCCTGGTAGTGTTCACGATTGTGGCGGACGCCTTTGCCCGCAATATGGTGCGCTCCCTGGTCGGCTCATGCATCAAAGTTGGTTCGGGACGCAAATCACTGGAGTGGTTTGCCGGCAAAATGGCCGAGCCAGTACGTGAAGGCTCAAGCGGGCCGATTGCGCCGCAGGGCCTGACTTTGGAGCATATCGCATATCCCGCCGATGATCAGCTGGCCGCAAGAGCCGAGGCCATTCGGGCCGTACGTACGTTGTAGATTCTATGAAAACAACGCAAAAGGGCTGGAACCCAAACGGATTCCAGCCCTTTCAGCTAGCTTAGCGAAACGCTATTCAGCTCACTCGGCCTTCTCGGCGTCAGCAGCTTCCTCAGCGGGAGCCTCAGCCTCAGCGGCGGCGGTCTCCTCGACCGGAGCCTCAACAGCCTCAGCAGCCTCAGTGGCCTCAGCCTCAACGGCCGGAGCTTCTTCTTCGGCAACCTTGGCGGCGGCTTCAGCTTCCTTCACAACAGCCTTCTTGGCAACCGGCTCGGTGACGAGCTCGATCACAGCGGCCGGAGCGGCATCGCCAACGCGCGGAGCGATCTTGACGATACGGGTGTAGCCACCTTCACGCTGCTCCATCTGCTCGGCAATCTGGGTGAACAGGATGTGCACCACGGACTTGTTGCGGATGACGCGCATCACGCGACGGCGGGAGTGCAGATCACCACGCTTGGCGAAGGTGATCAGGCGCTCTGCCAGCGGACGAAGGCGCTTGGCCTTCGGCAGCGTGGTGGTGATGCGGCCATTCTGGAACAGGCTGGTCGCCATGTTTGCCAGCATGAGGCGCTCGTGTGCGGGGCTGGAAGCCAGACGCGGGCCCTTCTTAGGTGTAGGCATTGGGTTTACTCCTTATATGTCCGTTCTTCAGGCAAGCAGGTGGGCATATGCCCGAACATCTGCTTGCCTAGTGAACGAACGATTGGTCAAAGAGGCAGATCACTCGTCTTCCGGCGAGAAGAACGTGCCACCTTCGAGATTATTGGTATCGAAGGCCATCGGCGAGGACTTGAGGCTCAGGCCCAAGGTCTGCAGCTTCTCCTTGACCTCATCGATTGACTTCATACCGAAATTGCGGATGTCGAGCAGGTCCTGCTCGGTGTGGGAGACAAGCTCACCGATGGTGTGGATGCCCTCGCGCTTGAGGCAGTTGTAAGAACGCTGCGTCAGGTTGAGGTCCTCAATCGGAACGGCCATCTCGGGGTTGGTCTCCTCGGCCACCGGGGCCGGACCGACCTCGACGCCTTCAGCCTGGGCGTTGAGCTCACGGCACAGGCCGAAGAGCTCCACCAAGGTGGAACCGGCGGAAGCCACCGCGTCACGCGGGGAGATGGCGGGCTTGGTCTCCACGTCCAGGATGAGCTTGTCGAAGTCCGTGCGCTGTTCCACACGGGTGGCCTCGACCTTGTAGCTCACCTTGAGTACCGGGGAGTAGATGGAATCAACCGGAATACGGCCGATCTCATCGTTGTCCTGCTTGTTCATCTGGGCAGGAACATAGCCACGGCCACGCTCGACAGTGAACTCGATCTCGAGTTCGCCATCGTCGGCGAGGGTAGCGATGTGCTGCTCCGGGTTGGCAATGGTGACGCCGGCCGGCGGGGTGATGTCCCCAGCCACGGCTTCGCCCTTGCCGCTCTTGCGCAGATACATGACCACAGGCTCGTCGTATTCGCTGGTGAGCACGATGCCCTTGATGTTCAGCAGGATCTCGGTGACGTCTTCCTGGACACCCGGCAGAGTGGTGAACTCATGCAGGGCACCGGAAATACGCACGGAGGTCACGGCAGCACCCGGGATGGAGCTCAGCAGCGTGCGACGCAGCGAGTTGCCGAGCGTGTAGCCGAAGCCAGGCTCGAGCGGCTCGATGGTGAAGCGGGAGCGCTGCGGATTCAGAGATTCCTCGGTAAGAGTCGGACGCTGTGCAATAAGCACTGTGGTTATCCTTTCAGCTTGAACTCGGTGGTGCACTCACCGGTCAGGCGGTTTTGGATGGATTTGGTATTGCTGAGTGCTCAGACGCGACGACGCTTCGGAGGACGAACGCCGTTGTGGGCTTGCGGGGTGACGTCGGTGATGGAACCAACCTCGAGGCCCGCAGACTGCAGGGAACGGATGGCGGTTTCACGACCGGAACCCGGGCCCTTGACGAACACGTCGACCTTCTTGACGCCGTGTTCCATCGCCTTGCGGGCGGCGGACTCGGCAGCCATACCAGCGGCGTACGGCGTGGACTTACGGGAGCCCTTGAAGCCGACATCGCCACCGGACGCCCAGGACACCACGGCGCCGGACGGATCGGTGATCGAAATGATCGTGTTGTTGAAAGTGGACTTGATGTGAGCCTGGCCGACCGGGACCGACTTGCGGTCGCGACGACGGGGCTTACGAGCGGCTTGCTTAGGCGCTGCCATTGACCCTCGTTTCCTAGTAACGAACTTTGTTGTTGACGTTCGGGCGATGGGATGAAAATCATCCCGTGGCCCGAATCATGCCACCGACTACTTGGTGGCCTTCTTCTTTCCGGCGACCGTGCGCTTCGGGCCCTTGCGGGTACGAGCATTGGTCTTGGTGCGCTGGCCGCGCACAGGAAGTCCCTTACGGTGACGCTGGCCTTGGTAGCAGTTGATCTGAATCTTGCGACGAATATCTGCATCGACTTCACGACGCAGGTCACCCTCGATCTTGTAGTTGGCTTCGAGGTAGTCACGCAGCGTAATCAGCTGCTCGTCGGTGAGATCCTTGACGCGGATGTCCGGACTAATACCGGTCGCGGCAAGCGTTTCCTTGGCACGAGTGCGACCCACACCGAAAATGTAGGTGAGGGCGATCTCGATGCGCTTCTCATTGGGGATGTCGACTCCGGCAAGACGTGCCATTGCGATTCCTTCTTGTTGCCGTAGGTCTTGCACCCGCTCGCCCGGTTACCCGGCACGGGCCTACGTACCCGTGGTTCAGTGTCGTTCCCTTGCGGGAAGCACTGTGAGAGAGTGCCTTATTTACTTAGTGCCGCTGGAGAATCTGCTCTCAGCCCTGACGCTGCTTGTGGCGCGGGTTGACGCAGATCACCATGACGCGGCCGTGACGGCGGATCACGCGGCAGTTTTCGCAGATCCTCTTCACGCTAGGGCTGACCTTCATGGTTATCCTTTTCTTGTGTACCTTTACTTGTAACGGTACGTAATGCGTCCGCGGTTCAGGTCGTAAGGGCTCATTTCGAGCACGACACGATCCTGCGGCAGAATACGAATATAGTTCTTACGCATTTTGCCGGAAATCGTGGCGAGCACGATGTGCTTGTTTTCGAGTTCAACGCGGAACATCGCGTTAGGCAGTGCTTCCACGACCTGTCCTTCGACTTCAATCACACCGTCTTTTGCCATGTGCCTCTAGTCCTATTCCGTTGGATGATTACTATGGCATATCCGAAGACACACCAACTGTCAACTATATACGCACATACCCCTGTACGAACACTCGGCGTGTCGCACAGGGGTATGGAAACGTTGATGTGGTATTTCGGCATCACTCCGGCTTGTTGCCCGGGCTGCCGAACCTACTACTCGAGGTGGCTGATGATACGGCCGCTGATCTCGTCGATGTCGCCGACGCCGTTGACCACGACGAGCAGGCCACGGGCCTCGTAGATGTCGAGCAGCGGAGCGGTTTCCTTCTCATAGGTCTCCAGGCGCTTGGCGATGGCCTCCGGAGTGTCGTCAGCGCGGCCCTGCTCGGCGGCGCGCTTCTTCATACGCTCCAGCAGCACGTCGCGGGCGGCTTCGAGGGCCACCACGTGGTCGAGCGGAGTGTCGAGGTCGGCGAGCATCTCGTCGAGAGCGGTGACCTGGGCGGCGTTACGCGGGTAGCCGTCGAGGATCCAGCCGTTCTTGCAGTCTTCCTTGGCCAGACGATCCTTGACGATCTTGTTGGTCAGGGAGTCCGGAACCAGCTCGCCCTTGTCGGTGTAGCTCATCGCCTCAAGGCCGAGTTCGGTCTTGTTCTTGATGTTGTAGCGGAAGATGTCGCCGGTGGAGATGGTGGGGATGTTGAAGTGTTCGGCGAGCAGAGCAGCCTGGGTGCCCTTGCCCACGCCCTGGGGGCCCATGATGAGCAGACGCATGGTGGTCTCCTTTTATGTCGGTTATTAATACGGTTTTGGCTCCCTTGGTTAAGGGAGCCATTGAGTTATATGCGGAAGAAAGATTGCTCCGTCGTGGAACAGTCCACTGGACTGTTCCACTCCTCGCGCGGCCGCCTGCCCATTGCGGGCGACCGCTGCCAAGCGGGCGTCAGCCCTCTTTGTGGTCCACGTTTTCGAACAGGAAGCCGGTGTACTGGAACTGTTCGGTCTGGGCCTTGGCCTGGCGCAGGGTGTCGAGGCCCACGCCCGCGATAATCAGGATCGTGGTACCACCGAACGGCAGCTTGGCGTTGAGGCCGAGGGCCATGATCAGCACGGTCGGGATCAGGGCCACGAACAGCAGGTAGACGGCGCCGACGGTGTTGAGTCGGTTCATCACGTAGGTCAGGTAGCGGCTGGTGGCGTTGCCGGCGCGGATGCCGGGGATGAAGCCGCCGTACTGCTTCATGTTGTCCGCGGTCTCGTCCGGGTTGAACGTGATCGAGGTGTAGAAGAAGCAGAAGAACACAATCATCAGCGCGTACAGCGCGATGTACCACACGGAGGTGGTGTTCGCCAGGTTGGCGTTGATCCACTTGACCCACGACTGGTCGGACTTGCCGAACTGGGCGATCAGGGTCGGGATGGCGAGGATCGAGGAGGCGAAGATCGGCGGGATGACGCCGGACATGTTGATCTTCAGCGGCAGGTAGGTGGAGGAGCCGCCGTACATCTTACGGCCGATCATGCGGCGCGTGTACTGGACCGGGACGCGGCGCTGGCACAGTTCGACGAAGTCGACGAAGATGAGGATGACCACGAGCACGCCCACGACGATGCCGAACTTGAGCCAGTCGCCGTCGGTGCCGTTGGTGCCGTAGCCGATCTCCCACAGCTGCGGCAGGAAGCCGGAGCAGATGGACATGAAGATCAAGATGGACATGCCCTGGCCGATGCCCTTGTCGGTCACGAGCTCGGCCATCCACATGATCAGGCCGGTGCCGCCGGTCATGATGAGGACCATGACCACGAGGTTGAACACGGAGCCGTCCGGGATGACCTGGTCGCACTGGTAGTTGAACAGGGCGCCGGAGCGGGCGGTGACCAGGATGGTGGTGGACTGGAGCACGGCCAGGCCGATGGTCAGGTAACGGGTGTACTGGGTGAGCTTGGCCTCGCCGGACTGGCCCTCCTTATGCAGGGCCTCGAAGCGGGGGATGACCACGCGCAGCAGCTGCACCACGATGGACGCGGTGATGTACGGCATGACGCCCAGCGCGAAGATAGACAGCTGGAGCATGGCGCCACCCGAGAAGAGGTTCACCAGTCCGATGAAGTTCTCCTGGGAGGCGCTGCCGATGGTGGCCATGCACTTGTTCACCACGTTGTAGTCCACGCCAGGGGTCGGAATGAACGAACCGATGCGGTAGACGATGATGATGAACAGGACGAAGAGAATCTTCTTCCTCAACTCTTTGGTTTTCAGGGCCTGGATTAGTGTCCTCACCTAGATTTCCTCCCAATAGCGCGCCAATCGCGCGAAATACACAAACTAACGAACAAGCATAGTCTAAAGTGCCTACTTCGGCCACTTCATGTCTCGCGAATGTTACCTGAATTATGCTCCGTCGTACTGAACGGGGGGAAGCATACTCAAAACGATCATTGTGTTGAGACTGCTTCTCTGCACTCAGAACAACAATTTTTTAGAAAAGGGAACCCCCGTCCACCTATTGGCGGGCGGGGGTTGTACAGCCTATTGCGCTCCCCGTAGGACTAATCAGTCCTCGGAAACGGAACCGCCGGCGGCCTCGATCTTGGACTTGGCGGAAGCCGAAGCCTTAACACCCTTGAGGGTGAAAGCCACGGTGGTCTCGCCGTCGCCCAGAACCTTCACCGGAGCGTTGTCACGAACAGCGCCCTTGGCGATCAGGTCGGCCACAGCAACCTCGCCGCCCTCGGGGAAGAGCTCCACGAGACGAGCGATGTTGATGACCTGGAACTCGACCTTGAACGGGTTCTTGAAGCCACGGAGCTTCGGCAGGCGCATGTACAGCGGCAGCTGGCCGCCTTCAAAGCCCGGACGCACGTGGTTGCGCTTCGTCTGGCCCTTGGCGCCACGACCGGAGGTCTTACCCTTGGAGCCTTCACCGCGGCCCACACGGGTGCGGTCCTTCTTGGCACCCGGGGCGGGCTTCAGGTCGTGCATCTGCAGGATTTCGTTATCTGCCATAATCAGTCAACCTCCTCAACGGTGACCAGGTGACGCACGGCGTTCACCAGACCACGGTTGGCCGGGGTGTCCTCGCGGACAACGGTCTTACCGATCTTGTTGAGGCCGAGGGTCTTGACGGTGGCGCGCTGAGCCGGGGTACGGTTCACGATGCCGTGGTGCAGGGTAATCTTCAGGTTCTTAGCCATGAGTATCACTCACCATCCTTCTCTTCGGCGGCCTTAGCGGCAGCAGCCTCTTCGCGAGCCTTGCGAGCCTCGGCAATGCCGGCGGCGCGGGCGCGCAGCAGAGCATCGGGAGCGACCTCGTCGAGCGCCAGGCCACGACGGGCGGCGATCTCCTCGGGCTCTTCGAGCTGCTTGAGGGCGTCGACGGTAGCGCGCACCACGTTAACGGCGGTGGCGGAGCCCATCGACTTGGTCAGGACGTCGGTGATGCCTGCGCATTCCATGACGGCGCGCACGGAGCCACCGGCGATTACACCGGTACCCGGGGCGGCCGGACGCAGCAGGACGGTGCCAGCAGCGTCGTGACCCTGAACCGGGTGGGTGATGGTGCCGCGGACGCGAGGCACAGAGAACATGTGCTTCTTGGCGTCCAGCTGGCCCTTGGCGATGGCGGCCGGGACTTCACGGGACTTGCCGTAGCCGACACCCACGGTGCCGTTGCCGTCGCCGACCACAACCAGTGCGGCGAAGCTGAAGGTACGGCCACCCTTGTGGGTCTTGGACACACGGTTGATGGTCACCACGCGATCGAGCAGCTCGTCGCCGTGGTTTTCTTCACGACGGTTACGACGCTCGCCACGACGGCCTTCACCGCGCTGGCCACGACGACCCTTGCGGTCCTCGTTGTTGGATTCGGTCGCCACAGTGTTCTGAGTTTCTTCAGCCACTTGGGTTTCCTTCGTTTCGTTGTCGCTCACAGTGCAAGACCTCCCTCGCGGGCGCCATCAGCAACGGCTGCGACGCGACCGGTGTACTTGTTGCCACCGCGGTCGAACACGACTGCGGTGATGCCGGCAGCCTTGGCCTTCTCGGCGATCAGCTCGCCGACCTTCTTGGCGGCCTCAGTCTTGGTGCCTTCGAAGCCGGCGAAGTCAGCCTGAAGAGTGGAGGCAGACACCAGGGTAATGCCCTTGGTATCGTCGACCACCTGAGCAACCATGTGACGGTTGGAGCGGGTGACCACCAGGCGCGGACGCTCGGGGGTACCGGAGATGCGCTTGCGGATACGCGCGTGACGGCGCTTGAGAGCTACCTTCTTGCCTTTTCCGAGAATAGCAACGCTCATATCACTTACCAGCCTTTCCAGCCTTGCGCAGGATGCGTTCATCGGAGTACTTGATGCCCTTGCCCTTGTAGGGTTCCGGAGCGCGCAGCTTGCGGATGTTGGCGGCAACCTGGCCCACGACCTGCTTGTCGGTGCCTTCGACAACCACGTGGTTGGCGTCGGTCACCTTCAGGGTGATGCCTTCGGGCGGGTTGACGGTGATGGTGTGGGAGTAGCCGAGGAAGAACTCGATGCCCTGGCCCTTGGCGACGGCGCGGTAACCGGTGCCGACGATCTCAAGAGTCTTGGAGTAGCCATCGTGAACACCCTTGACCATGCCGGCCATGATGGAACGAGCCAAACCGTGCTTGGCACGGGTCGGACGCAGGTCATCAGCGGCGGTCAGGACAATCTCGTTGCCTTCAACGGCAGCGGTGATGCCTTCCGGAACCACGTAGGAGTCAGAACCCTTAGCGCCCTTGGCGGAGAAGTTCTGGCCTTCAATCTTGACTTCAACGCCAGCAGGGATGGCGATGGGGAGCTTACCAATATGCGATGCCATGTTTCAGCTCTCCTTTCTCACCACACGAAGGCGACAATTTCGCCGCCAATGCCTCGGTCGAGGCATTCCTTCTGAGTCAGCAGTCCCGAAGAAGTCGAGATGATGGCGATACCCAGGCCACCGAGCGGCATCGGCAGGGAGTCGGACTTCGCGTAACGACGAAGGCCCGGCTTGGAGATGCGCTTGATACCCTGAATGGAACGCTCACCGTTCGGACCGTACTTGAGGGTGACCTCAAGAGTCTGGCCGACCTTGGCTTCCTTAGCGGTGAAGTCCTTGATGTAGCCTTCACGCTTCAGGATCTCGGCGATGTTCGCCTTGAACTTGGAGTACGGCATATCCACGGTTTCGTGCTTGGCCGCGCTCGCATTACGCAGACGCGTAAGCATGTCTGCGATCGGATCTGTCATTGTCATTTGGGCTTGTTGCCCTTTCTCGCTATGGTTTCCGCCGCCCTCACGCTTCTTCTAGAAGCGTTCGGGCCGCGGACCTTCAGCGTCGATGTTTACCAACTGGACTTCGTAACGCCGGGCAGTTCACCGCGGTGAGCCTTCTCACGAAGGCAGATGCGGCACAGGCCGAACTTGCGGTAGACGGAGTGGGGACGACCGCAGACCTGGCAGCGCGTGTAAGCGCGGACCTTGAACTTCGGCTTGCCGGCCGCCTTGTTCTTAAGAGCGGTTTTTGCCATATCAGTTCTCCTTGAAGGGGAAGCCGAGGTGCTTCAGCAGCGCGTAAGCTTCCTTGTCGTCCTTGGTGGAGGTCACCACAGTGATGTCCATACCGCGCACGTGATCGATCGAATCAGGATCGATCTCGTGGAACATGGACTGCTCGGTGAGACCAAAGTTGTAGTTGCCCTGGCCATCGAACTGGTGGCCGTTGATGCCGCGGAAGTCGCGGATACGGGGCAGCGCGAGGGTCAGCAGACGGTCCAGGAACTCCCACATGCGGTCGCCACGCAGGGTGACGTACGCACCGATGGCCTGGCCTTCACGCAGGTGGAACTGCGCGACGGACTTCTTGGCCTTAGTGATCTTCGGCTTCTGGCCGGTGATCAGGGTGAGGTCCTTGACGGCACCTTCGATGAGCTTGGAGTCGCGGGCAGCGGCACCAACACCCATGGAGACGACGACCTTCTGGACACGAGCAACCTGCATCGGGTTGGAGTACTTGAACTCCTTCTCGAGCTCAGGAATGATCTGCTCGTTGTACTTGACCTTCAAGCGCGGGGTGGCCGGCGCTTCGACAGTAGTATCGGTCATGCCAGCTCCTTTCCGGACTTCTTGGCGACGCGCACGCGCACGGTCTTCACCTTGCCGTCACGCGCCTCTTCCTTAACGGTGATGCCAACGCGGGTCGGCTGCTTGGTCTCCGGGTCGATGACCATCACGTTGGAGCGATGGATCGGAGCCTCAGTGGAGACGATGCCAGCCTGCTGGCCCTGCTGCGTTGCACGCACGTGCTTCTTGACGATCTGCACGCCTTCGACGATTAGTCGATCGTTGGAGAGCACCTGCTTGACGGTGCCTTCCTTGCCGCGGTCCTTGCCGCGGATGACCTTGACCAGGTCGCCGCTCTTGATCTTGGCTGCCATGTCAGATCACCTCCGGGGCGAGGGACACGATCTTCATGAACTTGTGCTCGCGCAGTTCACGACCGACCGGTCCGAAGATACGAGTGCCCTTCGGTTCACGGCCGGAGCCGAGAATGACGGCGGCGTTCTCGTCGAACTTGATGTAGGAACCATCCGCACGGCGGGATTCCTTGACGGTACGGACGACAACGGCCTTAACCACGTCGCCCTTCTTGACCGACCCGCCAGGAATGGCGTCCTTGACGGAGGCGACGATCACGTCGCCGATGCCGGCATAGCGTCGCTTCGATCCGCCGAGCACGCGGATGGCGAGGAGTTCCTTCGCACCCGTGTTGTCGGCGACATGAAGCCGCGTTTCCTGCTGAATCATTGATTCTCCTTAGCCGAGCTGGTTCTCCCCATTTACCGGGGCATCGTGGTTGCCCATAATGCCCCGGTAAATGGCGAGCCTTGCCGAACTTTACTTACTTGGCGCGCTCGATAATGGATTCGAGACGCCAGCGCTTGGTCTTGCTCAGAGGCCGAGTTTCCATAATACTCACGAGGTCGCCAATGTGGGCGTCGTTGTGTTCATCATGGGCCTTGACCTTGCTGGTGGAACGAACGACCTTGCCGTACAGCGGGTGGGTCGAACGCTGCTCGAGCTCGACGGTAATCGTCTTGTCCATCTTGTCGGACACGACGTAGCCGCGGCGAACCTTACGGAAGTTACGCTCTTCAGCCATAATCACTTCTCCTTGGATTCGGTAGCGGCCGGCTCCTGGCTGATGCCAAGCTCACGCTCGCGAAGCACGGTGTACATGCGGGCGATATCGCTCTTGACAGCCTTGAGACGGGCGGTGTTCTCGAGCTGACCGGTGGCGTGCTGGAAGCGCAGGTTGAACAGCTCTTCCTTGGACTTCTTCAAGAAGCCTTCGATTTCCGCGTTGGTCTTCTCGTTGAGATTCTTGATGGAGTAATCAGCGGTACCGACTGCCATCAGATATCACCACCTTCACGTGCGATAATGCGGCACTTCATCGGGAGCTTGTCGATAGCGCGGCGGAGGGCTTCCTTAGCGACGTCCTCGGACACACCACCGATTTCGAACATCACGCGACCAGGGCGCACGTTCGCAATCCAGAACTCCGGGGCACCCTTACCGGAACCCATTCGGGCACCGAGCGGGTGCTTGGTCAGCGGACGATCCGGGAAGATCGTGATCCACACGCGGCCACCACGCTTGATGTAGCGGGTCATGGCGATACGCGCGGCTTCGATCTGACGGTTGGTCACGTAGGCCGGGGCGAGGGACTGGATGGCGAAATCACCGAAGTTGATCTCGTTGCCGCCCTTGGACATGCCAGAACGCACAGGGCGGTGCTGCTTGCGGTACTTAGTCCTCTTGGGGATAAGCATTCTTGCTCACTCCTTCGTTTCTGCAGCCGGAGCGGCCTCGGCGGGAGCCTCAGCCTTGGGGGCTTCGGCGGCCTGCGGGGCGGCGGAACGGTTGCCACGGCGCGGGCGGCGATCGCCACCACGACGGCCCGGACGGTTGTTCTGCTGAGCCTGCTGCTCTTCGAACTCGGATTCGGTCATGTCGCCCTTGTAGATCCAGACCTTGACGCCGATACGGCCGTACGTGGTCTTGGCCTCGAAGAAGCCGTAA
This sequence comes from Bifidobacterium sp. RTP21102st3_E2_RTP21102_210122, assembly GCF_040916945.1. Lineage (NCBI taxonomy): Bacteria > Bacillati > Actinomycetota > Actinomycetes > Bifidobacteriales > Bifidobacteriaceae > Bifidobacterium > Bifidobacterium sp. RTP21102st3_E2_RTP21102_210122. The sequence goes on along the minus strand of NZ_JBCPAN010000001.1, from coordinate 31,444 downwards.
TCGATGAGGGCGCGGAGGGTCTGCAGCGGAACGCGGCCCTCACGGTAGAACTCGGAACGGCTCATTTCCGCACCGCCGAGGCGGCCGGAGAGCTTGATGCGGATACCCTTGGCACCGGCGCGCATGGCGTCCTGCTGGGCCTTACGCATGGCACGACGGAAGGTGACGCGGTTGGTCAGCTGCTCAGCGATGCCCTGAGCGACGAGCTGGGCGTCCAGCGCGGCGTTCTTGACTTCGAAGATGTTGAGCTGGACCTGCTTGCCGGTCAGCTTCTCGAGCTTGGCGCGGACGCGCTCAGCCTCGGCGCCACGACGACCGATCACGATGCCCGGACGGGCGGTGTGAATGTCGACGCGAACGCGGTCGCGGGTGCGCTCGATGACGATGCGGGACACGCCAGCGCGCTCGAGGTCCTTGCTCATCTCCTTGCGGATCTGATCATCCTCAAGCACGAAGTCGCGGTAGCGTTCGCCGGCCTTGTTGGAGTCGGAGAACCACTTGGAGCGGTGGTTCTCAGTGATGCCCAGACGGTAGCCAAACGGATTGATCTTCTGACCCATCTTTAGCGGGCTCCTTCCTTGTTAGCCACGACGACCGTGATGTGGGAGGTGCGCTTGTTGATGCGAGCAGCGCGGCCCTGGGCACGAGCGCGGAAGCGCTTGAGGGTCACACCTTCGTCAACGTAGGTCTCCTTGATGTACAGGTCGTTCTCGCGGAACGGCTCGCCGGCCTTGTCGGCCTTCACACGAGCGTTGGCGATGGCGCTCTCCAGGGTCTTGCGGACCGGCAGGGCCGCAGCCTGAGGGGCGAACTTCAAAATGGTGACGGCTTCGGTCGCCTTCTTGCCGCGGATGAGGTCGACCATGCGGCGAGCCTTGCGCGGCGTCACGCGGACGTGACGAGCGATTGCTTTAGCTTCCATGTTCTATTCCTTATCCTTAGCGACGGGCCTTCTTGTCGTCCTTCACGTGACCCTTGAAGGTCTTCGTGGGGGCGAACTCACCCAGCTTGTGACCAACCATGGCCTCGGTGACGAACACCGGGACATGCTTGCGACCATCATGAACGGCGAAGGTGTGTCCGATGAAATCAGGGGTGATCATCGAACGACGGGACCACGTCTTGATGACGTTCTTGGTGCCCTTCTCGTTCTGCTCGTCGACTTTCTTCTGCAAGTGGGCGTCGACGAAGGGGCCCTTCTTGATGCTACGAGTCATCTTCTCGATACTCCCTTACTTGCGGTTCTTGCCGGACGGACGGCGACGAACAATCATCTTGTTCGAAGCCTTCTTCGGACGACGAGTACGAACCTCGCCCTTGCCCCACGGGGAGACCGGCGGCTTACCACCGCGGGTACGACCGCCGTGCGGGTGGTCGACCGGGTTCATGGACTCACCACGGGTGATCGGACGGCGGCCGATCCAGCGGGCGCGGCCAGCCTTGCCGAGCTGAATGTTGGCGTGGTCCTCGTTGCCGACCTCGCCGACGGTAGCGCGGCAGCGCGCGTCGACGTTGCGGATTTCGCCGGACGGCATACGCAGCTGAGCGTAGGCGCCATCCTTGGCGACGAGCTGAACGGCAGCACCAGCGGAACGAGCAATCTTAGCGCCGCCCAGCGGGCGGAGCTCGATGGCATGAACCACGGTACCGGTCGGGATGTTCTTCAGCGGCAGGTTGTTGCCCGGCTTGATATCAGCCTGAGCACCGGTCTCGATGACGTCGCCCTGCTTGATGCCCTTCGGCGCGATGATGTAGCGCTTCTCGCCATCTGCGAAGTGCAGGAGGGCGATACGGGCGGAGCGGTTCGGATCGTACTCGATCTCGGCAACCTTGGCGGGCACGCCGTCCTTGTCCCAACGCTTGAAATCGATGAGACGGTACTGACGCTTGTGGCCGCCGCCGCGATGACGGGAGGTGATACGGCCGTAAGAGTTACGACCGCCGGTCTTGGACTTCTTGCGAACCAGCGACTTCTCAGGCGTAGAACGAGTCAGCTCGGAGAAATCCGAGACGGACGCGTTGCGGCGGCCTGCGGTCGTCGGCTTATAAACGCGGATAGCCATAATGTAGTTCTTCCTTTAACTTTTCTCGGCTAACCTTCAGTTACCAAAGATGTCGATCGTCTGGCCCTCGGCGACGGTCACGATCGCACGCTTCTGGGAAGCGCGCTGGCCGAAACCGGTGCGAGTGCGCTGCTTCTTGCCAGCGCGGTTGAGGGTGTTGACGTTCGTCACCTTGACCTTGAAGATCTCTTCGATTGCCTGCTTGATCTGCACCTTGTTCGCATCCGGAGCCACCACGAAGGTGTACTGGCCACGGTCGGAAGCGGCGTAGCTCTTCTCGGAGACGACGGGCTTAAGAATCACGTCGTGAGCGGGCTTGTGAATAGCGACCATCTAAATCAGGCCTCCTTCGGCTCGGTCTTGGCAGCCACGAAAGCCTCGAAGGCTTCCTTGGTGAAGACCACGTACTGCGAGGTAATCACGTCGTACGTGTTGAGCTGATCGACGAAAATCGGGTGAACGGTCGGGATGTTGCGCACGGAGAGCCACTCGTTGATGTTGTCGCGAGTGAAGACGACCGTGGTGAACTTGTCCGCGGTGATCGGGGCCAGAGCGGCGACAGCGGCCTTGGTGGACGGCTCGGTGATACCGAACTCCACCACGGCAACGCGACCGGCGTTGGCGCGATCGGACAGGGCGTAGCGCAGAGCTGCGGCCTTCATCTTCTTGGGGGTGCGCTGAGAGTAGTCACGCGGCTGCGGGCCGAACACGGTGCCGCCGTGGTACCACTGCGGTGCACGGATGGAGCCCTGACGAGCACGACCGGTGCCCTTCTGCTTCCACGGCTTCTTGCCGCCGCCGGAAACCATGCCACGAGTCTTGGTGGCGTGGGTGCCCTGACGAGCAGCAGCGAGCTGAGCGGTGACAACCTGGTGGATCAGCGGGATGTGAGCCTGGACATCCTCGGCGGAAACGCCGAAGAGAGCCTCAGGAGCTTCAACGGTGCCGGTGGCCTGGCCCTTGGCGTCGGTGACGTTCAGAGTAACGTTTGCCATGGTTTATCAGGCTCCCTTCACAGCCGAGCGGACGAGAACGATGCCGCCCTTGGGGCCAGGAATGGCGCCCTTGATGGCGAGGATGCCGTTCTCGACATCAGCGGAGACGACGGTCAGGTTCTGGGTAGTGGCGGTCACATGACCCATGCGGCCGGCCATACGCTTGCCCTTGAGAATACGGCTCGGAGTGGCGCATGCGCCCACAGAACCGGGACGGCGCTCGTTCTTGTGAGAACCGTGAGTACGGCGGTAGGACTTGAAGCCCCAACGCTTGATGGTACCGGCGAAGCCCTTACCCTTGGTGGTGCCGGTCACGTCGACCTCAGCACCCTCTTCGAACAGGTCAGCGGCCAGTTCCTGGCCGGCCTCGAACTGATCGACGTCGTCGGTGCGCACCTCGACGAGGTGGCGACGCGGGGTGACACCGGCCTTAGCAAAGTGGCCAGCCAGCGGCTTGGTCACCTTGGTGGGATCGATGGCGCCGTAGCCGAGCTGGACAGCCTTGTAGCCGTCAGATTCCTCGGTCTTCACAGCGGTCACCACGTTGGTGGACACGTCGACAAGAGTGACGGGCACGAAGAAGCCGTTCTCGTCCCACACCTGGGACATGCCGAGCTTCTTGCCCAGCAGAGCCTTGCGATTAGACATAATGCTTCCTCCTCCCTTACAGCTTGATTTCGATGTTGACGTCCGCAGGCAGATCGATGTGCATCAGGGAGTCCACGGCCTTGGGGGTCGGGTCCACGATGTCGATGAGGCGCTTGTGAGTGCGCATCTCGAAGTGCTCGCGAGAATCCTTGTACTTGTGAGGAGAACGGATAACACAGAAGACGTTCTTCTCGGTCGGCAGCGGAACGGGGCCAACAACAGTTGCGCCCGCGTTCGTCACCGTTTCGACGATCTTCTTCGCCGATTGGTCGATGACCTCGTGGTCATAGGACTTAAGCCTGATGCGGATTTTCTGTCCCGCCATTGCCGTCCGCCCTTTCTAGCGATGTTCGTTGTACTGTTTACCAACCTGCTTCTAGGGCACCGGCGCGCATGGCCTCCCTTGGACATACGTCCTCTGGCGGTCATCCGACATCAGTGCGCGGTTTCCGGCTGTCACTTCACTTGAAGTGGCTCCCGGCCCGCGCTCGCTTTTTTAATTCCAATTTGCGAGCCCAAATCAGGCAACTTGTTTATTCAAGCATTGAGGTGGGACAGTGGAGTTCGCGCGTGTCGCGCTCATGCCGTTCGTATTACCTCGCGGCATAGCCGCTCGGCGTCTGTTCGATTGTCGCAATGCAGGTCTCACATCTTTCTTATTGAGAACCATTCGCTGCGATATCATGACAGATATGACTTCCCGCCGCAAGACTCTTAAACGCGATTGGTTCGACAACCAACCTGGCGCATGGGTAATGGTTATGCTGCCCGCTGTGGCTGGCTTCTTTATCGGCGGGCCTAATCTTGATACGCTTTGGCTATTGGCGACGTGGGCCGTGTGCTATTGCGTGCAGTTCAGCGCCGCGCACTGGTTCAAAGCACACTTTTCACGCCGTTATCTGCCGCCGATGCTCACTTATGCCGTAGCGCTCATCGTCATCGGCTTGCCATTCCTGATTACGCATACCGGCATACTGCGTTGGGCTCCCTTATATATAGTGCTGGTTGCGCTGTCGATGCTGTCCTCGTGGCTGAGGAAGGAGCGCTCGCTGTGGGGCAATGCCGTGTCGGTGATTGCCGCGTCGGCCATGGCCACGGTGATCGCGTCGTTTGGCAGCACTGTTGAGACGGCATGTGTTATGCCCATCAACGCAGCACATGCCTCGTGCGCAGCCGCTGATGTCACCGCCGCACGCGCCGCGATTCGGAATATGCCAGATTTGAGCCAGATATTCGACCTTCACGCCTGGTGGCCCGCGGGTTCATTGCCCGTGAGCGGGCTGATTGCCACCGTGCTGTTTGCGCTGACGCAGTATGGGTCGGTTTTGGTGGTCAAAACCATGATCCGGGAACGCGGGAAGCGTTCGTACGTGGCGGCTTCGTGGGTATGGCATGTGGCGCTATTGCTGCTAGCCGCCGTGCCGGCTGGACGCAGCCCGTATCTGATTGCGATGACTGTGCTGCTGTTGGCCCGCGCCGTTGCGTTGCCGGTGGTTACACGGCGCACAACCTTGAAGCCCGTGGTGACCGGCATTACCGAGGCGTTTGCCAGCTTTATTGCTTTTGGCTGCATCATTGCGGCGATTTAGCGACGCTTCAGCGATTCCATGGGGAGGTAATTCCCTCATGGGGCGGTAATTGGCCCATGGGGCGGACGGTAAAATTTTACCTTCCGCAGAATAGAGCCGTTTTCGTACACCGCCCCATGGGGTTTTCACCGCCCCATGGGCAAGTTACCGCCCCATGAGTGGGTTACCACCCCATGGAGGTGTACCTGCTGGCTGAGGGAGCACCACATATGCAAAGGAGCCCGGCCCCTGTAATGGGGTCGGGCTCCTTGTGTCGCGCTATGCAGACACTAAGCTGCAACACCGCGGTTGGTGGCTACTGATGGTGCCACCAACCACAAACCGCCTGCAATCAACGCTCGGAGGCTTCCTCAGTAGCGGCCTCACCCTCGCGCTCGATGCGCAGCTTGTGGCCTTCCGCCTGGGAGACACCGTAGTAAGCACCGACGGCGATGTCCTTCATGTCGTTGATCAGCGGGATGCGCGGGTTGGCCGGGGTGCACTGGTCCTCGTAGGCGCGCATGCCGATCTGATCGAGCACGGACCAGAAGTAGTCCTCGTCCACACCGCAATCCTGGAAGCTCTTGTTCATGCCGAGCTTGTTGTCACGGTAGTCCTCGACGGCCTTCGCCAGGTTCTCCACGGCTTCGGCCGGGGTCTTGCCGGTGTCGATGCCGAGGTTGCGGGCGATGTCCTGGTAGCGCTCCGGGGCGATGTACTTGTTGTACTTCGGCCAAGAGGTGGGCTCCTCAGGAATCTGGCCGTTGTAGCGAATCACGTACGGCAGCAGGATGGAGTTGGTACGGCCGTGGGCGATGTGGCACAGGGCACCGATGGTGTGGGCCATGCCGTGGCACATGCCGAGGAACGCGGAGCCGAATGCCATGCCGGCCATGGTGGCGGCGTTGTGCATCTTCTCCTGAGCGTTGGTCTTGGCCAGGCCGGGCTCGCCATTGACGGACTCAGCCAGGTTGTCCCAGATGAGCTTGGCCGCGTGCAGGGCCATGCCGTCGGTGAAGTCGTTCGCGTACACGGACACGTAGGCTTCCATCGAGTGGGTCAGGGCGTCGAAGCCGGCGTCGGAGGCCAGCTTGCGCGGCTGGGTGCGAGCCAGCACCGGGTCCACGATGGCCACGGACGGGGTCAGCGCGTAGTCGGTGATCGGGTACTTGTAGCCGGTCTTGTGATCGGTGATCACGGCGAACGGGGTGACCTCGGAACCGGTGCCGGAGGAGGTCGGGATGCACACCAGCTTGGCCTTCTTGCCCAGCGGCGGGATCTTGAAGGCGCGCTTACGGATATCGAAGAACTTCTCGCGCACGTCGGAGAAGGCGATTTCCGGGTGCTCGTAGAGCAGCCACATAATCTTGGAGGCATCCATCGGGGAGCCGCCGCCAACCGCGATGATCGTGTCCGGCTCGAACTCCTCGCGCATCATCTCAGCGCCCTTTTCGACGGTCTCGACGGAGGGCTCCGGCTCGACGTAGTCGATGATGCGGAAGGTCACACGGTTGGAGCGGGCGCGCAGCTGGTCGATGATCTTGTCAACAATGCCGAGCTGCTCCATGACCTTATCGCACACGATGACGGCCTTCTCGATGCCGTACATGTCGCGCAGGTACTTGATGGCGTTCGGCTCGAAGTAGGTCTTGGCCGGGATCTTGAACCACTGCATGTTGTTGTTCCTCCGAACAATGCGCTTGATGTTAACGAGATTCACGGCCTGCACGTTGCCGGACACCGAGTTGCCGCCGTAGGAGCCGCAGCCCAGGGTCAGCGACGGGGCGATGGCGTTGTAGATGTCGCCGATGCCGCCAAGGGAGGAAGGCTGGTTCCAGATGATGCGGCAGGCGTGCATACGGACGCCGTACTCACGCACGAGCTCCTGGTTGTTGGTGTGGATGGCGGCGGTGTGGCCGGCACCCAGCTTGAGCATCTTCTCGCACATCTCGAAGGCCTGCTCCTTGTTGTCGGCCTTGAGCACGGCCTGCACCGGAGCGAGCTTCTCGTGGGTCAGCGGCTCGTCGTCGGAGACTTCCTTGCACTCGGCGGCCAGAATGGTGGCGTCGGCCGGAATCTCGAAGCCAGCAGCCTTGGCGATGAACTGAGGGGACTTGCCCGGCACCGCGGAGTTCAGCACGGGCTTGACGCCGGAACCGGCAGTGCAGCCGAACATGTACTGTTCCAGCTTGGCCTTCTCTTCGGCGTTGACGAAGTAGGCCTTACGGACCTTGAGCTCCTTGACGAGCTGGTCGTAGACGTCCTTGTGGGCGATGATGGCCTGCTCGGTGGCGCAGATCATGCCGTAATCGAAGTGCTTGGAGAGCACCAGATCGTTGGCGGCGCGCACGATGTCAACATCGGTGTCAACGTAGGCCGGGGCGTTGCCGGCACCCACGCCGAGGGCGGGCTTGCCGGAGGAGTAAGCGGCCTTGACCATGCCCGGACCACCAGTGGCGAGGATCGTGGCCACGCCCGGATGCTTCATCAGGGCGCCTGTGGCCTCGATGGACGGATGCTCAATCCACTGGATACAGTTCTCAGGAGCACCGGCTTCGATGGCGGCGTCGCGCACGATCTTAGCGGCTTCAACGGAGCACTTCTGCGCACCGGGGTGGAAGCCGAAGACGATCGGGCAACGGGTCTTCAGGGCGATGAGGGACTTGAAGATGGCGGTGGAGGTCGGGTTGGTGACCGGGGTGACGCCGGCGACCACGCCGACGGGCTCGGCGACCTCATCGATGCCCATCACATCGTCTTCGCGGATGATGCCCACGGTCTTCTGGCCGGCCAGATAGTTGGTGACGTGCTCGCAGGCGAAGATGTTCTTGGTGGCCTTGTCTTCCACGAGACCACGGCCGGTCTCGTCGACGGCCATCTTGGCGAGAACGAGGTGCTTGTTCAGAGCGGCGATGGATGCCTTGGCGACGATACGATCAACTTGCTTCTGGTCGAGGTTCTCGAATTCGTCGAGAGCCTTCTTGGCGCGGGCAACCAGCGCGTCAACTTCGGCCTCAGCTGCGGCCTGCTTCTCTTCTGGAGTCGGCTTGGTAGCTTCGACCTTCTTCTTTGCTTCTGCCACTTGGGGTCCTCCTCGATCTTCTTGGGGTATATGGCAAAGTTCTGGGCCATCGCCTCGTCACCTCAGTTGCACCAGCGGGATACCGCCTCAGTAACCGAAAATGACCGGTGATGCGTTGTCACATTGCATATGTGACCTGAGGCACAATATACTGAACGGTCCGGCGCGATGCATACGCACAAAATCGACGGCGTTTCACGTGCGATATTGAACAGTTTTTGTTAAGAGTTGTGCGAAATATCGAACAAATTCTCACTTTATTCGGCGATTTGGTACTTTTTGTTCACTTTTTACCGAAAATCACATGACTGCAAACAACGCAATCCGACAACTTTTTTAAATCAAGTTTCCAAAAGTACTCATTTTCTCCACATTTCTAGAAAATTGGTTTAAAAAAGTACCCAAATCGCCTACAAATATACGATTTTTGTCTCACAATCTCCGCGTCGAGGCACATGAAAGCCACTTTCATAAAGTATACTTGCATATATCTCATCGCACAAAGGGGTAAATATGAGGGCAATGCCATCGACCGCAGTGAAAGCGCACAACCGCAGTGCCATGACCCAGTATCTGTATGGCCATAGCCATGTCACCAAGCAGGAACTGGAACGCGAACTCGGCCTCAGCCTGCCCACCATCACCCAAAATCTGCGCGCACTAGAAGATGACGGACTCATCCGCAAAGGCGAACTGCAGGATTCCACCGGCGGGCGCAAGGCGCAAAATTATGAGTTCAATCCCGATCATCGCACTGCCATCGGGGTAGTGATGCGTTCCAACGAACTGCGCCTGTGCGCGATTAACCTGTACGGCAACGTCATCGAAAAACGCAACGATGCCCTGCCTTACCGCAACACCAACGTTTACTACCAGCGTATCGGCGGCATCATCAACAACTTCGCCGCCGACGTCGAAAAGAAGCACGGCAAGGTGCTCGGCGTCTCGTTCGCCATCCAAGGCATCCTCTCCCCCGACGCCACCACCATCATCTTCGGCACCATTATGGGCAACACTGGGCTCACGCTCGAAACCATCAGCCAATCGGTCCATTACCCGTGCATGATGATCCACGATTCCGATGCCTCAGCCATGGCCGAACTCTGGTTCGACTCCACGCTCACCGATGCGGTGTGCGTCTATCTGGAGCGACGCCCGGGCGGCGCGGTGATCGCGGGGGGCAAACTGTATCAAGGCCCGAACCAGTGCAACGGCGCCATCGAACACATGACGCTGGTGCCGGGCGGCCGCGAATGCTACTGCGGCCAGCGCGGTTGCATGGACACCTACTGCTCGCCGGAGACCTTGCCCGAGGATTACGAAAGCATTCCCGGCTTCTTCAGCGTGCTTGAGCAGGGCGAACGGCATCATCGCGAGCGCATGGATGAGTGGCTGGATTACGTGGCGCAGGCCATCGTCAACGCGCGATCCATCATCGCGGGCGACGTGATTGTCGGCGGTGAAGCAGCCCAGCATCTTGAAGACAGCGACATCGAGGATCTGAAGACGCGCGTCATCGCACGCAGCCCGTTCGGCACCGACCATTTCAATCTGCGCAAGAGCTACTGCGCCGAAGACCAGAACATCATCGGTGCCGCATTGCGATTCGCCGAGAATTATCTCGACGATATCTGTGGTGCTGCGGTACGCGGCTGATTTCCGCCTAGGCGGCAGCGGTTTCGGGACTCATGGAGACAGTCATAGAACACCAATCACGGCAAACCGGATGTCACCAGCCATGGCCAGGCATACGGCCACCGCAAGCACGACCATTACCGCAATCACTACCGGCCATACCGAATTATCATTCATTGCTGCCTCCTTGGAGCCGATGCACTTTATGCGCATCTAACCACTTCGTTGTATTTTCAAGCCTAAACGGCAGCATTGGCCCTATCTGATACCAAGAAACCCACTTATGGTACTTTCTTGCACGGATCCGTGACACCGCCCAGACCGGGGCGGCAATCAATGTTCTCGGCGATATTGAGATGGAGTCATACCGGTTTCTTCCAGAAACCGACGATTGAAATTCGAGGCATTCGTATATCCGCTCAACTGTTGAATCTTGGCAATGGGCATGTTTGTGCAAGTCAGCAAACGACAAGCACGCCCCACTCGAAGCCGTCGAACAAAATCAGCAAAACCGATGCCGGCAACTCGCTTGAAGAAGCGAGAAAAGGTGGATACGCTCATCGCCGCCGCATCAGCGGCACCTTGCAAGCTGACCTCATCCAGATGTGTGGAAATATAGGTGATGGCGGCGTTGATCCCATCCTCCGCGCCAACCGCAATCTCTGGATTGTATTCCGGCGTTACCACGGTCTGGCTTTCCTGCGCTGATGCCTGCTCGAATACCGTCAGAATAGCAATAAGGTCGGCAACCCGTCTAACTGGACTATGTTCTCCCATGGCCACTAATAGCTCGCCGGCCTCACGTGCCGAATCACCGAACAGTACAAGTGCATGCTGCGAACGGCGCAATACCGTTTCGAAACCGGAAGTCTCGGGAAAAGCGGCGGTCAATAGTCGCATAGTCTGCGGACGTATATGGCATAACACATCACGATGAGAGAGCCGTTCTCCAGGAATGATATCCGACAACCAATTATGAGGCAGATTGGATCCGATCATCGCCACATGCCCCGGCACGAATGGCATGAGTCCATCCCCCGCCATGAGTTGTCCACTTCCCTCACGGATAAGATGAATTTCGATTTGTGGATGATAATGCCATTTGGCCAGAGAGCTCGGATACCCGTGGCTTGACCAACGTATGGCCGCATCCCCATCGGGCACAATCACTTCCAGCGAGCCCGCATCCGAATGAGGAATCGCAGTCAAGTTTCGCGCATCCATCGCAGACCTCCTTGTCAACGTTGCGCAGTACAGCTCGCCATATTTCGTACTTTACCGGTGGAACAACTACGGCGAGATGATTGCCCGCCGGAATCCTACGGATATGGCACATAAGTGCGGGCGGAAAAAGGGAAACGCCAACATATGCCGCAGGATTTCATCGGGCAATCATCTCGTCATCAACACGTCACGGATTAGTCTCGATTGACCGTAATCTGCAACTTGATATCGCCCGGACGACCCTCATCCATACGGTCGAAGGCAGCCTTGGCGTCCTTCATGGCAAACGTGTCAGTGATGAACGGCTTCAGGTTAAGTCGGCCGCTATCGACCAAATCGATGGCTTTCTGGTACACATTGGCGTAACGGAAGATGTTCTCAATACGCACTTCGGTGGCCTGCAGCTCGGTCACGTCAATCGGTACCGGGTTGACCGGAATACCGACGAGCACCGCGCAACCGCCCGGGGCAATCAGCTTCCAGAACGTCTCATAAGCTTTCGGCGCGCCGGAACACTCGAATGCCACATCAGCACCCCACCCAGCGGTCTCTTCGCGTACACGTTCAACCAAGTCCTCCGTCGTCAAATCCACGGGGATAACGCCCGGAATCTGGCCGATAATACCCAGCTTGATGGAAGACACATCCGAAACAAGCACCTTGGAAGCGCCACCGGCGAGCGCAGCAGAGGCAGTGAGCATACCCACTGTGCCCGAGCCGGTCACCACGCACACATCGCCGGGCTTGATGCGTGCCTTGGTGGCAGCCCACATGCCCACGGCGGTCGGCTCAAGCAACGCACCTTCGCCAAAGCTCATGGAATCAGGCAGATGGTAGGTGAATGCGGCCGGGTGAATGACCTCCTCACACAGGCAACCGTCAATCGGCGGAGTAGCGAAGAAACGCACAGCCGGATCGACGTTGTACATGCCCAGTCGGCTGGCCCGCGAAGTCATATCCGGAATGCCTGGCTCGAGGGCGACTCGGTCACCGGGCTTGAAATCAGTGACGCCGGGGCCGACCTCCAACACGGTGCCCGCTGCCTCATGGCCGAGAATCATTGGCTGCTCAACAACATACTTGCCAACACGACCGTGCGTGTAGTAATGCAAATCAGAACCGCATACGCCCACGGTGTGGGGTGCGATACGCAGCTCACCGGGGCCGGGATCCTTGACGTCCGGGACCTCACGCACATTGATGACGCCCTGCTCTTCGAGAACAACTGCTTTCATGGTATTTCTCCTTATATTGGTTGAATTTATTTTTTTGAGGGTCTTGTATTGTTGGTTTTTGACGAGAACAGTCAGCGAGCACCGCTCAGTTCGCCGCCACTTTGCGGGTGATGCCCGGCTGCTCGGGGCGAATCCAGAATGAGATGACCGAGCCAGAGATGTAGCAAATGGCATATGCCCAGCACACTCCGGCAAAACCTACGGTATTGAGCAGTACCGTGGCGATGAACGGACCACAGAATGTGGTCAGGCCTGAAGCGAGGTTATGTGCGGAAACCGCAGCGCCCTTGTGCTCAGGTTCCAGAGCAGGGAATACTGCGCCCATCGGTACGAAAGCGGAAATACCCATGCCGAGCACCACGGCGCACACATACATAAATGGCAGGTTGTGCCCAAACAGCTGCGGCACATAGTACATGGCGAGAGTACCGAGCGCGGAGAGCCAGCAGCCCCACCAGCGCATCTGGCTCATCCAGCCGAAGCAATCGCCCATACGGCCCCAGAACACATTGCCGAATACGGTGACGACGAACAGCAGACCCCAGATGGTGGACCATTCGGTGACCTGGTACCAAGCTCCGCCGCCGTTTGTATGCGTGGCGAGATACAGCGGCATAATGACCGGAAAACCGTACAAAGTGAGATTGCAAATCACACGCAATACGGCAGCAAGCGCAATCTGGTGGTTGTCTTTGAGAATGGTCACGCCGCGAGAGAGTTCACGAAGCTTATCCGAAGAGCTCATCGTGTCAAGATTGGCGTTACGGGTTTTCGGCACAAAACACAGACAGATAATCATGCCGACAATCGAGAACGGCAGTGACACCCACAGCGAATAGTATTCACCAATCACCGGCGTGATGAACGCCGGCAGATAGGCGCCAAACACACCGATGCCAAAGGAATAGGAAGTCCAGAACCAGCCCATGGCCGATGCCAGTTTGCCGGGATCCACAGTTTGCGCAAGCAACACTACGAAGCTGTAGATAAATAGCGGATAGCCCATGCCTCGCAACATATACGACGCCAGCATCAGCGGATAACTGTGGCTAGGCAATGCCACACCGATGAATACCAGATGCAGCACGATCCAAGAACCCGCGCCAATAAGCATGATGCGCTTGGCTCCGAACAGTTCGGCCAGCACGCCCGAGGACCAGCCGGCGAGCGCCGCGACCAATCCGTACATCGTAAACAGCAGTGATGCCTGCGACGAGCTGAATCCCTGATCGACGACATACTTGGACAAAAAGGTCAGTTCAAACCCATCGCCTGTCATGAACACTGCGATCGCCAAGAATCCCGGCAGTAGTTTTCGCGCCAGTCCTTGTGCCATGACCGTCTCCTTTTACTACGCAAACTTCGTTGTTTTCATCCGCCCAACTTTGGAGCGTTAATACAAGTTTCGCTGCGAAAATAGCAGTGTTTTGGCGCGAAAACAGTCAAGAATTGATACTTTCTTGCATGGATGTTGTTATGCCCAGCGTGCCGCTCATTGTTGTAACCCAGCACAATCATCAGGCACTAAAAAAACGACCGGCGCATGTGCACCGGTCGTTGAATGTTAGTTATCAGGCCAGCCCGTAATAAAGGCTGAGTATTATATTGCGGCCACTATCGACACGCATATTGCGCGCGAATCGGGCGCATCGGAGCCGCTACTCCTCCACAATCTGGCAGAATTCGATGGTCTCGCCGTTGGGGCCGTAGATGTTGAAGTAGCGGATGCCATGCTTCCAGAAACTCGGGATGGACTGGATCTCGGTGTCCTTGAAGTCCACGCCGAGCGCCTTGGCGTTCTCGAAGGCGGCTTCGATGTCCGGGGTATCGAAAGCCCAGTGGTTGATGGCGCCGGTGGTCATCGGGGCGGGGTCGCCTTCCCAGGTTTCAATGGTCAGGTGGCCGTAGCGCAGGAAGGCGCAACGGTTCTCGCCATTCATGAACAGTCCGGCGAGCTCAAAGCCCATAACCTCGCGGTAGAACTTGATGGTCTCATCCAGGTCTTTGGCAATCATGCCGGAATGCTGGAGGTCGGTAGTGAACGCGGTCATTGGCTTAGCCATGTGATTCTCCTTTGAATGTGGTGGTTGGATAAAGGTTAAGGATAGTCGGACAAGGTATGCGGCGCGGCAGAACCATGCCGCACTCCTAGTCAATTCTCGATACTTTCTTGCTGACGCAACATGATGTTGCGATCAGTTCGCAGTGGCAACCATTTCGGCGGCCACGGTTACTTCGGGCAGCTAAACGTGCACGGATGCGCTGTCGGTAGGTTCCGAGGACTCGGAGGACTCTGCGGATGCAACCTTTGCGCCTTTGATGCGGTGGCCTTTGGCGTCGAAGCCGGGCTGCTGCGGGCGGATGAACAAGGTAAGCACGAAGGCGAGCACGTATAGGCCGGCGTATGTCCAGCACACACCTTCATAGCCCACAATTGGCAGCAAAATGGTGGCGATGCCAGGGCCGGCGAACGTGGTCAGACCGGCGGCGAGGTTGTATGCGGACAGCGCCGCGCCCTGCTTGCCGCCCGCGTACAGGGTCATGATGGTGGGCAGCGACGAGAACGCGCAGGTGCCGATGCCGACGATGACCGAAGCGACGATCATCATAATGGCATTCGCGCCGAACCACTGCGGAATGTAGTAGAACGCCACCGAGCCGACCGCGAGCACCGCGCAGCCGAACCAGCGCATCGGCCATACCCAGCCGAAGCGGTCCATGAACCAGCCCCAGAACGTGTTGAAAATCAGCGTGATCACGAACACGAAGCCCCAGATACGCATCCATTCCTCGGTTTTGAAGATGTTGATGCCGCCATTGTGGGTGGTGCACAGGTACAACGGCATGATGACCGGGAACCCGTAGAGCAGCAGGTTATTGATGATGCGGATGATCGCGCAGATGAGCACCTTGCGATTGGTGACCAGGATGGTGGCACCCTCGGCCAGCTCGGCGAGCTGTTCCTTGCGGCTCAGTCCTTGCGATTTGACGATTTTGTTCTTTGGTACGAAGAAGAAGCACATGACGGTGCCGACGATGGAGAACGGCAGTGCGAACCAGAAGGTCTTGTATTCGCCGAACACCGGCATGATGAAGCTCGGCAGGTAAGCGCCAAACACGCCAATGCCCAGAGAGAAGCAGGTCCAGAAGAAGCCGGTGGCGGAGGCCAGGCGGGCGGGGCTGATGTATTGCGCCATCAGGACCACGAAGCTGTAGATGAACAGCGGGTAGCCGATGCCGCGCAAGGCGTACAGGCCCAGAATCAGCGAATACAGACCACTCGGGATGGCGACCCCGAGAAACAGCAGGTGGATGCCGATCCACCAGCAGGCACCGAACATCATGATGCGGCGGGCACCGAACATTTCGGCGAGCACGCCGGCGCACCAGCCGCCGAGGGCCGCGAACAGGCCGTACACAGTGACCAGCAGGGAGGCCTGCGAGGACGAGAAGCCTTGGTCGACCATGAATTTGGAGAGGAAGGTGAGCTCGAATCCATCGCCCGTCATGAAGATGGCAACGGCGAGGAAGCCAAGCAGCAACACACGGGGAATACCGAATTTTTCAAAAAAGCGAATCATGGGTTGACTCCATTAACATCGTTGTCAGTAGAGGTGGTGCAGGGAAAAATGCGGCCGCCGGAAGAAAAAGGGAAAGCCGGCGGCCAAGCTATATTGGCGGCGAAAACCGTGAGACGAAACCTCTTCCTTCCGCTGGCGGGAGGTGGTGCGCAGCACCGGAGGGTGGTAATACACGCCGCCGGATGCCTCCCCTCAGTCGGCTCCGCCGCCAGCTCCCCTCAGGGAGAGGAGCCGGCAAAGTGCCGAAACTACTCGCCGACCTTGACGACGGCCTTGGAGACGCCCTGGATCTTGCCGTCGAGGAAGTCCTGGACTTCTTCGAGTCCCAGTTCGTGGCTGATGAGCGGTGCGACGTTCATCTTGCCGGATTCGAGCAGGCTGATGGCGTCTTTGAAGGTGAGCGGGTTGATGAAGGAGCCCTGAATGGTCAGCTGCTTCTTATAGATATCGTAGGTGTTCATCTCGAAGTGCGCCTCCTGCGGGCCCACGCCGAACATGAGCACCTGCGCGCCCTTCTTGGCGGCGGCCACGGCCTGCGCCTGGGTGGCCGGCAAACCCACGGCCTCGATGATCACGTCATAGGATTCGGCAGGAATGGCCTCGCGCGTGGTGTTGTAGACGTTCGTGACGCCGAACAGCTCCTGGTTGCGCTTGAGCTTCTCATCGAAGATGCCGGCCAGGTCCACCTGATGCACGCCGTAGGCCTGCACGATCTGGGCGAAGAGCTGGCCCATGAAGCCGTCTCCGATGACCAGCGCTTTCTGGTAGGGGCGCAGCTTCAGCAGGTCCACGCCGTGCACGGCGCAGGAGATAGGTTCGATGGCGGCGGCGTCCTTCAGCGAGACGTTGTCCGGCAGTTTGTAGACTACGGTGGCCGGTGCGGTGAACTGTTCGGCCAGACCGCCGTCACGCGTGACGCCCACGGCGGAAAGATGGTCGCACAGTTCGGGGCGCTGGGTCAGGCAGTACTCGCACTGACCGCAGTAGATGTTCGGATCGACGGCCACGCGGTCGCCCACCTTGACACCAGTGACCTCGGAACCGATGGCGGCCACGACGCCGGAGTTCTCATGGCCGAGCACGATCGGCGGCACGGCTGCGGCCGAACCGGGGCGGCCGGCGTACAGGTCGTGATCGGTGCCACACACGCCGGCGTAGGCGGTGTTGATCAGTACTTCGTTGGGCTGGATTTCAGGAGTGGGCAGGTCCTGGATTTCGAATTCCTTGACGCCGGTGAGCACAAGAGCCTTCATGATGGGTCCTTTCTACGGTGAAAGCGCGCCACTGCGATGAGCAAGGTTGGGCCGGGTGACCGGGTGGCTGGGTAACCAGGTGACCGGCCGGCAGGCCTATCTGCATGGCGATTGGTCGCGTATTGGTTTCGTTCATCTCGCTGTCTTTGCGAGGTGTTGATGAACAGCATAACTTCTTTATCTCAGTTTTGCAAATTATTTTTATAAAACTACTTTCATTCGGCGTGTTGCCTTGGAAATCAAGGGCTTCCACCAAAAGTAACAACACGTCTACAATGGAGTTATGAGAAATCCACCGTTGCATCGTTACGCCACTCGCCCAGGGCTGTACTTCACTGACGACGGTGGTGCTGACGTCGTTGTTCGTTCCGAAACCGCCGATCAGGTTTGGTTGTGCGTGCTGGAGCCCATTGATGAGCCCAGCGCTTTCTTCCAAGACGCCATCCGTCTGTTCGAGGACCCGAATATCTCCTTTATCCAGCAGATTCATGAGTTCCCGGTGTGCACGCGCATCATCGAACATTTGTATCTGCGCGAGACCCTGTTTCGCATGACCGGGCCGAACTACGGCCTGTGGTACGTGCACCTGCCCAAAGCATGGGACGGCATGCGCTATGGCTACCGCGTGGACGGCGCATGGGACCCGAAACATGGCGTGCGCTTCAATCCATACAAATTCCTGCTTGACCCGTATGGCAAGGGCATCGACGGCTCCATGGAGCTCACCCCCGCCGCCTTCTCCTATGAATGCGATGTCGTGGACCGCAAGGTAATCGGCTCGGCATACGGTGCCATGAGCACCGTAGACTCGCTCGGCCATATGCCGGTGTCCGTGGCCATCGACGATCGCGATACCCATAAGCATGAGGGCGACCCGCAGCACCCGCATGTGCCGTGGCGCAAAACCGTCATCTATGAGATGCACGTCAAAGGCTTCACCGCCAACGCACCGTGGCTGCCCGAATCATTGCGCGGCACGTACGCCGGACTCGCACACCCCACCACGCTCGCCTATCTGCAGGGTCTAGGCATCACATCCATCGAACTGCTGCCGATTATGGCCAAGCAGGACGAGCTCTTCCTGCAAGAACACGGCCGCAAGAACTACTGGGGCTACTCCACCCTCAGCTACTTCGCCCCCGAACCCTCCTACGCCACTAAAGCCGCCCAGGAGAAGGGCGCGGCCGCCGTGCGCCAAGAAGTCATAGACATGGTGCGCGCACTGCACGAGGCCGGCTTCGAAGTCATCATGGACGTGGTCTACAACCACACATGCGAAGGCGGCGTCGAAGGCCCGACGGTCTGCTGGCGCGGCCTCGACGACCTGGCCTACTATCGCCATCAAAAATCCAATACCGGTCGACTCGAAGACACCACCGGCTGCGGCAATACGCTGGACTTCACCAACACGCATGTGGTCACCTTTGCCATCGACTCATTACGATACTGGGCCAAGCGTATCGGCATAGACGGTTTCCGCTTCGACCTTGGCGTCACGCTGGCCCGCCTGGAAGGCGAATTCACCCATCATCACCCGTTCCTCTACGCCCTGCGTTCCGATCTGCTGCTGGGCAACCTGAAGCTCATTATGGAGCCGTGGGATCTGGGCAACCTCGGCTGGCGCACCGGCCAATTCTCCGTGCCGTTCGCCGAATGGAATGACCGCTTCCGCGACACGGCCCGCACCTTCTGGCTTGAGGATGTGGACGGCGGCTCCGATTTCGGGCGTATCAGTTTGCAGGAGATGTCCACGCGACTCTGCGGCTCGGCCGATCTGTTCGCCACCGAACCAGGGCGTGGCGCTCCGGCCTCCATCAATTTCGTGTCCTGCCACGACGGTTTCACGCTGACGGACCTCACCAGATACCGCTCCAAGCACAATGAAGCCAACGGCGAAAACAATACTGATGGCTCGTCGGTGAACCATTCCGCCAATTTCGGCGTCGAAGGCGTCACCGATGATCCAGACGTCATTGCGGCACGCGAACAGGCGGCCATGAACATGATCGGCATGCTGCTGCTCTCGCTGGGTACGCCGATGATGCTCGCCGGCGACGAATTCCGCAACACGCAGGACGGCAACAACAACGCCTACTGCCAAGACAACGACATCACGTGGCTGAAGTGGGATTGGATGTATTCCACCAACAAGACGCGCGAAATGCGCCGCTTGGAAACCGTGTCTCGACTGGTGGCGCTACGTAAATCACTGGACCTGTATCACCACGAGGACTTCTTCACCCGACTGACCCAGCTCGGCCTACTCAAGCCCTCAAGCCGCGTGCAGTGGTTCCTGCCCGACGGCACCACGCCGATGGAGCGTGACTGGTTCGATCTGGGCGTACGTAGCTTCACCATGCGATTGCTGTCCAACAGTGAGGTGGACGTGTGCATTGTGGTCAACGGCACCGCTGACGACCGCACATTCCGCCTGCCGCCAGACACCCACTGGACGCCTAAATGGTGCTCGGCCGAAATCAACGGCCGCCGAGCCGGGCATGGCACTCAGGTCGAGGAATGCGATTTGAACGGTGACACCACCGTCTGGACGCAGCATGTACCGGACGCCAGCGAGACAGTACTCAAGATGGTCGAAGAAGTGGCCATGCAGCGTACGGAATCCTCGACTGAGAATGAAGCGGATACCATCAAATTCGCGATGCCAGTAACAGATCACGCCGCAAACGGCACCTCGTCCGCGCCTCGGGATGAGGTATCAGCTGATATGCCCGATGCCCCTGTGGATGATACACCGGACACTCCCGTCGACGACAATGTCTGGACCATGCCGGCGCTGAGCATCACGCTGATGAAGCAGGTGTGAGTCACACTCAAGACAGCGCGACACAAACACAAAGGCTCTCCGCGGAATTCCGCGGAGAGCCTTTGTATGCTCGGTACAGGACAAGCGAAATTAACGCTTGGAGAACTGCGGGGCGCGACGTGCCTTGTGCAGACCAGCCTTCTTGCGCTCCACGACGCGAGCGTCGCGGGTCAGGAAGCCAGCCTTCTTCAGGGCGGCGCGGTTGGCATCACGATCGATGGCGTTCAGAGCGCGGGCAACGCCGAGGCGGATGGCGCCGGCCTGGCCGGTGGTGCCGCCGCCGTCAACGAGGACGATAGCGTCGAACTTGCCTTCGAGCTTGAGCAGAACGATCGGGGAGTTGACCTCACGCTGCAGCAGCTTGGAGGGGAAGTACTCCTCCAGAGTGCGGCCGTTGATGGTCCACTTGCCGTCACCCGGAACCAGACGGACACGGGCGACAGCCTCCTTGCGGCGACCGGTGCCGTAGCCCGGCTCAATCGCGGAGGTGCCGGTGCCAGCGCCAGCGTTGGTCTCGGTGGTGTAGTTGGTGAGCTCCTCTTCGGTCTCGACAACCTGGGAGTCGTTGGTGTTTTCAGCCATGATTCTTATCTCCTCTCAGGTTTCACTTGGCCTGCTGCGAGACCTGGGCGATCTCGAAGACCTGGGGCTTCTGCGGGGTGTGCGGGTGCTCGGCGCCACGGAAGATACGCAGGCGGTCGAGCTGCACCTTGGCCAGACGATTCTTCGGCAGCATGCCCTTGACAGCGTTCTTGATGATGCGCTCGGGGTTCTTCTCGAGCAGCTCGGCGTAGGAGTCACGACGCAGACCACCAGGACGGCCGGAGTGCGAGTAGAGTTCCTTGCCCATCTTGTTGCCAGTCAGAGCAATCTTGTCGGCATTGATGATGATCACGTGGTTGCCGGAATCGGCGTGCGGAGCGTAGGTCGGCTTGTTCTTGCCGCGCAGCAGGATTGCAGCCTGGGTGGCGAGACGGCCGAGCACCACGTCGGTGGCGTCGATGACGTACCAGTCATGAGTCAGATCAGCTGGCTTCGGAGTGAAAGTTTTCACTGGATTACCTTTTCTATATTGTGTTCCGGGTCTCAGCTGCTTGGTGTGGCTTGGTCAGGGCCGCATCCAAGAGGCGTCGAACCTCATTATCCGTGGGCTCCCTGAAAGTCCTCGATGGCGAGTGGGATAGCGCTTTGAAGGACCCCTTAGGGAAACACAACAATCCACTAGTATATCGCCGGGCTTGACATAGGGCAACTGGGGACACTCCATTGGGTTTATGGCTTCTCTTCCCCTATTTATGGTTTCTCTCCCACCCACTTCGGCTAACCGACTCACCTACGGTGAGGCAATTCCCTGCCTTCTCTCAGCTATCGCTTCTTTCAGGCCTCGTCTACGGACAGTCCACTGGACTGTCCGCTTAACGACTCGGCTCGTCAGAGGGAGGTAAAGCGGGTCAGGAATTGAAGATTTGGGCGAAGCGTTGGGCACCGGGGGTGTCGAAGAGGGTTTCGAGCGGTACCACGTTGCCCTTGGCGTCGGCCAGTGGGATGCGCCAGTTCGGGTATTCGTTGTTGGTGCCCGGCTGGTTCTGCGCACGCTTCTCCCCCACCGCGTCGGTGATCGAGGCGGCGAGCAGCTTGCACGGCGAACCCTTCAGTGCGCGGTACAGCGCGTCGACGATATCCGCCTCGTGATCCTCACGATGTTCGGCAAAGTCGGCATCAAGATAACCCTGCTCGACCAGCATGGCCAGCATCGCATCCTGCTCGGCCTTGGCGGAGGCTTCGAATTCCTCGGCCGGGCCGGTCAGCAAGCCCAGACGCTCACGAATCTTGACGTGCTCGTATTCCAGGTAACCGGCGGCCGGCGGCAAATCGTGCGTATTCACGGAGGCCAATGCATACGGACGCCACTGGGAGGGGGCGCGGAACACGCCGTCGCACTGCTCGAACCATTCAACGGCGCAACCGAGAATACCGTGGCTCGACAGGGAATCGGCCACATGGTCCGGCACCACGCCGAGGTCCTCACCTACGACCACGCCGCCGGCACGAGAGGCCTCGATGGCCAGAACGCCCAGCATGATGTCTGAGTCGTAGTACACGTAAGCGCCATCCATAGCCGAACGGTTCTCGGGAATCCACCACAGGCGGAACAGACCAAGGATGTGATCGATGCGCACCGCACCGGCACGGGCGAACATGCCATGCACCATATTGCGGTAGGCCTCGTAGCCGGTGGTCTCCAGATTGATCGGGCTCAGCGGCGGCTGGCTCCAGTTCTGGCCTTGCTGGTTGAACATGTCCGGCGGTGCGCCGACCGTGGCTCCCTTGGCGAAGCGCTCGGGATTCCACCACACGTCAGCGCCGGAGGGGTGCACGCCGACGGCCATATCGGACATGATGCCGATATGCATGCCGGCGTCCTTGGCTGCCTGTTGGGCGGAGGACAGCTGCTCGGCGGCAATCCATTCCAGCCAGCGGTAGAAGTCCAAAGTGTCCGGGTACTGCTTGCGCAGATTGGCGATTTCCGGGGAGTTGCGATTGAACTTGCGCTCCCAGTTGCCCTCCTCGCCGTTGGGCGCCCCCCACTTGTCGTAGCACAGGCACCACGTGGCATACGCCTCCAAGTCGGAACCACAGTCCGCCTTGAATTGGTCGAATACGCTTTGGCGTTCGGCGGTACGGCCGGCCTTGAAGATAATCCACAGGGCGTGCATCTTGCTGCGCCACATGGCGTCACGGTCGATGAGCTGGGAATCACCGTTCAGCGGTTCGGTGTCGGCATGCAGTCCGTCGACGGCATTCTTGTCGCCCTCGCTGAGCGTGGCATATTCGGCGATCGCCTCAGGACGGATGTACGTGAAGTTGATCAGGCGACGGCTTACCGGCAGATACGGCGACGGGGTGAGCGGGGACACCGGCTCGGCGGCATGCACCGGATTGATGAGCACGAAGTCGGCACCAGTCTTCTGCTTGGCGTCCACCAGCATGGTCTTCAGATCCTCGTAATCGCCCACGCCCCAGGAGTTGGAGGAGCGAATCGAGTACAGCTGGGCCATCCAGCCCCACAGACTGCCGCCCTTCATCGGGTCAAGCAGATCGACGCGATCAGGTGCACTGATCAAAGTGGCGTCTTGCACACGGTCGGCGACCTTGACGTGCAGCGTATGGTAACCAATCGGCAGATCGGCGGGAATGACCACAGCCGCATTCGAAATGAACGTACCATCCAAGTCGTAGGCCTGGGATCCATCTCCAGGACCAACTTCAATGGTGCCTTGATATGGCTCGCCATTCTCCAGCGTGATGCTCGCCGAAGGCACGTCCAGAATACCGGTGTTCACCAGCACCCGGTCCTCGCTACCGGCGATATGCAGCACGGTGGGTGCCACCAATCGGGCGTAACGCTCGTTCAGAATGCGTCGGATGGCGATGAGTTGGGCGCTCTCGCTGGAGGCGTCGATGCCCAGCGCTGCCAGCACCTCGATCAGGACGTCATCGTCTATCTCGTGGTAGTCATGGCTCATGCCCAAATAACTCGTGCCGACACCGACCAACTTGGCCAGTCGAATCAACGGACGGGCCAGACGCTCTTCACTCTCGGTAATCTCACTCATAGCCCCAGTCTAACGCCGTTTGATTGCGCCACACCGTAAGAAAAATGCCATGATTCCGCCAAATTATGTACTTTTTACCCTCACATAGTGAGATGTGAGCGCTCACAATGGTGGACAGGGGGTGATTGCCGGCCAAATTTGCGCGGCAAAACACAGCAATAGTGTGCTTAGCGGCGGCTTTCCACGGCGTGCCGCACCTCGGCCGAGGGGTCGTTGGCCAATTTGGCAAGCATCGCTTCGGACGTATTGGGGTTCAGTGCCACGGCACGGCGGACCATCGAGGAAAGCACTGCCGGTGCTCCCTCTTCGGATTCGGTGCCAAGTACGCCCAAGAAATCCAATGTCTCCGCATCCGCAGTGGGGTCCTGCGCACCCTCAAGCCGCATCTTCCAGCTGGTGCGCTTGTTTTTCAACGCCGTATCCCGGACCGCAGGTACCGGATCCTTGGTCAGGCGGCCGACCAGCCAATTCTTGTCATCCCCGTTGGCGGCCACGGCTTGGCGCACGGACGGTTCGGGGTCTTCGGAGAGTTTGACCAATACGTTCGGGAACGGCATGGTGTCGGCGAGGAACACGCGATCGGCCACCGGGGTGTGCGGGTTGCCGGCCACAGCCTCCAAAAGTGCGGTGGCGCGGGAGAACGCCGCCTGATCGGCACGGTCAGGCAACGGCCGACGGGCGAATTCGGACAGTTCGGCCGGGTCGGTGGAATGACGCAGACGTTCGTATGTAGCGGTCAGCGGTTCGAAATCCACCGGAGCGGCGGACTCGGCTGCGGCCTGCGCGCCTTGGTCCCGCTGCTGGGCGCCCGTGTCGATTGCAGCCTCAGTTGCGGCCTCGGTGGGCTGGGTCCGCTGGGTGGTGGTGTTCTCGTCGGTCATGATGCCCAGCTTAGTCATACAGGCGTCACGCGAACGGAATCGGAATGTTGACCACGTCAATCGGGTCCGGTACCACCGCGGCATTGAACGCTTCCCGCACACGCTCCTCGAATCGCACGCAATCATCTTGCGGCACCACCGCGGTCAGTTCGACGTTCACCGCATACGATTCATCCTCCTGGTTGCCACCGAGCTGCGCCAGGATCTGCTGGAATCGTGCCAGCTGCGGGTATTCGAGACGGACCCGGTATCGCTTGGCGGTCATGATGCGGGCGGCGCGGGCGGCTTTCATCGCCAATGATGCGGCGGATGAGTACGCGCGGACCAGCCCACCGGAGCCCAGCAGAATACCACCGAAATATCTGGTGACGGCAACCACGCAATCGGTGGTGCCCGACTGCTTGAGTACGTCGAGAATCGGCTTGCCGGCGGTACCGGACGGCTCGCCGTCATCGCTCATGCGTTCGGACAGTCGCCCATCCGCGCCTCCGCACACGGCGGCATACGCCACGTGTCGGGCTTTCGGATGCTGCTCACGGATCGCAGCCACGAACGCGAGCGCCTCGTCGAGCGTATCGACATGGGCGGCGTCGCCGATAAATTCGGACTTTTTTTCGACGAGCGAATCGTGGGCAGGATCGTCGGGCGTGTTGAGAATCGTCTGCATGAGCGTGTTCCGGTGGTCGACTGGCTGGGTGTTCGATTGAGCGCGAGGCTAGGCAGGGCTATCAGCGTTCGGAGACGACGACGTTATAGTCTTCGCCGGCGAAGTAGGCGGTCAGGCAGGCGATCATCTGGCGGGTGAGCTCCTTGAACGCGCCGTCGGCACGCCAGCCGACGTGCGGGGTCAGGACGATGCCGGGCACATGGCAGATGGCGTCGTCGGCGGTCAGCGGCTCATGGTCGAACACGTCGAGTGCGGCGGGAACATCGCCCTTTTGCAGTCGGGCAAGCAGCGCACCGGATTCGATGACTTCGGAGCGGGCGGTGTTGATGAACAGGGTGCCGGGCTTCACATGCGCAAGGTTCTCGGCGGTGACGATGCCGCGCGTGGCGTTGTTCAGCGGCAGATGGACGGAGATGACGTCGCTGGTTTCGATGAGCTTGTTGAGATCGTCGACCGGAGTGGCACCGGAGCGTTCGAAATGCTCGGGCGGCACATGCGAATTCCATGCGGCGACCTCCATGCCGAGGGCGCGGGCGATGCCGGCCACGGTGGAGCCGATGCCGCCCAGTCCGATGATGCCCATGCGACGGCCGGCGAGTTGCAGTCCATCGCCGCTGGCCCACGCCCAGTTGCCGGCCTTGACGTCCTTATCGAGTTGGCCAACGCGGCGGATGAGCTCGAACAGAAGGGCGAAGGTGTGCTCGGCCACGGCGTGATCGCCATAATGTTCGGCGTTGCAGACGCGGATCTTCAGCTCGCGCGCCTTATCGAGATTGAGGTAGCTGGCGACGCCGGTACCGCAGAACACGATGCACTTGACGTGCCCCTGCCCGCTGATGGTGCGCAGCAGATCGTCCGAAATGTGGTAGCCGCCCACCAGCAGGGCGTCGGCATCCTTCAGACGCTCGGCTATGGTCGCCTCGTCGGACGTGAATTCCTCGAACATACGCACGCGGGCAACGTCGTGGAGCGCGGGGAACTGGGCCTTGATGGGCTCGATCATCGAGTCAAGCACGGACGGCATCACGACGAGGGGCAGATCGGTGCGTTCGCTTTGGGTTTCGTAAATCTCGGTCATGGGCTCCACATTAGGAGGCCGGCGGGAAAAGCGTCACCTTGCGGCTTCCCCTCCTTGAGACCAAGCCGAGCAACTATTGCTTTGCCGCCTGCTCCTGCGTGATGTTCCATTCCTTGACGACGTTCTGGTCCGCGCCCATCGAATAGATGACATCCCAGATGCGTTGGCGTATCTGAGCGTCGTAGGCTTCGTCCCAACATGTGCCTATGGGATGGTCGCTGGATATCGGGCACCATTGGTAGTTGCCTTGATGCACGTTGGCGGTGGGCACCCAATCGATGCGGTTGACGCGCCACGACCCCTTGACGCCCTTCTTGCCGGCGAACTGGATGCGTGCGGTCACACCCTGATTGTTGACCAAGGTTTCCGGCGTGTTCGCCGACTCGGTGACGGCGTTGCCCAGACCGTAGATAATCCACGTGCCGTTATAGTTCTCGATGGGCTGCGCACAATGGCAACCGGCACCGTAAATAACGTCGAAGGCACCAGTGTCGGCAAGCTCATGGGCTTCCGAAATCTGCCAGGAATCGGCGTAATCAAGGTATTCCTGCACCGAGTGCATGGCGATGGCCACCACATCGGCACCTTGCTCGCGGGCCTTGTTGGCCTTGTCTACCGCGCGCTGGATGTCGCTGTCGTGATTCGGGTCGCCGTCTTCGCGCAGACGATCCACCTGCCAGTCCTCGTCGGCGGTCATGCCGTTGAGGGAGACCGTGCCGGTGACCAGACCCAGCTTGCCGCCGCCGGTCGGGGAATCGATGACCAACGGTTTGGTGGAGTCGGCTTCGGTTTTGTACGAGCCGGTCTGGGCGATGCCATTGGCCTCAAGCGTGTCCCACAGACGGGCGATGCCATCCGCCCCCTGATCCCAGGAATGGTTGGTGGCGTGTGTGCAGGCGTTGTATCCCACGTTGCGGGCGGCATCCGCCACTTCCGGCGGAATGTTGAAGATCGGGTACGCGGCATATGGGCCGCCGCGCTGGGCGATCGGGGTTTCGAATTCGCACACGGCGATGTCCGAAGCCTGAATGTACTGCTTCATCGGCGCGAACAGCGGGTCGAAGTTGAAGGCGGTGCCATCCGTGGCGTTGGGGTTCGGGCCTTGGAAATGGCTCCACAATCCCTCATGGAACAACAAATCGCCGTTGACCAGCATGGCGATGCAGTCCGTATCCGGGCAATCCGGTGAATTGCCGTGATGTTCGGTCACCGGTTTGGGCGTGTTCTTCGCTTTATTCAACGCGACGTCCGACACTCCGGCGTGTGCGGGGCCATTGCCGTCCGTGCGATGGGTTGCGAACCATGCGCCGATGCCCAGCGCAACGGCGAGCACGATCACGAACACGATAATCAGCGCCGCACGGTTGGTTCGTGTCGAGTTGGAGCGATGTTGCCCCTGCCCAGCGATATGGCTCATCTTTGCCCGCCCTTCGGAACTCTTCTTCTCTCTCTAGGGTACCGCCCATCTCGGTCAAGTACTGCGGGGAGGGAGGCGATGAGCAAGCGATTGGACAAGCAATATATAAACCGGTTAATCTTCAATCACCATTCACGAACACCACGCAAAAGTCTCACTTAGTGGACATTTTTCTTTCGTCGCTCGGACTTTTCCCGACGTGCCGCACTCGTTCGCCCACTAAAATGGCGGTTTGGAGGCGGGCGGACAATGGCGTACCTCCGACTCCGCTTACCACAAGCGGAGACCGCCCGTCCTCGGTTATTTCAGGAGTTACTTAACCCGGAGTTTCCGGAAAACAAAAAAGTTCCGAGCTTTCACCCGGAACCTTAATCGGCGGAGTCAGAGGGATTCGAACCCTCGAGCCGTTTACACGACTAACACCTTAGCAGGGTGCCCCTATCGGCCACTCAGGCATGACTCCACGTTACGCAATAATGCGCAACAGCAAATTACTGTACCACGTCCTGCGGATACGGCGTGCCGAACGACACATTATTGAACGTCCGCGGGTGCGGCGTCGCCGGAGAACGTAACGATAACCGCGCAAATCACCAACGCCACACCGACGATTTCACCAACGCTGGGAATCTCGCCGAACGCCAGTCCCACGGCCACCGCCATGGCGGGATTGATGGATTGCATTACCGAAAATGCGCCGGATGTGGTGCGTCGCAGCGTGATCTGCTCCACCACATAGGGAATGAACGAGGCCATCAGGGAAATCACAAACAGCAGAGCCAGCAGCTTCAGCGAGCCGCCGGGCTCAAGCGCCCACGTGGCATCGGCCTTGGGGTGAACCACATGAGCCACAGCCGGCACGCCAAGGAACAGGGACTGGACCAGCCAGCCGATGGTCACGGCGATGCACAGATTATCCAGCGAATTGCCGCCAGCCGCCACGCGCCGGCCGGTGATGATATACATGCCCCACATCGACCCGCCGATCAAAATCGCAATCAGACCATACAAAAACGTGCCATTGCCGGACGGATTGGCCAATGATATGCCAGCTAACAGCACCACACCGACCGCCGCGATACCGATACCGACCCGCTCGCGCCAGCTTTTGCCGGTAATCACCGCCACCGAAAGCGGTCCCAAAAATTCGATAGACACGGCAATGCCCATATCCATATTGCTGATGGCCACATAAAACAGGGTATTCATCAGCACCAGCGAGCAGCCGAGCAGTACGACCAGCCCCCAGCTGCGGGCGTCGCGGTGAAACAGTTGCGCTCGCTTCGCCTTGTTCCAGGGCCTGCGCCACAGCAGCAACAGCACCGCCATAAATCCCACGCGATACCACACCGAGTACAGCGGATCGAGCTGGGTGAACGCAAGTTTGGCGACGGCCGTAGCCAAATAAATCACCAGTGCCTCACCAATCACGATAAGAACCACGGGAACACGGTTGAGGATACCGACCACTGCCTTCTTCATGAGGTTTACGCTACTCGGAGAGCCGGGACAGCGCGCATTGACTTGGAAGGCGTTACGGACAGTGACGCAATGTGGACGATTCCGTGGAATCGCACCCACCATGCGAAACAGCCGCACAGTGCGTAAACCCTTGGAATTCCGGCGATATTCGGCATTATGACAATGAGCGCCGCGTCATGCGCGCCACATAGTGAGCATGACCTCGTTCGGCATTCCTACAATGGTGGCATGAGCACCGCACCGAGACTTGAGGCCGCCAAACGCGATTGGGGCCACGACGAGACCGGATGCACCGTGCTGCATATCGACATGGATGCCTTCTATGCCTCATTGGAGGTGGCGCGCAACCCCGGGCTCAAAGGCAAGCCGGTAATCATCGGCACCGGGCCGCGCGCGGTGGTGTCCGCCGCGAGCTACGAAGCCCGGAAATACGGCATCAATTCGGCGATGCCGGCCGCGCGCGCCCATCAGTTGTGCCCGAACGGCATTTTTCTGCCAGTGG
Source organism: Bifidobacterium sp. RTP21102st3_E2_RTP21102_210122 (assembly GCF_040916945.1). Taxonomy (NCBI): domain Bacteria; kingdom Bacillati; phylum Actinomycetota; class Actinomycetes; order Bifidobacteriales; family Bifidobacteriaceae; genus Bifidobacterium; species Bifidobacterium sp. RTP21102st3_E2_RTP21102_210122. Next base: position 1,692 of record NZ_JBCPAN010000001.1, on the reverse strand, counting down.
ATATGGCGTATTACCGCATAATGTCGCACCGAATCATGCATGAGGTGTTTTTGACCGTCACCGACCGGTTCGAGCAGGTTTCGGTGGACGAGGGCTATATGGATGTGTCCGCCGCACTGCTGGAGTGGGGGCGGCCGAGCGCGATCGGCGCGTGGATTCGCGCTCAGGTGGCCGAGCGCTTCCACGTGACGTGTTCAGTGGGTATCGCCTGTAACAAACTGGTGGCCAAAATGGCCTCGACCAATGCCAAGCCGGACGGCATGCTGCTGATTCCCGCGGCCCGATCGGCCGAATTCGTGCAGATGATGCCATTGCGTGGCATTCCGGGCATCGGGCCGTCTTTGGAGAAGCGGCTTAACGCTTGGGGCGTGCATTCGGTGGCTGAATTGGCTCAGCTGGATGAGGCTGCATTGACTCGTGCCACTGGCTCCCCGGCTGCGGCACGTGGATTATGGGCGGCCTCGCACGGGTTGGATTCCCGCGAAATTACCACGGTACGCGAGGAGAAATCCATTGGGTCCGAGGAAACCTTGGCCGAGGATACACGCGATATGCGCGTGGTGTGTGGGCTACTGCGTTCGGCCTGCGACGAAGTAACCAGCACGCTGCGGCGCAAGGGGCTGGTGGCGCGCACGCTGACGGTGAAGCTGCGGTTCGCCGACCTGAGCTATCAGACCCGGTCTTTTACGATGGAGCGGCCGACCGATACGGCCGGCGTGCTGTACCCGGAATGCGTGCGGCAGCTGAAAGTCATGCTGGGGCTACCGGCCTCGGCGGAGTCTGCCACTCCCCTGCCCAAAACTATTCGCTTGGCCGGTATGAGCACGTCTTCGCTCAGTAAGGCGGCGGCTACGGCCGTGCAGCCTTCACTGGATGACATGCTCGAAGAGGCCGACAATGCCTGCGGCCAGACCTCACAGGCGCGTTTGCATGATGCCGAGGCCGCACTGGACGCTGTGCGCCGCAAATTTGGCAGCAAGGCCGCCCAGTTTGGGGCGTGACGGCCCTGCGGCGTGGCTTCCCGCCAGCCGCGCGGGCTTTCCACGTTGGACATCAACAAACACCGGGCAGGCACCAAGCAGGCACCAGCCTCTTGGCATACGTTTCCCCAGACCAATTTCCCCATCATCTGGAACAACGTACGCCGAGACGAAGCAAACGCACGGCACCTCAGACAAGGACGAAAATAGTCTGGAACAACATACGCTAGCTCACACGCGGACGGCCGCGCCCTCCCAGGGGCCAAGCTCACGGTTGGCGAGGGAGACCACGGCGTGCGAGGCGTCGTAGGTGGAAATCACGATATCCGGTTCGGTCACCCCGTGCTGCACCAGTTCGGCAGCCTCACGTGGCAGGTCAACGGTTCGACTGGACATATTGACTACGACCAACAGCTTCTCAGCGTCGAGCTCACGGGTAAAGGCATAGACGTGCGGATCAGCGGCGTCAATCAGTCGCCAGTCGCCGGCGGCCACGACCGGGCTGTTGTGACGCAGCGCAACGAGTTGCTTGTAGAAGGAGTACACCGAATCCGGATCATCGAATTCACCGGCGGCGTTGATCTCGGCATGATTCGGATTCACGGAAATCCATGGCTCAGTGGCGGCGTCCGGAGCGGTGAAACCGGCGTAGCCGGAACCGTCCCATTGCATCGGAGTACGCGCGTTGTCACGGCTGCGCGCGGCCAGACCG